>JAAWEO010000118.1 GCA_022794295.1 Angelakisella sp. | reverse complement strand
TTCCGCAGAAGGTCCGCGCGCCTAACCCCTGGGCGCTCTTTGGTTACTTTCTGTCGCAACAGAAAGTGACCCCTCGCCGGGGAGGCGAAACGAGACAAAAGACCTTTAGAACGAGACAGGAATGCGAAGGGCCAGACCATCGCGTGGCAGTCAAAGAAAAACAAGACTATCACATACCAAAACACTGTACCCAGGACCGAAAGACAGCCCGTTCAAGAAGCGGCCCTCCGGGCCTGTCTTGAAGGGTAGACAGACAAAACCGCCAGCGCCTGGCGCTCCCCGCGAGTGGGTAACGGTCAGTCTCGTTCCGGCCGCGGCTTGTCACTTCGCACAGACGCAAAAAAGACGGAAAGCTTTCCGTCCTTACTTAGCGCCATATTATTAGCCGCGGCCTAAATCGAAGGATGCTGCCTCATACAAAGGTATTTCGCCCGCCACGGCGGGCGACCAGGCGCTGTCCGCCCTGGACCCGGACCGGACTGTGTCCGGTGACAGAAAGGCTACCCGGTATTGGGCGTTGGGCTTCGGGCATGGTGCTGCGCCGGCAAAAACCTCGCCCGCCCCGGTCCGTCAAAGGCAGGGGAATCGCCCCGCCCTGTACTCATTCGGACTCCAGGCACCCACTATTCCTTTCGCACACCGTCAAGGCGCGCAGCGCCGGGTAGGGTCTGGATTCGGCCTCCAGGCCGCCCGCAGGGCTTCATGCTCGTTGGGCAGCCTGCCCTCCTGTACTTCTTCTAACAGGTACCTCAGCACCCTCCCCATCTCCGGCCCCGCCGGTACCCCCATCTCCATTAGGTCCCTCCCGTTTATCTTCAGGTCCCGAAGCCCTAAGCATTCCCCCGCTGATACCGCCTCGTCCACCAGCGCCTCCCACCGGTCCAAAAGCTCCAGCCGCTCCCCCTGGCACCCAGGCGCGTGCCCCAGAGTATCCCCCCGTTCCAATGCCAAAAGATCCCGCAGCCCCTCCTCCCCCAGCCGCCCCAGCCACCGCCTGGCCGCGGGCAGGGTAGGCGGTACCCACAGGTCGTGAAGCTCTACCAGCTGCACCACCCTTTGCCGCAAAGCATTTTCGCACCGCAGCGCCCGCAGGGCATTCTCCGCCAGCCGCGCCCCTTCCCTGGGGTGACCGTAAAAGTGGGCGATCCCCTCCCGGTCCACCGTCCGGCACCGGGGCTTCCCCCCGTCATGGAGAAGTGCCGCCAGCCGCAACTCCTCCCGGGCCGGAACAGAAACCACCGCCGCAATGGTGTGCTCCTTTAAGTCCAGGGTGTGGTGGGGGTTCTGCTGGTCGTATCCTTCCAGCGCCCCCAAATAGTCAAGGCCGGGCAGCTCCGCCAGAATGTCCCAGAACTCCCGCAAAATGGGCCCCAGTCCCTCCCCCGGGGCGCAAAGGAGCCGCCGCAGCTCCGCCATGCACCGCTCCGGGGCCACCCGGTGCAGAAGCTCCCGCTCCCCGTGGATGGCGGCGGCGGTCTCCTCCGCCGGGGCAAGGCTGTACCAGGCGGCAAAGCGCACCCCCCGGAGGATCCGCAGGGCGTCCTCGTCAAAGCGCCGCCGGGGGTCTCCCACACACCGCAAAACGCCCTTCTCCAGGTCCGCTGCGCCGCCCATAGGGTCCCGGAGGCCCCGGCGGGGGTGCCAGGCAATGGCGTTAACGGTAAAATCCCGGCGGGAAAGATCCTCCTCCAGGCTGGTTACAAACCGGACACTGTCGGGGCGCCGGTGGTCGGTGTAGCTCCCGTCGGCCCGGTAGGTGGTGACCTCCCAGTTCTCCCCCTCCAGCCGGACGGTAAGGGTCCCATGGCGCAGTCCGGTGGGGATGACGGTCCACCCCTGGAAGGCGCGGACCATCTCCTCCGGGGCGGCGGAGGTGCAAAGGTCCCAGTCGTGGGGGACCAGCCCCAGAAGGCTGTCCCGGACACAGCCCCCCACAGCCCAGGCCTCGTGCCCGGCGGCCTCCAGCCGGTCCAGAATGGCGGCGGCAGGGGCAGGGATGGAAAAGGACGGAACAGACATAGCGGCACCTCCGGCAAAGGACCCGCTCCCCTTCGGTTCAAAGCCTGTTTCAGGGGGCGGGCCATTGGTTTTAGATTGGATTTACTTTCCGATCTCGTCTTCGGTCAAAAGCCCGAAGCCGGCTTCCTGCACCAGCCCCGCCGCCTTCTCGTTGTCATCCACCCGCAGGATGACGTAGGCGGTGTTGGCGGTGCGGCTGATAAAGGCATACATGTACTCCACACTGATCCCCCCGTCCCGGAGGACGGTCATGGCCTTGGCCAGGCCGCCGGGGCAGTCGGCCACACCGATGGCAATGACCGGAGTAAGGCTGACAGTGAACCCCGCCCCACGCAGGGCAGTCTCTGCGGCCTCCTCCTTGTCCACAATCAGGCGGAGAATGCCGAAGTCGGTGGTGTCCGCCAGGGACAGGGCCCGGATATCCACCCCGGCGCTGTGCAGGATACCGGTGATCTCCGAAAGGCGGCCCTGCTTGTTCTCTACAAAAACGGAAAGCTGTTTAACAGTCATGAAAAAACCTCCCTTGTATCCTTATTCTATCATTATATCAATACAGCTTCCGTTTGTCGATGACCCGGGTGGCTTTTCCTTCGCTGCGCTGGATCGTTTTGGGGCTTACCAGGCGCACCTTGGGGCTGATGCCCAGGGTGGACTGAAGGGCGGATTCGATCTCCCGCTGCTTCTGCTCCACCAGACGAACAGCATCGAACTGGAAGTCGTCGGTCATTTCCACCTGAATCTCCAGGGTATCGGTGTTGTTCACCCGGTCCACCGTGATCAGGTAGTGGGGGGAGGTCTGGCTGGTCTGGAACAGCACCGTCTCGATCTGGGACGGGAAGACATTGACCCCCCGGATAATAAGCATATCGTCGGTGCGGCCCCTGGGCTTGGTCATTTTAATCAGGGTGCGCCCACAGGAGCATTTTTCCCGGCTTAGGGTGGCAATATCCCGGGTGCGGTACCGCAGCAGGGGGAAGGCCTCCTTGGAGATACAGGTGAACACCAGCTCCCCGGCAGTGCCCTCGGGGAGGACCTCCCCGGTGTCCGGGTCGATGATCTCCGGCAGGAAGTGGTCCTCGCAGATGTGCATTCCCGTCTGCTCGCTGCACTCGTAGGCCACACCGGGGCCGATAATCTCGGTAAGGCCGTAGATATCGTAGGCCTTTATGCCCAGCAGGGACTCGATGTTCCGGCGGCTGTCCTCGGTCCAGGGCTCCGCCCCGAAGATGCCGGCGCTCAGCTTGATATCCTCCGGCTTGACCCCCATCTCCCGCAGGGTCTCCCCGATGTAGGTGGCGTAGGAGGGGGTACAGCAGAGGATGTCGCTTTCAAAATCCTGGAGGATCTGCACCTGGCGCTTGGTGTTGCCGGAGGAAACCGGGATGGCCACCGCCCCCAGGGTCTGGGCCCCGTAGTGAAGCCCCAGACCGCCGGTGAAAAGCCCGTAGCCATAGGAAACATGGACCTTGCTCTTGGGGGAGCCTCCGGCGGCCACAATGGCCCGGGCGGCGCAGTCCCCCCAAATATCCAGATCCTTCTGGGTGTACCCTGCTACGATCTGCTTTCCGGTGGTCCCGGATGAGGCGTGGAGCTCCACCACCTCCTTCATGGGTACGGCAAACAAGCCATAGGGATAGGTGTCCCGCAGGTCCTGCTTGTAGGTGAAGGGCAGCTTTGCCAGGTCCTGCAGGGTGTGGATGTCCCCCGGCTTCACCCCCGCCTCGTCCATCCGCTGGCGGTAGTAGGGAACGTTTTGGTAGACATGGTAAACATTGTGGATCAGCCGCGCCAGCTGAAGCGCCTTGATCTCCTCTACGGGGGCGGTCTCAATGGGGTTCCAGGTTCTATCACTCATAGGGATCCTCTCCTCTCTTTGCAGTCAGTTTTTCGCCATCTCCCGGCCCCGGCGGAAAGCGTCCATGTTCATCTCCACCAGGGCAGGCTTCAAATGCTCTGTAAGAACGGCGAGCCAGGGTTCCTCCGGCATCCCCAGAACGGCGGAAAGGATGCCCAGCAGCACTACATTTACCGCCTTGGCGCTCCCCGCCTTCTCCGCCGGGGTCAGGGCGTCCACCAAAATGGGATCCCAGCAGATCTCCCCCAGCCTTTCAGCCAGGTCCTCCGGGTAGGCGGCTGCCCCGGTGATGACAGGCATGGGCAGGATCTTCTGGATGTTGGCGATGAGGGTTCCCTCCGGCTTCAGCCAGGATACCCAGCGGGCGGCCTCCAGCAGCTCAAAGGCCACCAGCACATCCGCCTCCCCCTTGTCAATGATGGGCGAGGCCACCTTCTCCCCGTACCGGACATAGGTCACCACCGAGCCCCCCCGCTGGGCCATCCCGTGGACCTCCGAGACCTTTACGTCGTATCCCTGGGAAAGAAGCAGGCTCCCCAACACCTTGCTGGCCAGCAGGGTCCCCTGGCCCCCTACCCCTGCAATCATAATGTTTCTGGTCATTTCCCCTTCTCCTCCTTGATGGCGTTTTTCGGGCAAAGCCCTTCACAAAGGCCACACCCCACACAGAGGGTCTCGTCGATCCGGGCCTTTCCATCCCCAAAGGAGATGGCCGGGCAGCCAATCCCCATACAGGCCCGGCAGCCGATGCACCGGCTTTCCTCCACCTGTACCGGCGGCAGCCGCCTGACCCCCTTAAGGAGGGCGCAGGGGCGCCGGGCAATAACCACAGCGGGACCGTCCCAGGCAAGGGCCTCCTGAACCGCGCTTTTCATGGTGGCCAGGTCCCCCGGGTCGGCAACAAGGACCTTTTCCACCCCCACGGCCCGGCAGACCCCTTCCAGGGAGAGCCGGGGGGCGGGCTGGTGGTGGATATCCTTCCCGGTGGTGGGGTTCTCCTGGTGGCCGGTCATTCCGGTGATGGAGTTATCCAGGATGATCACAGTGGAAAGGCCCTTGTTGTAAACGGTGTCCACCAGGCCGGTGATGCCGCTGTGGACAAAGGTGCTGTCCCCGATCACCGCCACCGCCGTCCTGGCGGCCTCCTCCCCCCGGGCCTTTAAAAACCCGTGCAGCCCGGAAATGGAGGCCCCCATGCAAAGGGTGGTATCCATGGCGGAAAGGGGCGGCAGGCTCCCCAGGGTGTAGCAGCCAATATCCCCGAACACCGTCAGTCCCAGCCTGTGGAGGGTATAGAACAGTCCCCGGTGGGGGCAGCCCGGGCAGAGAATGGGGGGCCGCACCGGCAGCTCCCCGGGGTGTTTGCAGCTGGGGAGGGGGGGAAGCTTCAGCAGCTTTTCCCGGATGAGGTTCTGGCTCAGCTCCCCAATGGCCCCAAACAGCTCCTTCCCCCGGACCGGAACGCCGATCCCCTTGCAGTGGTCCTCAATAACCGGGTCCAGCTCCTCTGCCACCACAACAGTATCCACTGTGGCGGCAAAGCTCCGGATCAGCTCCACCGGCAGGGGATTGAGCAGCCCCAATTTAAGGACCGGCGCGTCAGGCATAGCCTCCCGGACATACTGGTAGCAGATCCCAGCGGTAATGACCCCGATCCGCCGGTCGCTCCCCTCCTCCACGCGGTTCAGGGGGGTGGTCTCGGCGTACCTTGTCAGGGCGGCGGTCCGTTCCTCCACGGTGACCCGGCGCTTCTTGGCATTGGCGGGCATCATCACATACTTTCCGGGGTCCTTCCGGTAGTCCTTCAGGGGGAGCTCCTGGCGGTCCTTTGTCTCCACCAGGCTTTGGGAATGGCTCACCCGGGTGGACAGCCGCAGGAGAACGGGGGTATCGAACTCCTCTGAAAGCTGGAAGGCGGCTTCGGTATAGTTGGCGCACTCCTGGCTGTCGGCAGGCTCCACCATGGGGACCTTGGCGGCCACGGCATAACGGCGGCTGTCCTGCTCATTCTGGGAGGAATGCATCCCCTGGTCATCGGCCACAGCGGCCACCATACCGCCCCCCACCCCGGTATATGCGGTGGTAAAGAGGGGGTCCGCGGCCACATTCAGGCCCACATGCTTCATGGCACAAAAGGCCCGGGCCCCTGCGATGGATGCCCCCATAGCGGCCTCATAGGCCACCTTCTCGTTGGGGGCCCATTCGGTATAGAGCTCGGGGTAAGTACTGGCGAACTCGGTAATCTCGGTACTGGGGGTACCGGGGTAACTGGAGACCACCTGGCAGCCCGCCTGCCAGAGGCCCCGGGCAACAGCCTGATTGCCCAGCATCAATTCTTTCACGAGACGATCATCCTTTCCACGCACTGATTTTCCGGCACAAAAAAAGCCCGCCTCCGGTTCCCTTTTCAGGGAACTCGAGGTGAGCGTTAATGGCCCATGGTACCACTCGAATTGCGGGGAGAACCCCGCCGCTTAGCAGGATACAGACATATCCTTTTCCAGATAACGGCGGAAATCCCGTCCGGGGCTACTTTGGCAAAGCTTTCACCCTGGCTGCTCATGAGGGAACTTCGCTATCCTGTTCACCGCTCCGTTTTCAGCTGTCCGGGGCTCTCTGTAGGCAAACACTGGGCAGGTACTTTCCTCAATCGGTGCATTTTAGTTATTGCAGATATTATAATTCCGGGAGGGCACGGTTGTCAATAGCGGATCAGCAATTTTTGCGCAGCCTGGAGAAGCTATTACACCTGCCGGCGCAGCACCATGCCCGAAGCCCAACGCCCAGTACCGGCTAGCCTTTCTGTCACCGGACATCAGTCCGGTCCGGGTCCAGGGCGGACAGCGCC
>JAAWEO010000117.1 GCA_022794295.1 Angelakisella sp. | reverse complement strand
AAGCAGGTGTTTCCCTCGAAAGCTGGAAACTCTTTATGCAGTGGTAGAAGTCTTTGTTGCTGCTTATAATCGCTTTGGTATTGCCAAATACAACTATCGTCTTCACCATCCAAAAGGGGAAATCCCCTTTGCTCTTGTTGACTTCCTTTAACTTCGCTCTGTGGCCACTCCCCGTAGGGTCTGAGGGGTTGACAAATTGCTCTGTTTCCGTTATAATGTTGCTGTTATGCCGAAAAACGGCCTAACTCCTTGCCCCGTTTGCAATCCTGCCGGGGCCTAATGTCCATAAGGAGGTGTAAAAAATATGACCAAGCCCAACGTAAGCTATGAGACCATTATGGTGATCACCACCAAGAACGGCGAGGACGCTACCACCGCACTGGTGGAAAAGTTCAAAGCCCTCATCGAGCAGAACGGTACCATCGATTCTGTGGATGATTGGGGAAAGCGCCGCCTGGCCTACGAGATCCAGGACGAGCTGGAGGGGTATTATGTGCTGGTGAATTTCACCTGCCCCCCCGAGTTCCCCGCAGAGCTGGACCGTGTCTACAAGATCACGGATGGCGTTCTCCGTTCCCTTATCGTCGCAAAGTAAGGAGGTTCTGCTATGTTTAACAAGGCGATCCTTATCGGCAGGCTTACTGCCGACCCGGAGCTGAAGCAGACCACCAGCGGCATCTATCTGGTCAACTTCCAAATCGCTGTTGACCGCCGCTTTAAAGGCCAGGACGGTGAGCGTAAGGCAGACTTTATTACCATTGTTTGCTGGCGCCAGCAGGCCGAGTTTGTGTCCAAGTATTTCCATAAGGGCGATGCCATCGGTATCGAGGGTACCATCCAGACCCGGAACTACGAGGACCGCCAGGGGAATAAGCGTACCGCCGTGGAAGTGGTCGCTGACAATGTTTTCTTTGTCGGCGGCAAATCCAGCGGCAGCGCCGGTCCCGCTATGCAGGCCGTTCCGGCGACCCCTGCTCCCGCCGCCCCTGTGGCTTACTCCAGCGGAGCCGCCAGCGATTTTGAGGAAGTGGAGACCGATAACGATCTCCCGTTCTGATCATCATTAACCTGAAAAGGAGGGTTTCCTAATTATGGAGCGTACTGAAAGACCCATGCGCGACCGCCGCCCCCGCCGGAAGGTCTGCGCCTTTTGCGTGGATAAAATTGAGACCATCGACTACAAGGACGTTCCCCGCCTGCGCCGGTATCTTTCCGAGCGCGCGAAGATCGTTCCCCGCCGTGTCACCGGCACCTGCGCCCGCCATCAGCGCCAGCTGACCGTGGCCATCAAGCGTGCCCGCCACCTGGCCCTGCTGCCCTACGTCAGCGACTGAGCCGGTATCTGCCAAAACAAAAACGCCCTTCCCACCCGGGAGGGGCATTTTGCTTTTGGGGATAAAGGCAGAAGACTGCGCCAAAAACCCCCTTCTGCCGCCTTTACATTTGCAGGAAAATAGGATAAAATAAGTAAGCTAACAGAACAAACAGAATTTAAGAGGATAGAAGGGGTATTGCTTATGCCAATGTTGGAACTGGATGAATTGAGACTGCGCCTTACCGCCATGGAGCCCCCCCTGCGGGAGCTGCGCCAGGCGCTGGATATTGACCGCCTGGAGATCGAAAGCCAGGAGCTGGATCAGCGCACCGCCGAGCCCGGCTTTTGGGATAATGCCGAGGCCTCCCAGAAGATCCTCCAGCGGGCCGGGGCGGTAAAGGGCAAGCTGGAAAGCTACCGCCGCCTGACTGCCCTCTATGATGATACCCTCACCCTGATCGAGCTGGGCCTGGGGGAGGAGGACGACTCTGTTTACGAGGAGGCCCTGAGGGATACCGATACCCTCCAGAAGGAGATGGAGACAATGACCCTCTCCACCCTTCTCACCGGGGAGTACGACAGCCGCAACGCCATCCTCACCTTTCATGCCGGGGCCGGCGGTACCGAGGCCCAGGATTGGGCCCAGATGCTCTACCGCATGTACACCATGTATATTGAAAAGAAGGGCTTCACTTACAAGATCCTGGACTATCTGGATGGGGACGAGGCGGGGATCAAGTCCGCCTCCATTCTGGTGGAGGGCCCTAATGCCTACGGCTATCTCAAGGCGGAAACCGGGGTTCACCGCCTGGTCCGTGTCTCCCCCTTTGATGCCTCGGGCCGCCGCCAGACTTCCTTTGCCTCCCTGGAGGTAATGCCGGAGATCACCGCCGATATGTCGGTGGAGATCCGGGAGGAGGATATTAAGATGGACGTTTACCGGTCCAGCGGCGCCGGCGGCCAGAAGGTGAACAAGACCTCCTCGGCGGTGCGCCTCACCCACATCCCCACCGGCATTGTGGTGGCCTGCCAGGTGGAGCGCAGCCAGTTCCAGAACCGGGAGGTGGCTATGAATATGCTTCGCTCCAAGCTGATCGAGATTAAGGAGCGGGAGCACCTGGACAAAATCGAGGACATTAAGGGGGACCAGAAGGACATCGCCTGGGGCAGCCAGATCCGCTCCTATGTCTTTATGCCCTACACCATGGTAAAGGATCATCGCACCGGCTTCGAAACCAGCAATGTCCAGGCGGTTATGGACGGGGATCTGGACGGGTTTATCAACGAGTATCTCAAGCAGAAGAGCACGGGGAAGATATAGGCTGACCTTCTGCGGCATTTTACAATCGTGTTTCCGGGAACAAAAAAGCAGGGGCCTCTGGCCCCTGCTTTTGGTTGTGTCTGCATCCGAAGGATCAAAGGGTTTTACAGAATTCCCGCAAATAGGCTTGAAAGCCTTCGCCGATCTCCGGGTGGGCGGCCCCCACCTCGACGATGGCCTCCAGGACCCCCAGCTTGTTCCCCATGTCGTACCGCTTTCCCACATAGTCCACCCCGGTCATCCCCCGGGTGTGGGTCAGGGTGCGCATGGCGTCGGTAAGCTGGAGCTCTCCCCCTGCGCCCGGGGGGGTGTTTTCCAGGATCGTAAAAATATCCGCAGGCAGGACGCACCGGCCCAAAATGGAATACAGGGAGAGGATCTTATCCGGGGCGGGCTTTTCCACCATGTCGGTGACCTTGTAGATGCGGTCCTCCAGGGGCTCCACCGCCAGGGAGGAGTACTTGACGATCTGTTCCGGGGTGACCTCCTTGATGCCCACCACCCCCAGGCCGTACTGGTCATAGGCCCGGCAGAGCTGTCCAATGGCCGGCTGGTCCGGCGGGGAGACGATGACATCATCCCCGTAAAGGACCGCAAAGGGGTCGCTGCCCACAAAGCTTTTGGCGCAAAGCACCGCGTGGCCCAGGCCCTTGGCCTCCTGCTGGCGGACATACTGGATGTTGGCCATGCGGGTCACCTCGGTGACCTGGCGGTAAAGGTCCTCCTTCCCGGAAGCCAGCAGCCGGTCCTCCAGCTCCGGGGCGCGGTCAAAATAGTCCTCCACGCTGGATTTTCCGCGGCTGGTGATAATTAAAATATCGGTGATCCCGGCCCGAACCGCCTCCTCCACAATATAGTGTATGGCAGGGCGGTCCACAATGGGGAGCATTTCCTTGGGCACGGATTTTGTGGCGGGGAGCACCCGGGTGCCCAGCCCGGCCGCGGGGATGACAGCTTTTGTCACTTTCACAGCATAGTTCCTCCCTTACAGCAGCATTTGATAGGCGAAGCCGAAGGAGACAAGGACATACAGCACAATGATGCAGCAGATCACAAGCAGCACCGCGTTGATGTTTACCCCGCCCCTGCGGATCAGGGCGTAGTGGTATTCCGGCGAGCCGGAGGAGCAGTGCTCCCGTTCCCGCACCGTCAGAATGCCCTGGCAGACCTGGCGGCAGTAGGCCGCGTTGAAAAAGAGCCCGCAGAAAAGCCGGATGGCGATGCTGGTAATGTTGTAGATATTGGAGGCCAGCATCAGCTGGGGGGCAATGGGCAGAGCGTTAAGGGCCTCGGTGGTCAGGGCGTTTTGCTGGAACAGATCGAGGATCATGGGGGCGGCCGAGGGGATGCACAGGAAGGTGGGGATCAGGGAGGCGATGGTGATGACCAGCAGTACCGTCCCCATCTTGTACATCTTCCGGTAATAGCAGTAAAAGAAGGAAAAGAAGAAGGCACTCCAATTAATGGAGATCCGGCTCCCGGAGCGGAGCAGCCGCTGGAACCGGAGAAGGAACACCAGGTTGTTGGGCCCCACATAGTCGCAGACCTCCCGGTTGGAGATGCCGGGGGCGATCTCCGGCTCCTCCATCACCTGGGTGAACAGGGTCTGGACCCAGGGGGGGACATTTTCCTGCCCGGCGGCATTCTGGCCAGGGGAGGCGGCGGGGCGGTAGCCCTGACCATCGGCGGAAGGGCCGTAAGGGGAGGGGCCGGGGGCCTGTCCGGCGGTAAGCTGCTGGCCGCACACCTGGCAGAAGATATTGCTTGCCGGGTTATGGGATCCGCACCTGGGACAGGGGACGGTGGTCCCGGTCTGCCCGGCGGGCTCTTGGGCGTCATCATCAGGGGGAAGGGGGGACCACTGCTCCCCGGCGGCATGGCGGTCCTCGAAGGCACAGTGGCCAAGGCTCCGGTAGCAGGCCCGGTGATGGGGGGCGCCGCAGTCGGGGCAGACCACCACATCGTCCTCCGTGACGAAGGCCTTGCCGCACACCGGGCAGCGGTATCCATTATAATTTGACACGGTATCAACTCCTAACATAAGGATATTATAGGCCATGACCCGACACTTTGCAATGAAATAATTGTAAAGTTTCCTGGGGAAGCCCCTGGCAGGAAGCCAGGTGAGAACGCAGGGCGCCATTTCCCGGGGGAATTCTGCAATCCGGTTGTAAAAACCGGAGAAAAAAGCTATACTGGAGGGAAAGGAACCATCAAAAAAGGGGAGAGATGACCATGGAATGGAATCAGCGGTGCAGGGCAGAGATCGACCTGGAGGCTTTGCGGCGGAACTACAGGAGGCTCCGGGGGCTTTTGACGCCGGAGCAGAAATATCTGGCAGTGGTGAAAGCCAACGCATACGGCCACGGGGCGGTTCAGGTGGCCCTTACCCTGGAGGCAGAAGGGGCCGACTGGTTTGGTGTTGCCACCCTGGAGGAAGGGGAGGAGCTGCGGCAGGGCGGCGTTACAAGGCCGGTCCTGATTTTCGGGTACACTCCGCCCCAGGAAGCGGGGCGGCTGGCCGCAGGAAGGCTTACCCAGGGGGTTTACTCCGGGGAGTACGCGGCTGCCCTGGGGGAGGAAGCCGCAAAGGCGGGGGAGAGGGTGGAGTTTCACCTGATGGTGGACAGCGGCATGGGCCGCCTGGGCCTGCGCCCCTTGGTGGAGGGGAGCCTTGCCGAGGCCCGGGAGATCCTCCAAAACCCCCAGCTTCGCTGCACCGGGGCCTTTACCCACTTCGCCGTGGCGGACGAGCTGGGGGAGGAGGCCGTTGCCTTTACGGAGGAGCAGTTCAGGCGCTTTACCGGCTTTTGTGAGGCCCTTGGCAAGGAGGGCTTCGACCTGGGGCTCCTTCACTGTGCCAACTCCGCGGCGACGATCCTTTCCCCGGAAAAGCGGCTTGGAATGTGCCGGTTCGGAATCGTCAGCTATGGGCTGGCGCCCTCGGAGGAGATGGAGGGCTGTTTCCCCCTGGAGCCGGTCATGTCATTGCGGGCAGCGGTGGAGATGGTCAAGGAGATCGCCCCGGGGGACACCCTGAGCTATGGGCGGAGGTACCGGGCGGAGGGGCCCCGGCGGATCGCCACCGTCTCCATTGGATATGCGGATGGCCTGCCCCGGTGCTTGTGGCAGGAGGGGCAGGCCATTGTCCGCGGGCAGCTGGTACCCATTGCGGGGAGGCTTTGTATGGACCAGCTGATGATAGATGTGACAGAGGTACCGGGGGTACAGGCAGGGGAGACGGTGACACTGGTAGGCCGGGACGGGGAGGCAGAGATCACCTGGGACAGGCTGGCGGACCAAAGCGGTTCAGTATCTTACGAGCGCATTTGTGCAATTCGAAGCCGTGTCCCCCGAGTATACACGACCCCTGCGGCCTGGAGGTCAAATCCAGACCCTACCCGGCGCTGACGCGCGGCCTGATGGCCGCTGACAGACCCTACCCGCCGCTTCGCGGCTTAACGGTTTGCGAAAGGGATGGTGGGTGCCTGGAGTCTGGGCGAGTACAGGGCGGGGCGATTCCCCTGCCTTTGACGGACTGGGGAATCCACCGCACCTGCCCATGCGGCACCGTGCCCGAAGCCCGACGCCCAGTACCGGTTAGCCTTTCTGTCACCGGACATCAGTCCGGTCCGGGTCCAGGGCGGACAGCGCCTGGTCGCCCGCCGCAGCGGGCGAAATACTCCGAAATAAGGCAGCTTCTATCCATAATCGGCCGCGGCTAAAACTATGGCGCTAAAAAAGGATGGAGCTTTCTCCGTCCTTTTTTGCGTCTATGCGAAGTGACAAGCCGCGGCCGGTAACGAGACTGGCCTACACCTACTCGCGGGGAGCGCCAGGCGCTAGCGGGTTTTGCTGGCTACCCTTCAAGACAGGCCCGAAGGGCCGCTTCTTGAACGTGTCTGTCTCTCGGTCCTGGGTACAGGCTTCTATGTATTGGCAGCACGTTTCCTTTTGACTGCCACGCGCTGGTCTCCCCTTCGCATTCCTGTCACGTTCTAAAGGCCCTTTGCCTCGTTTCGCCTCCCCGGCGAGGGGTCACTTTCTGTTGCTGGGACAGAAAGTAACCAAAGAGCGCCCAGGGATTCTCCCTGGACCCGGGGGACCGGCCAAAGGCTCCGGCCTTGGGCGGATGACCCACGGGGCCGCCTGAT
>JAAWEO010000116.1 GCA_022794295.1 Angelakisella sp. | reverse complement strand
TATGGCTAAGGAAATGATGAACTACACCAAGATGAACGTGCTGGTCCAGTCCGCCCAGGCCATGCTGGCCCAGGCCAACCAGCAGCCCCAGAGCGTCCTGCAGCTGCTGCAGTAAGTTCCTCTTACCCTGGTTCGTCTGTTCTTACAACAAACGATCTTGCCCCCACCCGGGGGCAGAAGGGCACCGCCATTTGGCGGTGCCCTTTTTGGCTGCTTGGGCTTTGCCGGTCCGCCGCAAAAACAGGTGCCGCCGCCGGAAAAGGCGCCCCCCGTTTTGTCTTGCAAAAAAGAATATCTGTGGTATAATAAGCTTACCATACAGCCATAGGGAGGTGAAACCATGCCCCGAACCATTTCCATTGGGGAACTGCAAAATACCGATGCGATTGCCCAAATGTGCCGGGAGTCCACAGAGCCTATTTTTATCAGCCAAAACGGCCGACGGGATATGGTCGTTATGAGCATGGAAACCTATGAGCGTCAAATGACCTTGGCGGATATCGAGGAAAAGCTTGCCATGGCGGCAGAGGACGTGGAAAAAGGGCGGGTAGTCCTTGCCCGGGATTCGGTAAAGAAGCTAAGGGAAAAATATGGCCTATACGGTGTATGAAACCCAATCAGCGGAATGTGACATTGCGGAGATCATTCAGTATTTGGTGGAAAATCTGGGAAATACACAGGCTGCGGAAAAATGGCTTGCGGAATATGAAGGTGTTTTAAAAAAGCTGGAAGAGTACCCGGAAATGTTTGAATTTTCCAAAGTTCCCGGGCATCGTCAACGGGGATTTCGCAGGTTTTTAATCGGCAGGTATGTGGTGATTTATACCATTGATGATGAAAGAAAGAAGGTCTGCATCTACCGGCTTTTCCACGGGACCCGAGATTATGCCAGGTATTTATAGACCCTGCTTCCCCTTTCGGCAAAATCCCGCAAAGACCCTCTTGCTTTTTCCCCACATCGTCCGATAAATAATATATGGGGCGTTTTGTCATTTATATATGGAAGGCGGCTGTGAAGAATGCAGATGGAAAGACAAACAGAAATCCTCTTGGAGTCCGGCACCAACGAGCTGGAGATCATGGAGTTCACCATCGCCGGGGAAACCTTTGGCATCAACGTTGCCAAGGTGGTGGAGATCATGATGGTCTGCCCGGTAAAGCCTATGCAGAAGGCCCAGGCCAACATCGAGGGCATCTTCAAATCCCGGGATATGGTCATTACCGTTATCGACCTGGGCGGGTACCTGAATCTGCCTGCCTCCACCAACCCGGAGCGGGATATCTTTATCATCACCAACTTCAACAACCATAACTTTGCTTTCCATGTCCATACCGTGGTGGGCATCGCCCGGATCTCCTGGCAGCAGATCAAAAAGCCCGACCAGGTGATCTATGGCGGCAAGGAAGGGGTCTCCACCGGTATCGCCGACTTTGAAAATCATCTGATTACCATCCTGGACTTCGAAAAGATCGTCTCCGAGATCAGCCCCGAGCTGGGCATCCAGGTGGAGGATATCAACAAGCTGGGCCCCCGCCAGCGCAGCGAAAAGCCCATCCTGCTGGCCGAGGATTCCATGCTCCTGTCCCGGATGATCACCGAGTCCCTGCGCCGGGCCGGGTACGAAAACCTGGCGGTGACCAACAACGGCCAGGAGGCCTGGAACTACCTGGAGGAGGCCAAGAGCCAGGGGGACCCCATCGAAAATCATGTCTGCTGTATCGTCAGCGATATCGAAATGCCCCAAATGGATGGTCACCACCTGACCAAGCTGATCAAAAACGATCCCATCCTGCGCCATATCCCCGTGATCCTCTTTTCCTCCCTGATCAACGAGGAAATGCGCCGCAAGGGGGAGCAGGTGGGCGCCGACGCCCAGCTCTCCAAGCCAGAGATCGCCAACCTGGTGGGCCTTATTGACCGGCTGTCCCTGAATATCCCCGGCCGGGCCCCGGGAGCGGATGCCGGGGCAGAGGACTGATCCTTAAAAATTTTTTAGCCGTTACAATGCCCCGGAAGGCAGTGCTTTCCGGGGCATTTGAGCATATCCGGCGGGAAACCGGAATATCCTTACCTACAGAGGATTGATTGGGATAAGCACCTTTTTGCCCTGTGCCGTATATTTTAATAGGGACAGTCCATCCCAACGCGCAGGGAGAACAGGGGCTCTTTTGCTTTGGCAGAATTTGACCGGTCGAAAGGTGCGGAAATTTTCCGTTACGGCCTTTACAGCGGGGGGGTCTTTGTGTATAATATCTTATAGGAATGTCTTTTGACTGTATATTTCGCTGACAGCATGGCTTCTGTTCCGTTTTTCCAAAGGAACAGGGGTCAGTGTTTCGTCTAATCTGTTCGGGAGGTTTTCATAAGATGTATTTGGTTCCGATTGCCAGTCTTCCCTCCATCCAAAGCAAGGACCCGGCCCAGCAGCAGGTACAGAACCCCTCCGCCGGGGGACAGTCCTTCGCCAGCATTATGCAGGAGGCGATGGATACCCTGGCCCAGACCCAGGAGGCTGCCCGGCTGGATTCCTACAACCTGGCTATGGGGGATGTAGGAAGCTTACATAGCCTGATGATCAACTCCGCCCTGGAGGCTACCGCAGTGGAGACCGCTGTGCAGCTCACCTCCCGGGCCGTTGGCGCGTACAAGGAGATCATGCAGATGCAGATCTAGCGCCTTCTGCCGGATTATAAAGAAAACCAGGGCAACCCTTGAAGAAATCCCCGCAGATCCTTGACGATGCTTTTCCGAGCCTATCCCAAAACCCTCGCCAAGATGCAGAACCGCCTGTGATTTTTGGGTTTCGCTGAACCGATGGGGAGAGGAGGAAAGGACGTCCGCCCGTCTGTGGCCGCCGGGGATCGGGGCAATGGTTACCACATTTTATATAGAGAGACGGTAACGAGCGAATGAAGTTAGATTTCAAAGAGATCCTGGAAAAAATAAAAGAGTTTTGGGGCAAGCTGGCGGATAAGACGAAAAAGCTTATTATCGCCGGCGCGGGGGCGCTTTTGCTGGTGATCCTGCTGATCACCATCCTGATCAATGTCGCCAAGGGCGGCTACCAGGTCATCTTCCCCGGTATGACCAGCGAAGAAAGCAAGCAGGTGTACGCCACCCTCCAGGAGATGGGGGTGCAGCCCAAGATCGACGACCGGGGACAGGTCCAGGTGCCCAGCGAGATGTGGGACCAGCTGGTATTCGAGCTGAATGGCAAGGGCTACCCCAAAACCACCCTTAGCTACGACACCTTTGCCAGCATGAACGGCTTTACCGCCACCGAGTTCGAAAAAAAGACCGGCCTGATCTTTGACGCCCAGGACCGGGCCCAGAAAACCTTGCTGCGGCAGACCGGCATCGAGGACGCGGTGGTCACCTTTACCGTGCCCGACACCAGCAACTACATATGGGACCAGACCAACCAGCAGAAGAGCACCGGCAGCGTCAGCGTCCGCATGAAGCCCGGCGCGGAGCTGACCCCCGAGCGGGTCACCGCCATTAAGAACCTGGCCGCCAGCAGCATCCCCAAGCTGGATGCCGCCGACGTGGTGGTCATCGATGCCGCCACCGGGGTGCAGATGCCCGGGGTGGACGATGCCTCCAGCAAGGGCTACTACAGCGTCCAGCGCCTGGAGTACGAGCAGCTGATTGCAAAGCGGATCGAGGATAACGTCAAGCGCCTTCTGGCCGGCCGGTACGGGGTGGACGGTGTGACCGCGGTAGCCACCGTCTCCCTGGATTACGACAAGATGGTCACCGAGACCAAGCAGTACCAGCCCGCCGCCAACGGGGGCAACAGCGGTGTCATCAACCACTTCGAGGAGGACTATTCCCTTAACGGCTCGGTGGGAATCGAGGGGATCGTGGGGGAGGAGAACAATACCGACGCCCCGCCCATCTACCCCAACGACGACGGAAGCGGCAACGCCTCCGCCACCGACTACCACAAGCACATCGACTACGACGTCAGCTATATCATGACCCAGATCGAGAAGGGGGAGCCCCTTCTCCAGCGGGCCACTGTAGCGGTTATTGTAGATGACCCCAACTTCAACATCGATGTTGAGGAGACCCTGGTGGACCTGATCTCCAAGGCGGTGAGCATCACCTCCGACAACATCAGCGTCACCAACCTGAACTTCTCCACCGACAACCAGCAGGTCATCGGGCCCGGCCTCAGCAGCCGCCAGCGCCTGCTCCTGATCCTGGGTCTTGCCCTCCTGTTTGTGGTCCTTCTGCTGGTGGCTATTCTGGTCTTCCTGCAAATGCGCAAGAAGAAGAAAGCGGCAGAGGAAGCCGCGGCGGCAAATCCGGAGGAAGTGGGCCAGAGCATCGAAAAGGAGATCGAGGAGCACAAGCGAATGCTCCAGAGCGAGGCCCTGGCAAACTCCAACCAGGTGGAGAACGCCATCACCCAGGAGATCCGGGAATTTGCCAAGGAGAACCCGGAGATCACCGCCGCCTTGCTGCGGTCTATGCTGAAGGAGGACCAGTAACATGGCCACAGAAGAACTTACCTCCGCAAAAAAAGCGGCAGCGGTCATCGTCGCCCTTGGGGCGGAACGGGCCTCCGAGGTATATAAGTACCTCAGCGAGGAGGAGGTGGAGCAGCTCTCCCTGGAGATCGCCAAGCTGGACCGCCTCTCCCCGGAGGATATGCAGGCCACGGTGGAGGACTTCTACGGCCTGTGCATCACCCAGAAGGTCATCAACGAGGGCGGCGTTCTTTACGCCAAGGACGTGCTGGAAAAGGCCTTCGGCCAGCAGCAGGCAACCTCCTTTATGGAGCGCCTGAGCAAATCCCTGCGGTCCAAGTCCTTTGAGTTTGTCCGAAAGGCGGATGCCAAGAATATCCAGATGATCCTACAAAACGAGCATCCCCAAACCATCGCCCTGATCCTGTCCTATGCCCGAAGCGACCAGGCGGCACAGATCATTGCGGAGCTGCCCCGATCCATCCAGCTGGATGTGATCAAGCGCATTGCGGAGCTGGACCGGGTCTCGCCGGAGATGATCAAGCTGGTGGAGGCCACCCTGGAGAAGCGGTTCTCCAGCATCGTGTCCTCCGACCAGATAGAGGTGGGCGGTGTCTCCTACATTGCCGAGATCATGAACCGGGTGGACCGGGCCACAGAAAAGTACATCTTCGACGAGCTGGGGGAAAAGGACGCCGCCCTGGCCGAGGAGATCCACAAGCTTATGTTCGTCTTCGAGGATATCGCCAATCTGGACAGTATGTCGGTGCAGCGGTTTATCCGGGAGGTGGACACCAAGGACCTGGCAGTGGCCCTCAAGTCCGCCAACGAGAACGTCAAGCAGCTTATCCTCCAGAATATGTCCTCCCGTATGCGGGAGTCGGTGGAACAGGATATCCAGTTCCTGCATAACATCCGCATGAAGGATGTGGAGGAGGCCCAGCAGAAGATCGTGGGGGTTATCCGCCAGCTGGAGGAAACCGGTGAGATCGTCATAGCCAGAGGTGAGGGGGATGAGATCCTTGCCTAAGATTCTAAAGCCGGGGAGGCTGGTGCCCTCTGACGAGGTGTACCGCATCCCGGATGACACCCCCCGCCCCCCGCCTTCGGGGGAGCCCGGGGAGGAGGAAAGGGATCCCCAGCCAGCCCCCGATCCTGTTCAGGAGGAAGAAACCGAGGAGGAGCGGGAAAACAGGCTGGAGGAGGAGCGCAGAAAGCGGGCGGAGTTTTTAGAGACCCAGGCCCGATTGAAGGCCGACGAGGCTGCGCGGCAGATCCTTTTAGGAGCCAATGAGGAGCGGGAGCGCATTCTGGCGGAGGCCGAGATCGAGGCCTCCGGGCTTCGGGAGGAGGCCAAGCGGGCTGCCTACGAGGCTGTTTACCAGGAAAAGCGGCAGATCATCGAGAGCCGCCTGGGGGAGCTGGACCGGCTGATGGAGCAGCTGCAGGGGGACCAGAAGGAATTTTTGCGTCAATACGAGGAAGGGCTTTCCACCCTGGCCCTGGAGATCGCCCAGAAGCTATTGGACGAGAGCATCCTTCAGCATAAGGAGCTTATGAAGCCCCTGGTGCTGAAGGCGGTTTCCACAGTAAAAAATGCAGAATGGATCAGTGTGCAGGTATCGGACCGGCTGCCGGGGCTTGCAGAGGAGCTGAAAACAGAGCTGGCCGGCCGGCCGGGGTTTCCGCCGGTTGATGTACTGGGGGCAGATGTTCCGCCGGGGGGGTGCATGGTGCACACACCGGAGGGTGTAGTTGACGCTTCGGTCACATCGCAGCTGGAGAACCTGAAGGTCTTATTTGAGAGCCAGCGGCCCAGTGGGCGCTGACGCCCCTACCCGGCGAGGACTGGGGGCAGGCGCCGAGCCTAGTACCGGCTAGCCTTTCTGTCACCGGACATCAGTCCGGTCCGGGTCCAGGGCGGACAGCGCCTGGTCGCCCGCTGCGGCGGGCGAAATTCTCCGGAATGAGGCAGCTTCTTTCGATTTAGGCCGCGGCTAAAAACCTGGCGCTGTGAAAGGCACGAGCCGCTTCCCCCTGTATCTTTGTAGCCTCGAAGTGACAAGCCGCGGCCGGAACGAGACTGGCCGTTACCTACTCGCGGGGAGCGCCAGGCGCTGGCGGTTTTGTCTGTCTGACCTTCAAGACAGGCCCGCAGGGCCGCTTCTTGAACGTGTCTGCCTCTCGATTCTGGGTGCAGCGTTTTGGTTCGTGATAGTCTCGTTTTCTTTTGACTGCCACGCGCCAGTCTGCCCCTTCGCATTCCTGTCTCGTTCTAAAGGCCTATTGTCTCGTTTCGCCTCCCCGGCGAGGGGTCACTTTCTGTTGCGACAGAAAGTAACCAAAGAACGCCCAGGGGTTAGGCGCGCGGACCTTCTGCGGAAG
>JAAWEO010000115.1 GCA_022794295.1 Angelakisella sp. | reverse complement strand
CAAGGTGCTGGACACCCTGATGACCTACGGCCTGCGGGTGGATTATGGCAGCCGCATCGGCAAGACCATCCTCTTTGCCAAAAACCACCGCCACGCGGAGCTGATCCTGGAGCTGTTTGGCAAGCGTTACCCGGAACTCACCGGCTATGCCAAGGTCATCGACAACACCCTGGGGGATTATGCCCAAAGCGCCATCGACCAGTTTTCCCAACCGGACAAGCCCCCGTACATCGCCATTTCGGTGGATATGCTGGATACCGGCATTGATGTGCCGGAGGTGCTGAACCTGGTGTTTTTTAAGCGGGTGCTGAGCAAGGCCAAGTTCTGGCAGATGATCGGCCGGGGCACCCGCCTCTGTCCCGGCCTGCTGGACGGAAAGGACAAGGAGAAGTTCTATATCTTCGATTTTTGCGGCAACTTCGAGTTTTTCAGCATGAACAAGGAGAAGGTCTCCGCCAGCCAGCTGCCCCTCCAGGGGGCGCTGTTCCGTCTAAAGGCCGAGATCGCCATGAAGCTCCAGGACACCGCGTATCAAACCGAGGAGCTGTCCGCTTTCCGCCGGTCCCTGGTGGAGAAGCTGGCCGGGAAGGTCTCGGGACTGGACCGGGGGAATTTTGCGGTCCGCCAGCATCTGCGCCCGGTGGAGCGGTTCTCCGCCCCGGAGGGGTATGCCTCCCTGAACTATCAGGATATTCTCACCATCGGGAAGGAGATTGCCCCCCTCCTTCCTCCGGAGGAAGACGACCCCCAGGCGCTGCGGTTCGATGCTCTGCTTTACGGCATCCAGCTGGCCCATCTTGCCGGGCAGCCCTGGACCCGGGCCCGGAATGACCTCTGCCGCAAGGTGAGCGCCATTTCCACAATGACCAGCATCCCGGAGATCGCCGGGCAGAAGCCGCTGATGGAACGGATCCTCCACACCGGCCATCTGGACACCGCCGGCCTTGACGGCTTTGAGGAGATCCGGCAGAAACTCCGCGGTCTGATGAAGTATCTCCCCAAAGGGGACGGTGTCTATCTCACCAACTTTAACGACGAGATACTCTCGGTGGAATGGAAGGAATCCCAGCTGGAAAACGACGATCTCTTAAACTACAAGGCCCGGGCGGAGTTTTACCTCCGGCAGCACCGGGACGAGGCCGTGGTTGCCAAGATCCGCGGCAATCAGCCCTTGGCCCCGGCGGACATTGACGCCCTGGAGGATATTCTCTGGAGCGAGGTTGGCTCCCGGGAGGAGTACGAGAGCGCCTGCGGCCAGAAGCCTCTGGGGGAGTTTGTCCGGGAGATCGTGGGCCTGGACATGAAGGCCGCAAAGGAGGCATTTGGGGAATTCCTGGACGGTGTCAACCTGGACAGCCGCCAGATCTACTTTGTCAACCAGATCGTGGAGTACATCGTTCAGAACGGTATGCTGAAGGATTTTTCTGTTTTGCAGGTCTCCCCCTTCACCGACCAGGGCAGTGTGGCGGAGGTGTTCACCGATCTCTCTGTCTGGCTGGGCATCCGGGCGGTGATACAGAAGATCAATGCCAATGCACTGGCGGCATAGGGCCGGTATAGCAGTGTTATAGAAGTTTTTTTCCCTGAAAACCCCATCCCCTTTTTGTACACCCCCTTGCTATGCAGGGGGCTTTTTGTTTATACAAAATCTCAGCACCAACGGCCCCCCTGATGTTTCCCCAATAGGCTGACACTTTAATTTGCTGCCGGTTTATGGTATAATGACCTAGGGCGTGACCCAAAAGTCGAAGTGCCCGGATTTTTCGCAGGGGGAGGGAGATTGCAAGGAGAAAAGCGCAAGGAATCCTTGGTGGATTCCGAGCATTTTCGACGTCGTCAAGCTCCCTTCTCCTGTAGAAAAAGACGAGGGCGGCGACTTTTGGGTCACGCCCTAAATAAAAACGAAAGGATCAACCGATATGCGCGATTTAAATGCGACCATGTTCTATAAGGCGAAATTTCATGTGACTGCCAAGAACTCCGACCAGTGTGATCTTCTCTGGAAGCTGGTTATGAATATTCGCAGATGGATCACAAAAAAGTTAAATCGCCATGACCATACGATTGTGGAAACGGAGCTGAGCCATTGGACCGCATTTAAACGGGGCGGAAAGCTGTATGATTTGGAAAACAACAACCGGTTCTTTGCAGAATCGGTATACCATGTCAATGCAGATGACCCAATGGATGTTTCGTGGGCTTGTATGATCGTCGAAAAGTCCTTTTCGGAATCCGGATACGCGCCCCGTCAGTGGACAACAGAGATCGGGTTTCGTGCGGCGGATCAAAGGAGCGCGGAAATATCCTATGTGGTTACATACAGTGATACCCCCGGTTTTATTGGCCCCTGCCAGGAAATGCCCTCCATTACGGTGCCCAATGTGATTCGGTGGCTGTTATCGGATCCTTCGCTGGTCTGCCGGATCGGCAATAGCGTCCTGACGATCGAACCCAGACGATTAGAAGCGGGAGATTACCCGGAGTTTGAGAAAATTCTATTTGATCCTGAACGGGAGCTCCCGGTTCTGTATATTAGCCCAAAGCGGGGTTCTGACGAGGACGGGACCGCCCGTTTATTGGTGTCAAAGAAAAAGGTCGCCCAGACGGTTGTAGGGAATGCACTGGTCTTTTATTCCGACGATCTGGGTTTTTCGGCAGAAATGCGATATCTTGGTCCCCCCGCTTATAGCTGCTTTGGCGGGGCCATCCGGGTCTATCTTCCCCATATCAACCCCAAGGACAAAGGGGACCAATACCGCCACAGGTTTATTACAGCAGCGGATATTGAGGAAAATGGAGAGGACTATGCGCTGCGCATCTTTCGCCGGGCGTTGGCCCAGGATGTGCATTTTTATGAGAAGATGTTCCGCCTGGAGAACTGCAGGGAGCTCCATAGCATGGACGCACATCGTTCCAGGATAGAGGCCATCCGCCGGCAGAGCGAAGGGATGGCAGACGAGGCCCTGAAAGAATTCCTGAATGAATCCGACCGGAGAGAGGAGGCAGAAAAGCAGGCTGAGAGCTATAAGCAGAAAATTGACGACCAGGAAAGAGATATCTACAGCCTGAATCTGCGCCTTGAGTCTTTTGCCGATATGGCGAAACGCTATGAATTGCTTGAAAAGGCCAGCAGGGATGTTCGTGGGATCGGTGAATTTCCGGATACACCACAGAAGATCGCGCGCTACTTTGAAACCGTTTACCCGGAACGGATCGCCTTTACGGAACGGGGGTTTCGCTCGTTAAAGGAGTGTATCACAAAGAACGAGGTGCTGTGGGAAGCCCTTTACCATATCGCCAACGAGCTCTATGACCTGCTTCAGGATAATCCCGCCACCGCGTACAAGGCGTTTAAAGAGATGACCGGCTGGGACTGCTCCCGGGGGGAAGGCGCCATGACAAGGAAAGATGCCAAGCTGATGCAGCAATACGAGGATACCTATAACGGCCAGGAGCTTGACATTGAAGCACATGTTAAAAGCGGGACAAAGGATTCCGACCCCCGCTCGATCCGGATCTATTTTGCTTACGATCCCGCGGTCGCGCCCCAGATCCTCATTGGTCATTGTGGGAAGCACCTGGATAACCATACGACCAAGAAGGTGAAATAGGATCACAGCGGCATGGAGCCGGTCGCTCCATGGGACTCCCCGCCCCAACGTGTACACCGGGGCACCTTTTCCAAAGGGGAGAGAAGGCAGAGAGAGCCTTCCGGGAAAGCCGCGCCCCTTTCCCCGGAACGGTTTGCAAATTTCCTGAAGAAATGGTATACTAAACGCAAAAACAGGCAGAGGAGGCTGGATAGTGGAACCGATCCAATATTTATGGAAAGACCGCAAGCGTTTTTTGGGGCTGCCCTTGTCGTTCACCCGATATCGCCTCAGCGAGGACCGGTTGTTTTGTGAGACCGGGTTTTTCAATATAAAATCGGATGAAGTGCTGCTCTACAGGGTGCGGGATTTGCAGCTGACGCTCCGTTTGACCCAGCGTATTTTTGGCGTGGGAACGATCTGTGTCATTTCATCGGATAAAAGCGTCCCCCATCTGGACTTGAAAAATGTGAAGAACCCCAGGATGGTCAAGGAGCTGATCCACAAAAATGTGGAGGCGGCTAAGGACAACCGGCGGATGCGCACCACCGAGGTGCTCAGCGGAGAGAGCGGAGCCGCCCACCAGGAGGACGACGACGATCTGGAGATAGACGAAATCGAATGCTGACCGGATCCGGGCACAGGAGACTCGAAGGGGTTTCCTGTGCCCGGAAAACAGGAGGATGGATATGGAACTGTTCCGCAAAAAGACCCCCGAGAAAAAGACCCCGAAGCTTCTTGTTGAAAGCTGGTCTCCTGTCTGTGACATCCAGGCTTTTGCAGAGGAAAGCGAAACCTGCATCTATTTCTATCTGTGGCGGGACCCCAATACCGACCACGCCCAGGTGAAGTGCTGTTGGGTCTGCAATACCGCTCCTGCCCCGGAGGAGATCGACGAGGCCGCCATGGGCCGGGGGGAGGCCCCCAGAATGCCCCGCTCCGGCTGTGCCCACGACCCGAACGGGCTCCGGGGGCTGCGGAAAAGCGACCTTTCCATTGTCTGGCTGGAGGAAGGGGACGGAGCCGCCCTTTTGGAAAAGGGGAAGATCTTGGCCCTGATCCCCGGCTGGGCTTGGAGCCATGACTTTAAGGGATATGCCCGCTATGCCGTGGGCACCGCCCCCTTCGCCTGGGAGCTGTCCCAGGCGGAGGCCGTTCTGGCCCACCGGGTGGAACGAAGCGCCGCCTACTGGGCCGCCATAGAGAAGGGCTACTGGAAGTCCCTCCAGGAGGGGGGCTTGGCCGCCATGGAGGCGTTTTTCGGCCCCCACGAGCAGTATTTTGCCATTGATGGGGGAAAGTTCCCCGCCAAGGCCCTGGTGACCGGAAGAAAGAACGGGGCGCGGTACGCCTTTACCTTGGGGACCTCCGCCCTTTGCCAGCCTATGGTGGAGCAGTACCACCAGGAGAAGGCCGGGGATTACCGGCGAATGGAGCTGGCTTTTGCAGCCCGGGGGGATTTCCCCGACGAGGACTGGATGCGGATCCTGGGCTTTCTCTCCAGGGTCACTGCCTACCCTTGGCGGGAGATCACCTGGCTGGGCCACGGCCACACCCTTCTTCTGACAGAGGGGCGGCTGCCGGGCTTTCATGCCTTGCTCCTGGCCGATGCCCGGGAGCTTACCGGGGTGCCTGCCCCGGCCTTTCCCCCGGTGATGGGAGAGCCTGTGGCCCTTTTGTGGGCCATCCCCCTGACCAAGGCGGAATACGACCTTGCCATCCAAAGCGAGCGCCCGGTGATCCTGGAGCAATACCGGGGTGCGCCGGAGGAGCTGGTCATCTTTGACAGCAAGCCGAAATTCCTATAAAAGGAGTGTGCACAATGAAGTTAGCCGAAGCCCTGACCCTCCGGGCCGACCTGCAAAAGCGGGCAGCCCAGCTGCAAAACCGTTTGTACAACAATGCCAAGGTCCAGGAAGGGGAGAAGCCTGCCGAGGATCCCCGGGGCCTTTTGGAGGAGCTGGACGCCGTTATGACCCAGCTGGAGGAGCTGATGACCCGGATCAACCTGACCAACAGCTGTGCCATTCCCGGCGGGGGGACCATCACCGCCCTGCTGGCCCGGCGGGACTGCCTCAGCCGCCGGACCGAGATCCTCCGGGGATTTCTGGACTGCGCCAGCGCCCTTGCCAACCGGAGCACCCGGGGGGAGATCAAGATCCGCAGCACGGTGAAGGTGCCGGAGCTTCAGAAACAGGTGGACCACCTCTCCCGGGAGCTGCGGGAGCTGGATACCAGGATCCAGGGACTGAACTGGACAGTAGAGCTGCAATAGACAGCCCTTGCAGGTAGCTTTTTGCGGAGCGGGCGCGATCTCAACCGGTTGAGAAGGAACCGGGCCATGGTAACAGGTACGGGGTACTTGTCGGGTTCGAATCCCGGGTAACAAAAAGACCCAGTACAGAGCACACGGGCACCCCATACAAAGCATATCGCACCACCATAGCGCAGGCCGCAGAGAGCGAGGGCGGGAACGGGGACAAGGCTGTAAAAAACCGAAGCAGGATAAAGAAAGGAGGGGGACGGACTGAACTGGAAAAACTATATGGGAAGATTCTTTTTCCTCCTGCTTATTCCTGTCAGCCTGGTTTTTCTGTATATCGGAATTTCAGAAACCGACCGCATAGGGGAAAAGGAGCTTCCTTATTATTGTATGTACAGCGAACAGGATGAAATTGATATCTCGGTGAAGCGGAAACAGGGGGCCCTGGTGGAAACGGTGGTGTGCAAAACCTCCAGGGCGGAAGAAAATGCCCTTCAGATCGGCTACCGCTCTATGGTGTATTGGGGCTACCGGGGAAGCATCCCCTTTCCCTCCTCCTATGCCTTTGGGGAGGAGGAGCCTAAAATGCTCCAGGCCCAAAAGGATAATTACCAACGGGCCAAGACCTGCCAGATGTTCGGCAGGGATTACACTGTAAAAATTCTGGTGGTAAGCAGGACCGGGGAGATCCTCTGGCAGGGGAACTACCGCCCCCTGGAAAACAGCTGAGCAGCCAGAGTATGCACCAGAAATTCTTGGTATACCCGAAAATCTAAGTCTCCAGGCACCCCCTTTCGCCCCGCACACCCTCTCGTAGGGTCTAAAGTTTGGGGCCGCCCTTTTCAAAGGGTGGCAGGTCCAGGGCGGCGCCCTGGTCGCTCCCCACAGGGAGCGAAACTCCCCCGCATCCTTACCGGAGGGCGCATTTCTGCCGCCGCAGCGGCGTCTCGGAGCACAACTGCCCCGAAGGGGCAGCTCTTAGCGCGGAGAGGCTTTGCTTACTTTCTTTTTGAAAGAAAAAAAGAAAGTTGGCCGTAGGCCACGGTCCCGAAGG
>JAAWEO010000114.1 GCA_022794295.1 Angelakisella sp. | reverse complement strand
TGCCTTTAGCCGGGGAGTTTCGCCCGCTGCGGCGGGCGACCAGGCGCTGTCCGCCCTGGACCCGGACCGGACTGTGTCCGGTGACAGAAAGGCTACCCGGTACTGGGCGTTGGGCTTCGGGTATGGTGCTGCGCCAGCAGAAGCCTCGCCCGCCCCAGTCCGTCAAAGGCCGGGGAATCGCCCCGCCCTGTACCCGTCCGGACTCCAGGCACCCACCATCCCTTTTGCACACCGTTAAGCCGCAAAGCGGCGGGTAGGGTCTGTCAGCGGCCACTGGGCCGCCCGGACTGATGTCCGGAGACAGAAAGGCTACCCGGTACTTGTCCCAGCGCCTGCCTCTTGACCCGTCTTTTGCTGTTTTTTATACGTAGAAAGGAGTTTTCATCATGGGAAAAGTCATCGCAGTCTGCACCAGCCCAGAGAAGGGCACTGTAAAAACCAACGTCCACCAAGGCAAATTTATCGAAAATTTCGGCATCGAGGGTGACGCCCATGCCGGAAATTGGCACCGCCAGGTCAGCCTGCTTTCCTATGAGCAGGTGGAAGCCTTCAATGCCCGGGGAGGCAATGTGAAGGATGGCGACTTCGGAGAAAACCTCCTGGTCACCGGCTTCGATTTTAAAACACTCCCCGTGGGAACCATCTTCCAGTGCGGCGAGGTGGTCCTGGAATTGACCCAGATCGGTAAAAAATGCCACCAGCATTGTGAGATCTTCCACCGGGTGGGGGATTGCATCATGCCCCGGGAAGGCGTCTTTACCCGGGTCCTCCATGGCGGTGTCATCCGGGAGGGCGACGAGTTTGTTATCACCAGCCAGCCTGTGGAGCTGTAGGGAAGGAGGTGCCCCATGTTTCGCGTAGGTATCATCACCGCCAGCGATAAAGGCGCGGCGGGCCAAAGGGAGGACCGCAGCGGCCCCGTCATCCGGGAGCTCCTGGAGGCCACCGGCCAGTATCGTGTCACAAGGTATCTGGTCCTCCCCGACGAGCGGGAACAGCTCCGGGATACCATGGCCGCCTGGTGCGATGGGGGAGAGGTGGAGCTTATCCTTACCACCGGCGGGACCGGCTTTTCCCCCAGGGATTTCACCCCGGAGGCCACCGCCGATGTCTGCCAGCGTATGGTCCCCGGTATCCCCGAGGCCATGCGGGCCGCCAGCATGAAGATCACCCCCCGGGCCATGCTCACCCGGGCCGCCGCCGGGATTCGGGGCAAGACCCTGATCGTGAACCTGCCGGGAAGTCCCAAAGCGGTCCGGGAAAATTTGGAGGTGATCCTGGACAGCCTCCCCCATGGCCTGGAGATCCTGTCCGGAACCGCAGGGGAGTGCGCAAGATAGCCTGATGAAGAGCTTACTGTTGTGCCTTATGGCGGCCGCTCTTTTCCTGGGCGGATGCTCCGCCGAAGCATTCCGGGAAATGGAGCATAAGGGCGGGCCCTTTGACTATGATATCGATTCCGCAAGAGCCTACCTGCTGGAGCAGCTCGAGGAAAAGTACGGGATTCCCTTCGCCGTTGTGGGAGAGGAAACTCTGGAAAATTACGGCCCCCTGGCCGGAGCCACCTATACCTGCGAAGCCGCCCCTGTAGATGCCCCGGAGCGTGTGACCACAGCCCTGGTGTCCCAAACGAAATATCAAAAGGTCCGGGACAACTATGCCCTCTATTTCTTTAAGGAGGATGCCGAGGCCCAGGCCATTGACCTCTGCGAAAATGCGGAATCTATCCGGTCCTATGGGGTCGCGCTGAAACTCCCCCAAACCCCAAGAACCTGGAGCCCCGAGGATGATCTTGACGATTTCCTGCAAACCAGCGGTGCCTATCTGGATATCAAAATCTACCTGGAAGAGGGAAAAAGTGATGAAGAATACATAGACCTGATATTGCCCCTTCTGGAGGCTGTGTACCAGCTTCCTGCAAATTCCAGGCTAAGCGTTCTGGAGGCGGAGAAAAAATATCTCTACTGGGCGCCGGTCAGCGTTTTCGGGGAAGAACCGCCCCAGCTGCCCACAAAGGAGAAGATGCTGGAGGAAATGGAAATTGCCCGAATGATGTAGCTTGAATAGGCTCTAAAAACAGCACAGAAAACAAAAGACGAACCCTGCCGGGAAGTCATATGCGCCCGGCAGTTTCGTGCCCCCGGCTCCGGCGGCAATCCGGCTGCCCCAGACCGGAGGGAATCGGAAGAAAGGAGCAAACCCCATGAAAAAGATCATAAGTCTTGCCCTGACCCTGGCCCTCCTGCTGGCAATGACCGCCTGCGGAGGAAGCTCCGGGTCCTCCTCTGTACCTTCCCCTGGGGAGCCCGGTGAATCCGGCGAGCCTGCCCCCGGACCGGAAGCCGGGCCGGTGACCATTCTGATTGCGGCAGCCGCCAGCCTGGAATATTCCCTTCGGGACGAGCTGATCCCCATGTTCCAGGACAAACATCCCAATATCACCGTTGAGGGTACCTATGACAGCTCCGGTAAGCTCCAGACCCAGATCGAGGAAGGGCTGGAGGCTGATCTTTTCTTTTCCGCCGCCCAGAAGCAGATGAATGCCCTGGTGGAAAAAGACCTGGTGGATGCCGGCTCGGTGGTGGAGCTTTTGGAGAACAAGCTGGTTGTGATCGCTGCCGCAGAAGGGGAGATCCGCACCCTTCCCGATCTTCTCAAGGCGGAGCATGTCGCCCTGGGTGACCCGGAAAGTGTTCCGGTGGGGCAGTACGCCAAGGAGGCCCTGGAGAACCTGGGCCTTTGGGAGAGCATCCAGCCCATGGTGAGCTTTGGCACCAACGTCACCGAGGTTCTGAATTGGGTGGCGGAGGGCTCCGCCGATGTGGGGGTTGTCTATGCCACCGACGCTGCCACCACCGATAAGGTCGTTGTCCTCACCGAGGCCCCAGAGGGCAGCCTTGCCACCCCGATCCTCTACCCGGCGGGCATTGTCTCTGCCTCACAGAAGAAAGAGGCCGCCGGGCTGTTCTTGGAATTTCTCCAAAGCGAGGAAGCCATGGCGGTTTTCCAAAAATACGGCTTTGCCGCCGCGTAAGGGGACAGAAGAATGGATTTCAGCCCGGTTTTGATTTCCCTGAAAACCGCAGCCCTTTCCATTGCACTCACCTTCTTTCTGGGCCTCCTTTTGGCCCGGGGGGTGACAGCGGTAAAGGGGAATGGCCTTCGGGCCGCCTTGGATGGCCTGCTCACCCTGCCGCTGGTGCTCCCGCCCACCGTGGCGGGGTTTGTCCTGCTGTGGGTCTTTGGGGTAAAGCGCCCCCTGGGGAGGCTTTTCCTGGAGATCTTCGGGGTAAAGATCGCCTTCTCCTGGGCCGCCACCGTCCTGGCGGCGGTGACCATCAGCCTCCCCTTGATGTACCGCTCTGCCCGGGGCGCCTTTGAACAGGTGGATCGGGACCTGCTCGATGCCGCCCGGACCCTTGGCATGACCGAGGGGGAGATCTTCCGCCGGGTGCTGCTGCCCAACGCCCTTCCCGGGGTGCTCACCGGGGGGATCTTGGCCTTTGCCCGGGGGCTGGGGGAATTTGGCGCCACCGCCATGCTGGCCGGGAACATCGCCGGAAAAACCCGCACCCTTCCCCTGGCCATCTATTCCGCGGTGGCGGCAGGGGATATGGAGACCGCGGGGAAGTACGCCGCCATTTTGCTGGCGGCGGCCTTTCTGACTGTGGCGGCAATGAATCTTCTGGGGCCCCGGGGAAAAGGAGGGGACCGCCATGGCAGCTCTTGATGTTTCTGTGGAAAAAAACCTCCGGGGCTTCTCCCTGGACCTGTCCTTCCGGGCAGGGGAGAGGGGCTGCCTGGGTATTCTGGGGGCCTCCGGCTGCGGCAAAAGCATGACCCTGCGCTCTATTGCGGGTATCGAGACCCCCGGCCGGGGACGGATCACCCTGGGGGAGAGGGTGCTGTACGATTCCGCACAGGGGATCGACCTGCCCCCCCAAAAGCGGCGGGTGGGGTATCTGTTCCAAAGCTGTGCCCTCTTTCCCAATCTTACAGTGGAGCAAAACATTACCGCCGGGCTTCGGGGCTGCTCCCAACGGGAGAAGGCGGAGACCGCCGCCCGGATGGTGGAAAAATTCCGCCTTTCCGGCCTGGAGGACCGGTATCCCCGGCAGCTTTCCGGGGGCCAGCAGCAGCGGGTGGCCTTGGGGCGCATCCTGGCATGCAGCCCGGAGGTGCTCCTTCTGGACGAGCCGTTTTCCGCCCTGGATGCCTACCTTCGGGAGGAGCTTCTTCTGGAGCTGAGCCAGACCCTGGCAGAATACCAGGGGATCTCCATCCTGGTGACCCACAGCCGGGAGGAGGCCTTCCGCCTTTGCGGGGAGCTGCTTGTAATGGACCGGGGGTGCTGCTCCGCCTTTGGGGAGACCAAGGCCCTGTTCCGCAGCCCCGGCACCCTCCAGGCCGCCCGCCTCACCGGCTGCCGGAACCTGGCCCGGGCGGAAAAGGGGGAGGGGAACACCCTCCGGGTCCCGGAGTGGAACGCCTCCCTGACCCCGGGCCGCCCCATCCCGGAGGGGACCGCCTATGTGGGGATTCGCTCCCGGGACCTCCATCCCGCCGGAGAAGGGGAGGAAAACCGTCTGCCCCTGTTGGACCCCCTGGTGATGGAAGGCCCTGCCCGGGACCAGGTGGTGTTCCGGCCCGGGGAAGGGGCCGCCCGCCTGTGGTGGGAGCCCGGGGGAAGGACCGCCCCCAGCTGCCTTCCCCGGGAGCTTGCCGTAAGGCCGGAGGACCTCCTTCTGCTGACAGAGCAGGCCGGTTCCCGGTGATTTCCGGAAGCAGCTAAGAGCCCGGCGCATCTATGGGAAATGATCCCGCGCCGGGCTTTGCCGTTCCAAAGCAAACGCAGAAGGTCGGACCGGCAGTTGTTAGAGTTTCCCGGGGGGAAGAAAATATCCGCCATGGGGAAAAAAGAAATTTTGCTTGCAAAGCCTGTCAACCTATGATATAATCAGTAAGCTATATCCTGCCGGGCCCGGTGGGAGAGGGCATTTTTGCTTCCCATGGGCTGCCAAGCAGTCCGGTTTATATGAGCGGCCCGGCAAAATACCGGACTTCGCCCCTTGCCTCCGGCAGGGGAAACGGAGCTCCGCAAAACATTCGGAGGTGCTTTATGAGCGCAGTTGAGATGATCGGCGCGGTGGTTATGATTGCCGTCAGCGTCCTTGTCACCGTTTTCATTATGTTCCAGAACCCCAAGGGGGATGGCCTTTCCTCCTTGGCAGGGGCTTCATCCTTTATGAACGGGGCCAGGGACCGCAGTGCAGACGCCAAGCTGAACCGCCTGATCCGTATTTTGGCAGTGGCCTTCTTTGTGGTCACCATTGCTGTTTACGCCTTTGACATCTATCTTTAAACTAAAGATCAATTAAAAAGCAGGCGGCGCAGGGAGTTTCCCATGCGCCGCTTGTTTTGATCAGCGAACAAGGAGGATCCTGTGTGAGACAGAAAAACATCCTGTTTGACCTGCTGCTGACCTTTCTGAAAATCGGCCTGTTCACCTTTGGCGGCGGCTACGCCATGCTTGCAATGATAGAAAACAGCTGTGTCACAGAAAAAGGGTGGATCAGCCACGACGATATGATGAATGTCACCGTCATTGCCGAATCCACCCCGGGCCCCATTGCCATCAACTGCGCCACCTTTGTGGGGTACCGCCAGGCGGGGCTTTGGGGGGCGCTGGCAGCCACCCTGGGCATCGTCCTCCCCTCCTTTGTTATTATCTACAGCATTTCCAGCCTCCTGGACAACTTCCTGGAGATCGCCGTCATCGCCAGTGCCTTTCGGGGGATCCGCATCGGGGTGGGCTTCCTGATTTTGCAGGCGGCAGCGGGGATGGTCAAAAAGATGCCCAAAAAGCCCCTGCCCCTTGCCATAATGGCCGCCTCGTTTCTGCTGATGCTGTCGGCCAATCTCTTTTCCTGGAAGCTTTCCTCCATCAGTCTGATGCTGCTGGCGGGGGTGGTCAGCCTGGGCCTGTTCGCGGCCGGGGCGGGAAAGGGAGGGAACAAGGGATGATCTATCTGGACCTTTTTCTGGGCTTTCTCCGTGTGGGGTGCTTTGCCTTTGGCGGGGCCTACGGGGCCATTCCTCTCATTCGGGATGTGGTCCTCTCCTATGGCTGGCTGGATGACGAAGCCCTGACCCATATGATCGCAGTCAGCGAAAGCACCCCCGGCCCCATTATGGTCAATCTGGCCACCTATGTGGGTAATGTTCAGGGTGGTTTTTTGGGGGCCCTCCTTGCCACCCTGGCGGTGGTGCTGCCTTCCTTTGTTGTTATCCTGCTGGTGATGGCTGTTTTCGGCAGCCTTTTAAAGAATCCCTGCACCCAGGCGGTTCTGCGGGGGGTAAAGCCCTGCATCATTGGGATCATCCTTGCCACAGGGTGCTATATGACAGCAAAAAGCTGTCTCCTTTCCCCGGGAAATGCCGCCCCGGATCCCCGTGCCCTGATCGTCGCCGCTCTTTTGGCCGGGGCGCTTCTGGGCCGGAGGGCGCTGGTTCAGAAAGGGCTCTCCCCCGTCCGCCTGATTCTTCTGTCGGCTTTTTTGGGGGCTCTTGTTTTCAGGTAGTCCTGCGGGGGCTTCTGTTTGCAGGAAAAGGCGGGTGTTGGGATTTTAAGGTTGTATTCTGGTTTTGATGGGCAGGTATGTTTGGGGCCGCCTGGGCGGCGGCCTTTAGAGGGTCGAATGGACCGGCCCATAAGGCCGGTCCATTCGAGGGGGGCGGTTGTTGCAAAACACCCCACCGGGGTGTATTTGCAGGTTAGCTGGGTGGTGGGCGAGCAGGCTTCTCCTTTCTTTTTTTATCGCAAAAAGAAAGGAGCAAAGAAAAATGCTCACTCCGTATAAGGAATTTCGCTCCCTGCGGGGAGCGACCAGGGCGCCGCCCTGGACCTGCCACCC
>JAAWEO010000113.1 GCA_022794295.1 Angelakisella sp. | reverse complement strand
ACCGACAAAACCTAGAAAGAAGTACAAACCCCCAGAGAAACCAGTTCCTCCAGACAGCCCGTTCAAGAAGCGGCCCTGCGGGCCTGTCTTGAAGGGTAGACAGACAAAACCGCCAGCGCCTGGCGCTCCCCGCGGCTGGGTGTCGGGTAGTCTCGTTCCGGCCGCGGCTTGTCACTTCGAGAATACGAGGATACAAGGGGAGGCGGTTCGTGCCTTTCACAGCGCCATGTTTTTATCCGCGGCCTATGTGGAAGGATGCTGCCTCTAGCCGGGGAGTTTCGCCCGCTGCGGCGGTCGACCAGGCGCTGTCCGCCCTGGACCCGGACCGGACTGTGTCCGGTGACAGAAAGGCTAGCCGGTACTGGGCGTTGGGCTTCGGGTATGGTGCTGCTCTGGCAGAAATCTCGCCCGCCCCAGTCCGTCAAAGGCAGGGGAATCGTCCCGCCCTGTACTCGCCCGGACTCCAGGCACCCACTATCCCCTTCGCACACCGTTAAGCCGCGAAGCGGCGGGTAGGGTCTGTCAGCGGCCTCCAGGCCGCCGGGTAGGGGCTGGATGCGGCCTCCAGGCCGCTGGGGGCGGGCCTTGGCCCGCCCCCTTTGGTTGGGCATTATCCTTACTGCTTGTCAGCAATCGCCGCAATCCCCGGCAGGACCTTCCCCTCCAAATACTCCAGCGACGCCCCGCCGCCAGTGGAAATGTGTGTCATCTTGTCTGCATAACCCAGCTGCATCACCGCCGCCGCACTGTCACCACCGCCAATTACAGTGGTAGCATCCGTCTCCGCCAGCGCCTTGGCAACCGCGTTGGTCCCCGCTGCCAGCACAGGGTTCTCAAAAACACCCATGGGCCCGTTCCAAACAACCGTCTTGGCCTCCTTTGCCGCCTTGGCAAACAGCTCCTGGGTCTTGGGCCCAATGTCCAGCCCCATCTTGTCCGCCGGGATCTTGTGGGAGTCCACAACCTCGGTCTCCACCGGCCCGTCAATGGGATCGGGGAAGGAAGCCGCAACTACGGTGTCCACCGGCAGCAGCAGCTTGACGCCCTTCTCTTCTGCCTTCTTCAGCATCTCAGCGCAGTATTCGATCTTCTCGTTGTCCACCAGGGAGGTGCCAACCTCGCAGCCCTGGGCCTTCAGGAAGGTGTAGGCCATGCCGCCGCCAATGATCAGGGTGTCTACCTTGTTCAGCAGGTTCTCAATGACGCTCAGCTTGTCGGCAACCTTGGCGCCGCCCAGAATGGCCAGGAAGGGCCGCTGGGGATCCTCCACCGCGTTGCCCAGGTACTTGATCTCCTTCTGCATCAGGTAGCCCACAGCGGTCTCCTTTACCAGACCGGCCACACCCACCGTGGAGCAGTGGGCCCGATGGCAGGAGCCAAAGGCGTCATCGACGTAAACGTCGCACAGGGCAGCCAGATCCTTGGAGAAATCCTCAATGTTCTTGGTCTCCTCCTTGCGGAAACGGGTGTTCTGAAGAAGCACCACATCCCCGTCCTTCATGGCGGCTACAGCGGCCTTGGCCTGCTCGCCGGCAACAGCGTCGTCATTTGCAAAGACTACGTCCTTGCCCAGCAGCTGGGAAAGACGCACCGCAACGGGCGCCAGGGAGAACTTCTCCTCGGGGCCGTTCTTGGGCTTGCCCAGATGGGAGCAGAGGATCAGGCGGGCGCCCTTCTCCATCAGGTATTTGATGGTGGGCAGAGCCCCCACAATGCGGTTGTCGTTGGTGATGACACCCTCCTTCATGGGGACGTTGAAGTCGCAGCGGACCAGTACCCGCTTGCCGGCAACATCCAGATCCTCAATGGTGACTTTGTTGTAGGTGATCATGATACGTCTACTCCTTTCTGAATTTGGGACCTTGGAAGATTTTCCGGGGTTCCCCCCGGGGAATTTCAATTACTTTTTATTTTACCCCATCCGGCTGCCAATTACAAGGGATTTTCCGCAAAAAGCCATCGTTTTGTTAAAATTTTATCATCCTGTCTTGTCATTTCCCCCGGGATTTGATACAATATGATACAATAGATAAAAGGTGTCCCCGGAGCGTCCGGGGGCGTGGGAAAGAGAGGAGGGGGACTCGGTGGCAGAGAGAACGGGAAGGGACACCCGGCGGACGTGGCTGGGGATCACCTATACCGCCCCGGCAAAGCCCTCCCGGGCACGGGTGTATATCTGGCGGAAGCTGAAGGAGCTGGGGGCGGAGTACTACCACGGAATGGCAATGGTGCCCCAAACACCAAAGCTCCAGGAGAGCATCAAAAAGCTGACCGCCCGGATGCGGGAGCTGGGGGCGGAGGTCTCGGTGCTGGAGATCCGGTTTGTGGACCTCCAGGACGAGGAAAAGGTGGTGTCCCAGTTCAAGCGCCAGGCGGAAAACGACTTCCGGGAGCTGTTTTTGGATTTTGCGCGGCTGTACGAGGAACTGGGGGAACCGTTGGACGGGGAGGAGGACCAGGGACGGATGCTGCGGCGGCGGTACGGAAAGGTGCGCAGCCGGGATTTTTTCCATGTGGAGGAGGAGCTCAACGTGTCGGGGGCGCTGGCGCAGCTGGCAGAGGAGCTCCAGGCAGGGGGCCTGGAGAGGCTGGCGGCGGATATTCAGGGCTCTACAGGGGGGCTGTACCGGCAGTTTGTGGCGCTGTTCGGGGAAAAGCCCCGGGGAGACCAGCGGCGGCAGGCGGAACGGCCACCCCGCCCCTGACCCGGTAAGAATGGTGATTTGGGTGTGTTGGGGGCGTGCCCCGGGGCCTCCCACAACTTGGGACTGGAGTTTTTACCCGGGCTGTGCTATCATAAAAAGCAGTAGAACAGAAAGCCGGCACCAGTCCCCCAGCCTGTGTGTATAAAGGAGTGTGATCAGTATGACCCTTGGCGAAGTAAAAACCATCCTGGATGCAAAATTGCTCTGTGGTGAGGAGCTCCTGGACCATGATGTCAATACCGCCTGCGGCAGCGATTTGATGAGCGACGTTCTGGCCTATGTAAAGGACCAGGCCGTGCTCCTTACCGGCCTGGTGAACCAGCAGGTCATCCGTACTGCCGAGATGATGGACATTATCTGCATTATCTTTATCCGCCGGAAGGAGCCCTCCCCGGAAATGGTGGAGCTGGCAAAGGAAAAAGGGATTGCGGTCATGACCACCAATCACCGGATGTTTACCTCCTGCGGCCTGCTTTTCCAGGCGGGATTGGATGGGGGGGTGCATATTAAATGAGCGGCCTTCATTATACATACCAAGTCCCCGGGGACGATTTCACCCGGGCGGGAGAAGCCTCCGGAGCCATAAAAAGCACCCTGAAGAAGCTGGGCTTCGACCCCGGCGTGGTGCGCAAGGTCGCCATCGCCATGTACGAGGGGGAGATCAACCTGGTGATCCATGGCGGGGGCGGACAGATTGATGTGGAGATTGACGGGGAAAAGGTGACCATGGTCCTGGCCGACCACGGCCCCGGCATCCCGGATATCCAGAAGGCCATGGAGGAGGGCTGGTCCACCGCCCCGGATAACGTCCGCAGCCTGGGCTTCGGCGCTGGCATGGGCCTGCCCAATATGAAAAAGTACACCGATGAAATGCAGATCGAAAGTACAGTCGGCGTGGGGACCACCGTCACCATGGTGGTAAACCTCGCCTGAGCCGGAACGCCCCGTTTGCCGGGCTGCTTTTATAAGGGGAAGAAAGCTATGGGAGAATATGTCCATTCCGTGACCCTGGACAAGGAGGCCTGCCAGGGGTGTATCACCTGTGTGAAGCGGTGCCCTACCGAGGCCATTCGGGTCCGGGGGGGCAAGGCCACCATTCTGAAGGACCGGTGTATCGACTGCGGGGAGTGCATCCGGGTCTGTCCCCACCACGCCAAACGGGCGGTTACCGACCATCTTTCCGACTGGGAACGCTTCCGCTATAAGATCGCCCTTCCCGCCCCTGCCCTTTACGGCCAGTTCAACAACCTGGATGATGTGGAGGTGGTGCTGGCGGGCCTTTTGGAGATGGGGTTTGACGAGGTATACGAGGTGGCCGCTGCCGCCGAGCTGGTCAGCGACGCCACCCGCATCCTCCTCAGCCGGGGGCTGCTGGAGCGCCCGGTGATCTCCTCCGCCTGCCCGGCGGTGCTGCGGCTGATCCGGGTGCGGTTCCCCCAGCTTTTGGGGAACGTGCTGCCCCTGGTAGCCCCGGTGGAGCTGGCCGCCCGCAGGATCAAATATCACGTGGCCCGGCAGTCCGGTATGGATCCCTCCGAGATCGGCTGCATCTTCATCTCCCCCTGTCCCGCCAAGATGACCGCGGCCAAAAATCCCCTGGGGACGGGGCGCAGCGACATCGACCTGGTGGTCAGCGTCAGCGAGATCTATCCCGCCCTTTGTGCCGCGATGAAGCAGGCCCGGGAGCCGGGGGAGGAGCTTGCCGCCGCCGGGCGCACCGGCATCGGCTGGGGAAAAAGCGGCGGGGAGGCCGCTGCCACCCTTCACGAGCGGTATCTGGCCGCCGATGGCATTGAAAACGTCATCCGGGTGCTGGAGGATATGGAGGACGAAAAGCTCCATGACCTGGACTTTGTCGAGCTGAACGCCTGCACCTCCGGCTGTGTGGGCGGGGTGCTGAACATCGAAAACCCCTATGTAGCCGCCACCCGCCTCAAGCGGCTGGGGCGGTACCTCCCGGTCTCCTGCAACCACCTGGAGGACGCCATCCCCCCCGAGGCCAAGTGGGACCGGGAAGTAAGCTACACCCCGGTGATGCGCCTGGACAAAAACCCCCTCCACGCCATGGAGATGCTGGAGCAGATGGGCAGGATCGAGGAAAAGCTCCGGGGGCTGGACTGCGGCTCCTGCGGGGCCCCCTCCTGCCACGCCCTGGCGGAGGATATTGTCCGGGGCTACGCCGCCGAGGACAGCTGCATCTATGTCCTTCAGGAAAAGCTGGAGGCGGTGATGAACGCCATGATGGTCCAGAGCTTTGAACGGGAGAGGGAGGAGACCGAGCTATGACCGGAAAAGAGCTTGCCGCCGCCTGCGGCTTCCAGCTGGCCTGCGGGGATGGGGACCGGGAGATCGAGGGAAAGATCTATTGCTGCGACCTGCTGTCCATTGTTATGGGCCGGGCCCCGGCCGACGGGCTGTGGGTGACGGTCATGGGGAACCTGAACTCCATTGCGGTGGCGGTGCTGACCGATACCGCCTGTATCCTCCTAGCGGAGGGGATGTCCCTGGACGAGGACGCCCGGGTCCGGGGGGAGCAGCAGGGGGTCACCGTGTTAAAGACCTCCCTGCCGGTTTACGAAGCCGCCAGGGCCGCGGCCAAAGCATTGGAGGTGGACTGAAATGGACCAGGAGACCTATTGGTTTGAGGGGATCACCCGCTACGACAAAAGCACCTACCAGGAGTTTGCAAAATACCACTACCGCCATGTGGCCCCGGGGCTGCCCATCTTTCTGACCGCAGCCGGGACGATGGCCCTTTGCTGGGGGCTCATACAGATTTTCCTGGAGCCTGACAGCTGGTCTGTCTGGCCCTGTATTGCCGGGGCTGTGCTTCTGGCCTTCGGGGTCAACCAGCTGCTGGGGCGGTTTGCCGCCGCCAGCATCAAGGAGGCCAAGGAGAACCGTATCCGCTTTTTCGAGGACCGTGTAGAGTATGCCGGGCAGCAGGAGCAGGGGTTCTATTATTACCATCAGATCGTCCGCTTCCGGGAGAACCAAGGGTATTTCTTCCTGTATTTGTCAAACAACCGGGCCATGATGATCTCCAAGGCAGGCATGACCCTGGGGACGCCGGACCAGCTGCGGGGCTTTTTGCACCAGAAGATCAGTCCCCAATACAAATAAAAGGAGGGGAGGGCAGTGTCTTTCTCCTATGACCTGCACCTTCACAGCTGCCTGTCCCCCTGCGGGGACGACGCCATGACCCCGCCCAACATCGCCAACATGGCGGCGCTGCTGGGGCTGGATCTGATCGCGGTCACCGACCACAACAGCTGCCGCAACGCCGGGGCGGTGATGGAGGCCGCAAGGCTGCTGGACCTGCCCCTGACGGTGCTGGCAGGGATGGAGGTGACCACCGCCGAGGAGGTCCATGTGGTCTGCCTCTTTCCCACCCTGGCCGCAGCGGAAGCCGCCGGGGCGGAGGTGGAGGCGGCCCTGCTGCCGGTGAAGAACAAACCGGAGATCTTCGGCCGCCAGCAGATTCTGGGCCCCCAGGAGGAGCCCCTGGGAGAGCTGGAGAACCTCCTTATTAACGCCACCAGCCTGTCTATCGATGACCTGCCGGAGTTTGCCAAACAGTACGGAGGGATCGCCTTCCCGGCCCACGTCGACCGCACCTCCAACAGCGTCTTTGCCAACCTGGGCTATTTCCCGGACTACCTGGACTTCCCCGCGGCCGAGGTCTGGAACCCAGAGAAGTTCTTCCAAGGAGGAGCACACCCGGAGGTGCAGAAAGGGCGAATGATCCTGAAAAACTCCGACGCCCACCGCCTGGAAGACATGAAAGAAGGCGGCCCCTGCCCCTGGCCGGAAAAGGGCCCAGAAACAGCAGCAGAATTTTTAAGCCTCTTGTTCCCCAAGAGCTGAGTCCTAGACAAAGGCAAGGGATTTCCCCCCTTGCCTTTGCTGTGTAAAAAACACCCCCACCCCCTAGCCGTTCCAAACCCGGCCCGCAGGCCATAGCCGCGAAGCGGCCCCGCCGGAGGCACCAAAGCCGCTCCAACCTGGCCCACAGGCCATTAGCCGCGAAGCGGCTCCGCTTTTTTCCGCAGAAAAAATCACCTTATCCGGCCAACGAGCCTCCGGCCGCCAAAGCCCGGACGCTGGTAAGCGGCAGCACCATTCCAAGTTGCCAGCACAACCCAGCCGCCTGGCGCCATCAGTAGGAACACGCTGGTAATAGATCAAGGTACTGCCCTCCATGGACCTCCAAACCGTGG
>JAAWEO010000112.1 GCA_022794295.1 Angelakisella sp. | reverse complement strand
TCGGGGCGGCGCGCCTCACGGGGGGACTAGTCCCCCCGTGGGCCCCCTAACCCTCCGGGGGGATTTTGGTGCCTCCGGCGGAGCCGCTTCGCGGCAAATAGCGCCAGGCGGCTGGGGTGTACTGGCATCTTGGAATTGTGCTCCCGCTTACCAGCGTCCGGGCTTTAGCGGCCGGATGCTCGTTGGCCGGATAAGGTGCTTTTTTCTGCGAAAAAAAGCGGGGCCCTTCGGGCTATGGCCTGCGGGCCGGGGGGTTGGGACGGGTTTGGTGCCTCCGGCGGGGCCGCTTTGCGGCGGATGCCGCGTGGTGGTGGTTGGGGCGGGGTGGTTATTTTTTTACCATTATATACAATTTCTTCGAAAAAGGCAAACCGGAGGGCGGGGGAGTGGGGAAAAGAAAAATTTTTCCTGTGGGTTTGTCTTTGAAGTCATCCCTTCTCCTCCCTCGTTATATCCATCATAACGTACCAGCCTGATTTGAATCCAAAAGAGGAGATGTTTCGATATGTCTGAGACTTTGGAACTGGAAAAAACTGCCCCTGCTGCTCAGGAGGTTTCCCAGGCCTCCGGGCCGGCGCCTGCTGCCCCGAAAAAGCCCAGGAAAAAGAGGAAGCTTGGGAAGTGGATCTTTTTGGGGGTGTTGGCGGCCGGTGCTGCTTTTCTTGGCTACAGCGCCATGAAGGCTGCCGGAGCCAAACCTCTGGTCACCTACGACCAGGCGGTCACCCAGGACATCAACGCCACCCTGTCGGTGTCCGGCACCATTGCACCCAGCGACACCCGCAGTTATTTTGTCCCCGGCTCGGTGAAGGTGAAGGCGGTGAACTTCAAGCAGGGGGACCGGGTGAAGAAGGGGGATGTTATCGCTTCCTTTGACCTTTCTGACCTCCAGCGCTCCCTGAAAAAGGCGGAGCTGGCCCTGGAAAACGCTCAGCTCCAGTACGACGACACCATGGAGGATCTGGACAATTCCTCCCAGGAGCTGTATGACATCAACAAGGAGATCCGCCGCCTGGAGGCGCGGGAGACTACATATAAGCTGGCCTATGACTATTTTGACCGCTACCCCACCAACGACCCGGAGATCGACGCCATTATTGCCGCCCATGACCACGGGGAGGGCTCCGGGGAGATGTACGACGCCTGGCAGGATATTGTAAATGAGCTGGCCGGGAAGGTCGCCAGCCGTTCCGCCCTCCGCGACGCCAGCCTCAGCGACAACAACCAGAAGGTCCTCCAGAACAATCTGGAGCTCCAAAAGCTGGAATACGATGAAGTGGCCAAGCTGGTAAACGACTCCCAGGGGGGTATCGTTGCCGAGTTTGACGGCATCATCACCCAGATGAACCTCACCGAAGGGGCCACCGTTTCCACCGGTGTGGATGCTGTTCAGGTGGCCTCCACCGAGGGCATCCTGCTGCGTTTTTCGGTGGGCAAATACGATGTGGACCGGGTCCAGCTGGGCCAGACAGCCGATGTCACCTTTGGCACCAAAAAGCTTACCGGCACCGTCACCCGCCTGGACGGCGCCGCCACCACCGAGACCTCCGGCAACACCACCAGCACCGTTCTGAAGGGGGACCTGACCATTGAGGACCCGGACCAGGTCCTGAAATTGGGAATGGACGCCAACGCCAAGATCCTCACCGCCCAGTCCTTTGGGGCTGTCTCTGTACCGGTGGAGACGGTGAAGGTGGACCGGGAGGGAGACTATGTCTGGACCATCGTTCCCTGCACCGAGGAAAAGGCGGCCCAGGAGGGGCTGTGGGAGCTTCGCAAGGTTTACGTCAAGACCGGCATCTTTGATGATGTGCAGATCGAGATCCTGGAGGGCCTGAAGGCCGGTGACCTTATCTGCACCACCCTGCCTGCAAACCCCGCCGACGGGACACAGGTCCAGGCTATAGCCACCGGCGCCGCCGCCGAGGCCGCCCAGTCTGTCCAGTCCCAGCCGGAAGCGGAGGAATAAACCCATGATCCTGGAAAATCTGAAAATGGCCGTTGAGAGCATCAAGACCAACCGGATGCGCTCCTTTCTCACCATGCTGGGCATTATCATTGGCATTATGTCGGTGATCATCATTCTGTCCGCCGGGACAGGGGCCAAAAACTCCATGCTGGCTTACGCCGAGGAGATCGGAGCCACCACCATCAACCTGATGATCACCGGCCACGCAGACGTGGGGGATTATTTTACCGACGAGGACCTGACTGCGTTGGGCGAGCTGCCCGGGGTGGCGGCAGTTACTCCCCTGGTAAACAGCTACGGAAACTTCGAGTACGGCCGCAGCAGCAACTTCGGCTACATCTACGGCTGCGCCCCGGGGTTCCGGGCCATCCAGGGGGTACAGATGGTCTCCGGGCGGTTCTTTAACGAGGACGAATACAACGCCGAACGGCCGGTCATTGTTATTGACGAGCCCACTGCCATCCGCTTTTTCGGCAGCACCGATGTGGCCGGGCTGGAGATTGATGTTACCAGCTACACCCGGGATCACCCCATCAGCACCAAGGCCCGGATCGTGGGGGTCTGCAAAAATCCCAACGCCAACGTCTTTTACGAGGGAATGAACACCACAAGCTATATGCCCTGTTCCCTGGTGAACCGCCTGTTCTACGAGGGGGATATGACCATTGGGGATGTCTACCTGAAGGTGGCGGACCCGGCGGAAAAGGAGACCATTGCCGCCACTGCCCTGAGCCTGGTGGAGGCCCGGCACAACGCCCGGGGGCGGGATGCCTACACCCTGTACGATATGCAGTCCCAGGTGGACGAGATCAACCAGATGATCGGGATGATCCAGACCTTTGTTGCCGCGGTTGCCGCCATCAGCCTGGTGGTGGGGGGCATTGGGGTGATGAACATTATGCTGGTATCGGTGAGCGAGCGCACCCGGGAGATCGGCATCCGCAAATCCCTGGGGGCAAAAACAGGGGTGATCCTCCAGCAGTTTTTGACCGAGGCCGCCATCCTCTCCCTTTGCGGGGGCCTGATCGGGCTGGCGCTGGGGTACCTGGGCAGCTTCGGCATCTGTGCCCTGGTCGGGGTGGAGCCCGCCTTTGACCTGGGGACCATTTTGATGACCATGGCCTTTTCGGCAGGGGTGGGGATCTTTTTCGGCATCTACCCGGCAAGAAAAGCCGCCAAGCTAAGCCCCATTGAAGCACTGCGCCACACGTAAACCAAGCACGAGCCATCCATCGAGCCATCTAAAATTTAGGGCCGCCCTCTGGCGGCCCTTTTTTGCAGCTGCGCACAGCAGCAGAATTTAATGCACCCTAATGACCTTGTCAAACCAGAGGCTCTCTGTTGCAAATTCTTCCCAGGTGTCAATTTTCCCAAAATACCCTTCGGCCCCGCGGGGAATGGCTTTTTTCCCTTTGGCCTCCTGGGCGGAAGAAAAAAACAGGGACTCTGTATAGACCTCTGCTGTAGTTTCCACAAGCAGCAGATAGGCCGGTATGGTAAGCTCCAGAACATAAACGGCAATGGGCTCCATATAAACCGGCTCCGGTCCATGGCCCTTCATGGCATAGCCGTGCTCCATGCTGTCATTTTGCTCAATGTTTTCCTTTGCCAAACCGGCTTTCCAATACCGCTTCATTCCCACCTGTGTAAACTCCCGGTACAGCTCAAAAAACAGGGCGAGGGCCTTTTCCTCGTCATCATGACAAGCTGTGAGGATATTGCGGCACCACCCGGCGCAAGCACACTTTGTTCCCAGTCGGAGGTCGGAAAAGCTGTGCATAAACTGAAAATCCAGGGGAAATAAATTGCCGCGCCAGCATACCCCAAGGGCGCGCTCCGCCGCCTGGTAGCCATTGAGAAAATGAAACAGGGGAGTAATGGCCTTGCTGCCAAGGTAGGCCCCGGGGCGCGTCTGGATCTGCCGGATCATCCGGTGGAGGCAGGGCTTTTCCTCCTCCCAGGGGATGGGGATCTGATACTCTGCGACCTTCACCTCTGTACCACCTCCTGCTTCTTCCAAAACGGACACTTTGTTTTCCCCCTCACCTCCGGGGCAGCAGCATCCGGGCCGCCCCGGGAAGTACCCTTGCCGTAAGGCGCTTTCCCCAGAAGGTCTCCCCGTCGGCGCAAAGGGTCACCGGCTCCCGGAACACCGCCTCCACCTGGCGCACCTGGCGGTAGATCACCAGCCTCCGCAGGTCCTCGTCCCGGACATGGAGCCCCTTTTGGTACCGCCCCAGAATCGAAAGGATCCTCCCGCGCCCCAGCTTTGGCACCAGGCAGACATCCAGCAGACCGTCATCCACCCGGGCCAAGGGCGCCCCGCGAAAGCCGCCGCCATAGTATTGGCCGTTGCCGCAGACCAGGAGCAGCAGCTCCTGCTCCTCCTCCGGGCCATCATCCAGGCGGACCACCCCCTGCTTCCCCAGGGGCTGGAAAAAGGTGTAGGGGATGGAGAAGCGGTAGGCCATGGCGCCGGAGACCCCGGGCCACCGCCGGAAACGGGGCATGTTGTGGGCCACATCGGCATCCAAGCCGCAGTTGCAGAGATTCACCACTGTGCGGCCGCAGAACTCGACCAGGTCCAGGGGCCGGATCTCCCCGGCCAGCTGGGCCTTCAGGTCCAGAAAATCCCGGCCGGGAAAGCTGCGGACAAAGTCGTTGCCGCTGCCGCAGGGAAGGACCCCCAGCACGGCATTTTGCTGTCCCCTCAGACCCCTGGCCACCTCTGCCACGGTGCCATCCCCGCCGCAGGCAAAAAAGACGGTCTCCTCCCCGGGGCAGCGGCGGCATTCCTCCCGGACAAAGGCCTCTGCCTCCCCTGGGGCGCGGGTAATTTGAAGAATCGTATCCCTTCCCCTGAAGGCGGCCTCAATGGCAGGGCGGAGGCGGAGGGCGCCTCCCTTTCCGGCGGCGGGGTTCAAGAGGAAACAGTATCTCATAGCAGCTCTCCCAATCCCTCCAGGCAGGCCCGGCGGAGCTCCTCCACCCGGGCGTCGATCTCCTCCCGGGGGTGGGCCCGCCGGGAGACACAAACAGCGGCAGCCTCCCCGCAGACAAAGCAGGTCCGGGGGGGAAGCCCCAGGGCAGAGCGCCCCACCGGCTCCCCCTGGCTGTCCATTACATCAATATCCAGCATCCGCCCCCCGGGAAGAAGCTCCTCGGCTTTTACACAGAGCCGTTTCACCTCCCCGGCGGGGGCAGGGGCCGTATAGAAAAAGGCAGGGCCATCGGCCCCCTTGAGGGGTTCCTCCGGGGTAAGCTCCAGCCCTCCTTGGGCAAACAGCTCCTGGAGGCGCAGGCAAAGGCGGCCCAGCAGTTCCCCAAAGGCGGGGGCGGTGCGGTAGGCCGCTGGCAGGCAGAGGGTAACTGTAACCAGGGTCTGTCCCTTTTCCCGGCTGAGAGCAAGGCGGCGGTTCCACCGTTCCTCCCGGGCATCCAGCACCTGGAGCAGCTCCGGCGTTACCGGCATAGGAAGCCCCCCTTTTCCATGTAGCTGGGGAGGCGGTGGAGGAAGATGGCAGCGGCAAGCAGGTCGGCACAGCCGCCGGGGCTCAGGTTGCGGCGGATAAAGTCCTTATCCATTGCGGCAAGGCGGGCCTTTCCGTCCCCGGCCAGAGCACCGCCCTGGGCCAGGGCCTCCCGGGCGGCGGACTGGGCGTAGGCCAGCCCTTCCTCCCCTCCCCGGGCCAGGAGGTTGGTATCCCGGACATTTGCCATTAGCAGCAGCAGCGCCTGGAGGCAGAGGTCATTTTCCGGGATGCCCTTGCCAGAGAGCTCCTCCAGGGCGGGGAGGGCCCACTGCCGGACCGAGGCAAAGCCGGAGGCGGCCTCCCCCCGGATGCCGGTAACTCCCTGGCTGGCGTAAAGGCGCAGGCCCTTGGTATCGGGACTGCCCTTTTGGAAATCCAGAAGGGCCGGGGCGGCAATGATGGCGGCTTTGGCACAAACGGCATCGGGGGAGAGGTCCCCGCTGCTCAGGCAGGCCCCGGCGGCGCAGGTCAGGATCCCCAGGGAGAAGATGGCGCCTTTATGGGTATTGGCGCCGTTTGTGGCGGCAAGCATCACCTGCTCGCACCGGACGCCCAGAGGGCGGATACGGGGGAGGGTGGTTTCATCCACCTGGGGGAAATCTGCGCCTGCCTGGGCACATGCGGAAAAATAGGGGGTGATGGCTGCGGCGCTGGCTAGGAAGGTAGAAAAGTTCATATCATTATGGGCGCCATTGCCCTGGCGGTCCACCAGGCCTGGCTTTGGGGTAACGGAGACCTCCAAAAGGAGGGCCAGGGAAGCGGCGGAGCCGATTGCTTGTGCTGGGGTAAAGAGCTCTTGTTCCATTGGTTAAAGTACCTCGCTGCTTTAAGATTGTGTATGGCCTGGGGACCGAACGAGCACAGGGCGAGACGATTCCCCTGCCTTTGATGGGCTGGGGCGGGCGAGATTTCTGCCGGCGCAGCACCATGCCCGAAGCCTAACGCCCAGTACCGGTTAGCCTTTCTGTCACCGGACATCAGTCCGGTCCGGGTCCAGGGCGGACAGCGCCTGGTCGTCCGCCGCAGCGGGCGAAATTCCCCGGCTAGAGGCAGCATCCTTCGATTAAGGCCGCGGCTAAAAACATGGCGCCATGAAAGGAACGAGCTGCTTCCCCCTGTATCCTTGTATTCTCGAAGTGACAAGCCGCGGCTGGAACGAGACTGGCCTATACCCAGCCGCGGGAAGCGCCAGACGCTTTCGATTTTGCTATCTGTCCTTCAAGACAGGCCCGAAGGGCCGCTTCTTGAACATGTCTGCCTCTCGGTCCTGGGTACAGCGCTTTGGTGCGTGGTAGCGCCGTTTTCTTTGACTGCCACGCGGCAGTCTGCCCCTTCGCAGTCCTGTCTCGTTCTAAAGGCCATTTGCCTCGTTTCGCCTCCCCGGCGAGGGGTCAGGCGCGCGGACCTTCTGCGGAAGGTCCAGGCCCCTTCGGGGCGG
>JAAWEO010000111.1 GCA_022794295.1 Angelakisella sp. | reverse complement strand
GCAGGCTTCTCCTTTCTTTTTCTATCGCAAAAAGAAAGGAGCAAAGCCTCTCCGCGCTAAGAGCTGCCCCTTCGGGGCAGTTGCGCTCCGAGACGCCGCCGCGGCGGCAGAAATGCTCACTCCGTATAAGGAATTTTGCCCGTTGCGACGGGCGACCAGGGCGCCGCCCTGACCCCGAGCCCTTCGGGCACGTGGGCTACGCCCAGCCCTTTGGAAAGGGCGGCCCCAAACTTTAGACCCTACGGGAGCGTGTGCGGGGCGACAGGTTGTGCCTGGAGTCTTGGATCGGTAGGAGCTTCCCCCATCCAGTCCGTCAAAGGCAGGGGAATCGTTTCGCCTTGTGCCCGTTAAGACTCCAGGCACCCACTAAACCGCCGCACGGTGTTAAGGCGCGAAGCGCTGGGTAGGGTCCGAAAATAGCCACTCTAAATAGCCGCCTACATTGTAGACTTGGGTGTAGCCAAGCTCTGCCAGGCGCTGGGCGGAGCGCCAGCTGCATGCCCCGGTGCGGCAGAATACCAGCACAGGGGCGCTCTTGTCCCGGAGCAGCAGGGGTGCCCGCCGGTCCATCTCCGCCTCGGGAATGGAGATGCTTCCTGGCAGGGTACCCTGAAGGTACTCCTTGGGACCACGGGTGTCCACCAGGGTGGCCCGGCGGTCCTCCGCCAACAGCTGCCGCGCCTGGGGGATGGTTAGGTTGGTATAGCCTTTGCCCTTCATGGCATCAGCTCCTTTTGTGGGTGATTCCCTCCTCCCCACAGTCTATGCCCTGGCTGGTTCGTTGGTGCAAAGGACAAACAGGGCATTGCCCTGGGGCGGCAGGCTTCGGGTGGCGATGCCGTTGTGCCCAATGGTCAGGGTCATCCCCCGGCGCAGCTCCTCCGGTGGGAAGGCAAACCGGGTCGCCTCCCCCACGTGGAAAACAAACTGCTCCATCGGGTCTCCCCACCGGTCCTCCGGGGTGTTCTCCGGCACCATCACCAGGGAAAGGCTGTCCGGCCTCTCCTCCAGCTCTGCTAAAATCCCCTTGTAACAAACACGCTCCATATTCTTCTGCTCCCTTCTGCTGCCGCGCTCCCGGTGCTATGCTATGAAAAGGCCCCCTTCCCTGTGCGAGCCTGCTTTTGGGGAGCGGGGCCTGTCGCGATCCTGTTTTACTCTTTTACTGCGGCGTTCAGGGCGTCGATCAACCGCACCAGGTCCATGCCGTGGGCTTTGGCCCCCTGCTCGATGGTCTCGAACCGGGCGGCGGCGCACCCCAGGCATCCCATTCCAAAGGCCCGAAAAACCTCCACTGTGGCAGGGTATTTTTCCACCGTTTCCAAAATGCCATCCTGTAAACTGATCTTCATAACGCTCCACTCCTTTTTTGGAAATTTTGACAACAATTTGTATTATTTTTTGTTATTCTACATTTTATGCCTTTTCAGACCGATCCAGCAGGTCCCGGATCTCCATCAGGACCTCCAGCTCCGGGGAGGGCTTGGGGGGCTCCGGTGCCGGAGGGGGGGCAGCCTCCTTCTTCCGGCGGAAACGGTTGATGACCTTTACCATCAGAAAGACCACAAAGGCGATGATCAGGAAATTGACCACCTGCTGAATGAAATTTCCGTAGGCGATGGAGATCCCCGGGTCCTCCCCGCTGGCAGGCACCAGCACCAGCGCCATAGAGGTAAAATCGGTATCCCCGATGATCCAGGCAATAAACGGGGTGATCACATCCTTCACCAGGCTGTTGACAATGGCGGTAAAAGCGGAACCTACAATAATACCCACTGCCATATCCACCACATTCCCCCGGGAGATAAACTCCCGGAATTCCCCCACCAGGCCCTTGGCCTTGGCGGTCGTATCCTTAACATCCATGGTGCAAAACCTCCAAAAATGTTATATTTTTACAATTTACTACAAATCGTATTATAGCTTTCGCCGTTTTCCCACCCAGACACTGGGGGCCAGGAGCATCAGCATGGGGAAGATCTCCAGGCGGCCCAGGAGCATATCCAGGATCAGCACCACCTTGGAAAGGTTGGAAAGGCTGGCATAGCTGCCCATGGGGCCCACCACCCCCAGGCCGGGGCCGATGTTGTTGATACAGGCCATGACCGCCGAGAAGGTGCTGTCAAAATCCATGTTGTCCAGGGAGATCAGCAGGGTGGAACCGATGATGAACCCCGCCAGAATAAAGAAGTAGCTGAAGGTGTTGTAGATGGTCTGGTTTTCCAGGGGCTTTCCCTCGAACTTCAGGGTGTACACCGACCGGGGGTGAAGCATCCGGCTGATCTCCCGCTTGGCGCTTTTCATCATAATGATCAGCCGGGAGACCTTCATGCCGCCGCCGGTGCTGCCGGCACAGGCCCCCACCAGCATCAGCACCATCAAAAGCATCCGGGAAAGCTCCGGCCAAAGGTTAAAGTCCGCCGTGGCAAAGCCGGTGGTGGTGATTACCGACCCCACCTGGAAAAAGGCGTACCGCAGGCTTTGAAGGAAGCTCCCCCACCGGGGCAGGGTGTTCCAGGCAATCAGAAGGGTGGAACCGGTGATGATGCCCAGGTACCATCGCAGCTCCTCGCTCTTCCAGATGCTGCCCCATTTTCCCATCAGAACCAGGTAGTAGATGTTGAAGTTCACCCCAAAGAGCACCATCCCCACCCCCAGCACCACATCGATGTAGGCGCTGTCATAGTGGGCGATGCTGTCCCCCCAAATGCCAAAGCCCCCTGTTCCGGCGGTGCCAAAGGCATGGACCGCGCTGTCGTACAGGGGCATCCCCCCCAGAAGAAGCAGAACCACAAGGATCAGGGTCATGGCAATATAAATGCCGTAAAGGATGATGGCGGTATCCCGGACCCGGGGCACCAGCTTGCCAACCACCGGGCCGGGGCTTTCTGCCCGCATAATGTGGACATTCCGCCCCCCGGCCAGGGGGACGATAGCCAGCAGAAAGACCAGGACCCCCATCCCCCCTACCCAGTGGGTGAAGCTCCGCCAAAAGAGAAGGCCGTGGGTCATGGCCTCCACATCGGTGAGGATGCTGGCCCCGGTGGTGGTAAAGCCGGAGACGGTTTCGAAAACGGCGTCAATATAGCTGGGGATCTGCCCTGCCAGCACAAAGGGCAGGGCCCCCACCAGGGACATGACGATCCAGGACAGGGAGGTGACCACAAAGCCCTCCCGGGCGTAGATCACGGTGTTCCTCGGCTTGCGGAAGGTGAGGGCCAGCCCCAGTCCCCCGGCCAGAAGGGTGGCGATAGCCAGGGCGGGGAGGTCCCCCTCCCCGTACCCCAGGGCCACCCCGCAGGGAAGGAGCAGAAGCACGGCCTCCGCCTTTAAAATGGTGCCCAATATGTAGGCGATCATGGCATAATTCATGGCGGGGCTCCTTTAGCTGCGGTCCAGAATGTCGCTGAGGTCCTGGAGCTGGTGGTTGGTGGTGACCACGATCACGTTGTCCCCGGCCTCGATGGTGTCGCTGCCCCCGGGGTAGATGATCTGCCGCCCCCGGATGATACAGGCGATAAGGAGGTTGGGGCGGGTGCGCAGGTCCTTGAGGGGGATGCCGGTAAGCTCCCCTACACAGTTGCCAGCCACGTTGAACTCCAGGGCCTCCACCCGGCCGTCTACAATGCGGTGAAGGGTCTCCACGTTGCTCCCCTGGGAATTTTCCATGGCCCGGACATACCGGACGATCTGGTTCACGGTGATGCCCTTGGGGGTGATGACGCTTTCGATGCCGGCCCCGTCCAGGATCTCCTGGAAGGACATCCGGTTGATCTTGGTGACCACCTTGCTCAGGCCCAGGGTGCCGGCGTACATGGAGATGATAATATTCTCCTCGTCCATCCCGGTAAGGGCCACCAGGGCGTCCATGTCCTCGATGCCCTCCTCCTCCAAAAGCTCCCGGTCGCTGCCATCCCCCAGGATGATCTGGGCCCGGGGGAGGACGTCGCTGAGCTGCTCGCACCGGAGGGGATCCTTTTCGATGATCTTCACCGGCATTCCCAGCTTCAGCAGCTGCTTTGCCAGGTAGTAGGCGATGCGCCCGCCCCCCACCACCATGACCCGGTGGATCTTCTGGCGGTAGATGCCCAGCTTCCGGAAAAGGCTGTCCAGCTCCGAGGGGCTGGCGGTAATGGAGATCTTGTCCCCCTCCTGGAGGACAAAATTGCCGGTGGGGATGTAGACCTCCTCCCCCCGGCGCACGGCGCAGATCAGGATGCGGATCCCCAGAATGCCGCTGAGGGAGTAGAGGGCTTGTCCCAGAAGGGGGGAACCGGCCTTCACCTTGATCTCCACCAGCTCCACCTGGCCCCGGGCAAAGGAATCCAGCTTCAGGGCGGAGGGAAAGCGGAGCATCCGGGCGATCTCCCGGGCGGCGGCCTGTTCCGGGTTTACCGTCATGGAAAGGCCCAGCTCCTCCTTCATCAGGACCAGCTGGTCGGCGTAGTCGGGGTTGCGCACCCGGGCAATGGTGTGCCGCGCCCCCAGCTTTTTGGCCAGCATGCAGCAGAGCAGATTCAGCTCGTCCCCGCTGGTGGCGGCAATGAGAAGGTCAGCCTCCTCCACCCCGGCCTCCTTCTGGACGGCGTAGCTGGCCCCGTTGCCGCTGATGCCCATGACGTCGTAGATCTCTACCGAGCTGCGCAGGGCGTCGGGACTGTTGTCGATGACCACCACATCGTGGCCCTCCTCGGACAGGCGGCCGGTAAGGGCCTGGCCCACCTTCCCGTCACCTACGATTACGATTTTCACAATAGCTCCCCTCTCTAAGAGCCTATTCAAGATCTCCAAGTATGCCGAAAGGGCCGGGATTTTTCTGCCCTGCAAGGCAAAAAATCGCAGGAATACTTTGTGTATTGCAAGATTTTTTAACGTAGCAGGGCGGAAAAAGACCTGCCCTGGCGGCGTGCGGGGAGATTTTGAATAGGCTCTAACTAAAACCGTGGCTTCTATTTGGATATTATAGCACATGGCGGGGTAAAGTCCAGCGATTCCGGGAAATTTACTCCTCTTTCCCCTGGAAACCTGCCTCCGGTTGTGTTATAATGAAAAATCGTGAGCCAGCCCTTTCTTTTTGAATATGTACTTGGAGGACAGTAATCTTGATCAATGTTTCTGACGTCAGCCTTACCTTTGGGGGGCAGAAGCTTTTCGCAGGGGCAACCCTGAAATTTACTCCCGGCAACTGCTATGGCATCATCGGCGCCAACGGTGCGGGGAAATCCACCTTTCTGAAGATCCTCTCCGGGGAGCTGGAGCCCACCACCGGGGAGATCACCATTCCCAAGGATCTGCGTATGTCGGTCCTGAAGCAGAACCAGTTTCAATACGACGACAAGCAGGTGCTGGAAACGGTGATCCTGGGCAACCCCCGCCTTCATGAGATCGCGGTGGAAAAGGACGCTCTTTATGCCAAGGAGGATTTTTCCGACGAGGACGGCATCCGGGCCAGCGAGCTGGAGGCCGAGTACGCGGAGCTGGGGGGCTGGGACGCGGACAGCGACGCCGCCAAGCTCCTGCAGGGGCTGGGTATCCCGGAGGAGAGCCACTACCTGCCCATGGCGGAGCTTACCGGCGGGGAAAAGGTAAAGGTTCTGCTGGCCCAGGCCCTTTTCGGCAATCCGGACATCGTCCTTCTGGACGAGCCCACCAACAACCTGGACATCCGCTCCATCAACTGGCTGGAGGATTTTCTCCTGGAGTTTCCCGGCACCCTCATCGTGGTCTCCCACGACCGCCACTTCCTCAACACCATCTGCACCCATATTGTGGATATCGACTTTAACCAGGTGCGGATGTATGTGGGCAACTACGACTTCTGGTACGAATCCAGCAAGCTTATGCAGCGGGTGCTGGGGGACCAGAAGAAAAAGCGGGAGGAAAAGATCAAGGAGCTGCAAAGCTTCATCCAGCGTTTTTCCGCCAACAAATCCAAATCCAAGCAGGCCACCAGCCGCCGGAAGCTTTTGGACAAGCTCACCGTGGAGGAGATGCCCGCCTCCTCCCGCCGGTACCCCTGGGTCAGCTTTAAGCCGGACCGGGAGGTGGGCAAGGATATTCTGGGGGTGGAGGGGCTTACCAAAACCATCGACGGGGTGCGGCTCCTGAATAACGTCACCTTCCGGGTGAACCGGGGGGACAAGATCGCCTTGATCGGGGAAAACGAAGCCGCCATTACCGCCTTCTTCCGCATCCTGATGGAGGAGCTGGAGCCGGACTCCGGCACCTTCCGCTGGGGTACCACCACCAGCCAGAGCTATTTCCCCAAGGACAATGGCCCCTTTTTCGAGGGCTGCGACCTGACCATGATCCAGTGGTTCGCCCAGTTTTCCCAGGACGAAACGGAAAGCTATATGCGGGGCTTTCTGGGCAGAATGCTTTTTTCCGGGGACGATGTGTATAAGCCGGTAAAGGTCCTTTCCGGCGGGGAAAAGGTGCGGTGCATGCTTTCCCGGATGATGCTCTCCGGGGCCAACGTCCTGCTGCTGGACCAGCCCACCAACCACCTGGACCTGGAGTCCATCACCGCCGTCAACAACGGCCTGATGGACTTCCCCGGAAACGTCCTCTTTACCAGCCAGGACCACCAGTTCATCCAAACCGTAGCCAACCGCATCATCGAGTTTACCGAGGACGGCTGCATCGACCGAACCTGTACCTTTGACGAATACCTGGACTGGAAAGCAGAGCTAGGCAAATAAAAAAACAACCACCCCCAAAGGCCGCCGCCTCCACAGGGTGGTTGTTCCCGTTTTCGCCCCCTTCACTCCCCCACCCGCCCCGTGGGTGAGATCAGGCGGCCCGTGGGTCATCCGCCCAAGGCCGGAGCCTTTGGCCGCCACCCCACCCCCTGGCCCGCAGGCCATTGCCCGAAGGGCTCCGCTTTTTTCCGCAGAAAAAAGCACCTTATCCGGCCAACGAGCCTCCGGCCGCAAAAGCCCGGACGC
>JAAWEO010000110.1 GCA_022794295.1 Angelakisella sp. | reverse complement strand
TCACCCACGGGGCGGGGTCCATGGTGGGCAGTACCTTGATCTATTACCAGCGTGTTCCTACTGATGGCGCCAGGCGGCTGGGGTGTGCTGGCGGCTTGGTTTTGTGCTGCCGCTTACCGGCGTCCGGGCTTTTGCGGCCGGAGGCTCGTTGGCCGGATTAGGTGCTTTTTTCTGCGGAAAAAAGCGGAGCCGCTTCGCGGCAATGGCCTGCGGGCCAGGGGGAACGGCAAAGGTGATTTTCGCTGGGGCGAAAATCGGAGCCCTTCGGGCTAAGGCTGCTTCGCGGCAAATGCCGCACAGCGGCAGAAGGGAGGTATCTTCAATGAAGGATGAGTATAGGGTTGATCCCCGGCTTTTAGGCTGGATCAAAAAAAACATGGGCGGGTGTCCGCAGGTGCCGGAGGATCTTGGGAAGATCACAAGGCTGGATAGTGACAAGGTGAACCATTCGTCCAGCACGGAGGGGTATCTTACTCCTGGGTGGCTGGTGGAGGAGCGGGGGGAGTTTTCCCTGTTGGGGGAGCTGCCTAATTTGGAGTACCTGCGCATCGCCCGGTTTGAGCTGGGGGACTGGTCGTTTCTTGCCCGGTGCAAAAGGCTGCGGACCCTGATCGTTCAGGATACCGATTTTACCGACTGCCGCCTTCTGGCAGAGCTGCCCCTGTTGGAGAAGGTCTCCCTTCCCCCAAGGGCGAAGCTGAAGCACCTGGAGGTCCTGGGCACCCTGAAGGCCAAGGCCTGCGGGTCTGCCGCCGAGGGGGAACAGCCCTTCTACCGGGACGAGGACTATGAGGACATGGAGCAGGTGAAGGGCGAGGATGTTTCCCTCCCCGGCTGGGAGGGGAGCACCGCGGTCCGGTGTGTCTCGGTCAAGTTCTGCCGGGGCAAGACCCCCGGGGGCTGGAAGGGCTTTCCCCACAAGGAGTACGAGGAGGATAATTGGCTGAATCTCCCCCAGGAGGCCAGGGAGCAGCTGGCCGGGGAGCTGGCCGGGGCCATCCGGAAAGAGAATGTGGAGGAGCTTTCCCTCTCCCACGAGCCCTGGGGGGAGGGGCACTCCCTTTGCGGAGAGTTTGCCCCCGGCTGGGCCGCCCTGTGGTACGATGGCTCGGACGAGGGAACCGTCTACACCATTCACAACGGCGATTACGAGACAGTGGAGGACCTCTGCCCCATTGAGGTGGGCGGACAGTCCCCTGTGCCCAAAATGTGGGCCCTGGAGGACATGGAGGAGGCCGCCAGGATCGTCTGTTATTTCCTCCTGAACGGAGGCCTGGCACCGGGGAGCCGGTGGCTGAAGGATGGGGGTTGTTAGGATCGCGGGTCTGATGGCAGGCCGGGGACGTCCTCTTGCAAGAATGGCCTTGACCGTAGTATAATAAAAACACTACTTTCAGAAAGGATCGACCGCCATGTTTCGAAATATGATGGATACCATTGGGTTTGTCGCCCAAACCGACCCGGAGGTCGCCGCCGCCATGGACCGGGAGCTGGCCCGCCAGCGCCGCAACCTGGAGCTCATTGCCTCGGAGAACATTGTCTCCCCAGCCGTTCTGGCTGCTATGGGCACCGTCCTGACCAACAAGTACGCCGAGGGCTATCCCGGCAAGCGCTACTATGGCGGCTGCGTCAATGTGGACGAGGTGGAGGACCTTGCCCGGGAGCGGGCCAAAAGGCTGTTCGGCGCCCAGCACGCCAACGTCCAGCCCCACTCCGGCGCCCAGGCCAACCTGGCGGTCTATTTTGGTCTGCTGGAGACCGGGGACACCATTATGGGCATGAGCCTGGCCGAGGGCGGGCACCTGACCCACGGCAGCCCGGTGAATATGTCCGGCAAGCTGTACAACTTTGTCCCCTACGGCGTTTCCCCGGAGACCGGCCGCATCGACTACGACGCCCTCCGGGCCCAGGCCAGGGAAGTGAAGCCCAAGATGATCGTGGCCGGGGCCTCTGCCTATCCCCGGGAGATCGATTTTAAAACCATTGGGGAGATCGCCCGCGAGGTGGGGGCCCTCTTTATGGTGGATATGGCCCACATCGCCGGTCTGGTGGCGGCGGGCTGCCACATGAGCCCTGTCCCCTACGCCGACATTGTCACCACCACCACCCACAAGACCCTCCGGGGTCCCCGGGGCGGTATGATCCTCTGCAAGGAGGAGTACGCCAAGGTCATTGACAAGGCCATCTTCCCCGGCAGCCAGGGCGGGCCGTTGGAGCACATCATCGCCGCCAAGGCGGTTTGCTTCGGTGAGGCCCTCCGGCCGGAGTTTAAGGCCTACCAGGAGCAGATCGTGAAGAACGCCGCCGCCCTGGCCCAGGGCCTTCTGGACCGGGGGCTGAACCTGGTCTCCGGGGGCACTGACAACCATATGATGCTTCTGGACCTCCGGGGCACCGGGGTTACCGGCAAGGAGCTGGAGCGCCGCCTGGACGAGGTGTATATTACCGCCAACAAAAACGCCATCCCCAACGACCCGGAGAAGCCCTTTACCACCAGCGGCCTGCGGGTAGGCACCCCTGCCATTACCACCCGGGGCCTTGTGGAGGCGGACATGGAGAGCATTGCCGCCTGCATCGCTGACAGCGTTCGGGACTTTGATGCCCGGGCGGAGAGCATCCGGGAGCAGGTGAACGCCCTCTGTGCCCGGTACCCCCTGTACCAGTGATCCATCACCGAAGAAGATAGACAACAGCCCGCTTCCCGAACCCCGGGGGCGGGCTTTTCAAAGGAAAGGAGAGGCGCCATGTCCACACCGCTGGCCGACCGTGTCCGTCCCCGCACCCTGGAGGAAATGGTGGGGCAGGAGCACCTTTTGGGGGAGGGGGCCCTCCTCCGGCGCATCGCCCGGGGCGGAAACATCCCCAACATGATCTTTTACGGCCCCTCCGGAGTGGGAAAGACCACCGCCGCCCGGATCATCGCTGCCGCCGCGGGCAAAAAGCTGGAGCGGCTCAACGGGACCACCGCCTCCACCGGGGATATTAAGGCCATCATCGCCGGGCGGGACGGGTTTGACGCCCTGGACGGGGTGCTTCTCTACCTGGACGAGATCCAGTACCTGAACAAAAAGCAGCAGCAGACCCTGCTGGAGTTTATAGAAGACGGGTCCATTACCCTTATTGCCTCCACCACCGAAAACCCCTACTTCTATGTTTACAACGCCATCCTCAGCCGCAGCACCGTCTTTGAGTTTAAGACGGTCTCCGCCGGGGAGATCGAAAAGAGCCTTTCCCGGGCGCTGGAGCTCCTGCGGGAGGAGACCCCGGAGATCACCGCCGAGGAAGGGGTCCTTTCCCATATTGCCGCCGCCTGCGGCGGGGATGTGCGCAAGGCGGTAAACGCCCTGGAGCTCACCTGGCTGGGGGCTGCCGCCCGGGAGGGGGCGGGGAAAAACCGCCTGACCCTGGAGGACGCCAGGGCCGTTTCCCAGCGCAGCGCCATGCGGTACGACCGGGAAGGGGACGAGCACTACGACCTTCTTTCGGCCCTGCAAAAGTCCATCCGGGGCAGCGACCCCGACGCGGGTCTCCACTACCTGGGGCGGCTGCTGGAGGCAGGGGACCTGCTTTCCCCCTGCCGGCGGCTGCTGGTCATTGCCGCAGAGGATGTGGGTCTGGCCTACCCCCTTGCCATGGCGGTGGTAAAGGCCTGTGTGGATTCTGCCCTCCAGCTGGGTCTGCCGGAGGCCAAGATCCCCCTGGGAGAGGCGGTGGTGCTCATGGCCACAGCCCCCAAGTCCAACTCCGCCTGCGCCGGGATCGAGGCCGCTATGGCCGACATCCAAAGGGGGAGGACGGGGCCGGTGCCCCGGTGCCTTCAGAACAAGCACTTTGACGGGGCGGATGCGGCAGTAAAAGGGCAGTTCTACCGGTATCCCCACGATTTCCCAGGCCACTGGGTGGAACAGCAGTACCTGCCGGACAGCCTGGTGGGGACGGTCTACTACCGCTACGGGGAGAACAAGACAGAGCAGGCGGCCCGGGCTTACTGGGAGGCGGTCAGGGGCAGGGGGTAGGGGGGCTGATGGGCTGGGCCGCCTGGGGGCGGCCTTTAGAGGGTCGAATGGACCGGCCTTATGGGCCGGTCCATTCGAGGGGGGCTGTTATTGCAAAACACCCCACTGGGGTGTATTTGCAGGGAAGCTGGGTGGGGGGCGAGCAGGCTTCTCCTTTCTTTTTTTCTTTCAAAAAGAAAGGAGCAAAGAAAAATGCGCCCTCCGGTAAGGAACGGGGGGCGTTTCGCTCCCTGCGGGGAGCGACCAGGGCGCCGCCCTGGACCTGCCGCCCTTTGAAAAGGGCGGCCCTAAACTTTAGACCCTACGGGAGCGTGTGCAGGGCGAAAGGTTGTGCCTGGGGACTTGGGCTGACAGGTGTTACCCCCATCCAGCCCGTCAAAGGCTGGGGAATCGTCCTGCCTTGTGCTCGTTAAGACTCCAGGCACAAGTTAAGACACTGCACACCGTTAAGGCGCGTTAGCGCCGGGTAGGGGTGGAATAGAGTGGGGTGGAGAAGTAGCGTTCTCCGGTGTCGGGCAAAATGGTCACCACCCGTTTGCCGGGGCCCAGCTCCCGGGCCATGCGCAGGGCCGCGGCGGCGTTGCTTCCACCGGTGATGCCGCAAAGGATCCCCTCCAGCCGGGCCAGATCCCGGGCCGCTGCAATGGCCTCCTGGTCGGTGACGGTGACCACCTGGTCATAGACAGTCTGGTCCAGGTTCTCTGGAATGAGGCCATCCCCGATGCCCATTTGCAGGTGGGTGCCCACCCTCCCCCCGGAAAGGATGGCGGCCTGTTCCGGCTCCACCGCCCAGATGGTAATAGAGGGATTCTCCGCCCGGAGCACCTGGCCGATGCCGGTGAGGGTGCCCCCGGTGCCAATGCCGGAGCAGAAGCCGTGGATGGGCCCTCCTGCATCCTCCAGGATCTCCACGCCGGTCTGCTGCCGGTGGACAGAGGGGTTGGCGGGGTTGAGAAACTGCTGGGGGAGGTAGACGTTGGGGTCGGCGGCGGCCATTTCCTGTGCGGTTTCCAGACACCGGGCAATGCAGTCCCCAATATCCCCGGCGTCATGGATCAGCACCACCTCGGCGCCGTAATGGTGCACCAGCTTGCGCCGTTCCTCGCTGACCGAGTCGGGCATGATAATAACGGTGCGGTAGCCCCGCACTGCCCCGATCAGGGCCAGACCGATACCCTGGTTGCCGCTGGTGGATTCCACAATAACGCTGTCCCGGTGGAGCAGCCCGTCCCGCTCCGCCTGCCGGATCATGCCGTAGGCGGTGCGGGTTTTCACAGAGCCCCCCACGTTCATCCCCTCGAATTTCACCAGGACCTCTGCACAGTCCGGGCCGGGGACCATCCGCCCCAGGCGGATCAGGGGGGTGTGGCCCATGGCCTGCAAAATATTTTCGTAGATCATAAAGAAGCAGCCTCCTGTTTGCCTTTATTTCATTCTATCGCCGGGAGGCCTTTGGGGAAAGTTGTCCAGAGGGGAAAGCTCTGCCCTGTCCCCGGACTGCTCGTAAAACGCAACAAGGGAGGGATGGCTGAGCCATCCCTCCCTTGGCGTGTCAGGGGACCGGAAAACCGGTTACTCCTGGCCGCCGATGGATACGAAGGGGTTGACGCTGTTTCCCATTACCTGGGGATACTTGCCATCCCACTTCTGCACCCGCTGGAGCTCGATGTATTCGGGGCTTTGCTGGAGCTGCTTCTGGATGGCCTCAATGGCGTAGGCCTCGGCATCGGCCCGGATCTTCTGGCTTTCCGCCTCCGCCTGGGCCTCGATCACCGTCTGCCGGGCCAGCTCCTCCTTCTCCTTGGTCTTGTTCTGCATCTTCAGGGCCTCCTGCTCCGCCACCACCTTGGCCCGGATGGCCTCCTCGAAGCCATCCTCAAAGTCCAGGTTCTCAATGGCGAAGGAGACGACAATGATGCCGCTCTGGCCCAGGCTTTCCCGGAGCTTTTCCTCGATGCTTTCCTGAACAATGGTGCGGTTCTGCACCAGGTCCTCCGCCTTGTACTGGCCGATTTCGTTCTTCACAATGGACTGCATCTGGGGGATCAAAAGCTTGGATTCCACATTGTTGATCCCGATGTTCCGGATGATGTTGGAGAGCTCCCCGCGGTCATAAACGTAGTTCAGCTTGGTCTGGATGCCCTCCACCGTCTGGGTGTCCTTGGTGTAGGCGTTGGCGTCCATCTGGTACATCTGCTCCCGGATATCCACCTGGCGAATGGTCTGGACAAAGGGGATCTTAAAATTCAGCCCGGCAGAAAGGGAGTCGTCCACGATCTTTCCGAACTGGTACTTCACCCCGATGTAGCCCTCGTTGATGATGGTAAAGGAGGCGGAGCCCACCGCCGCGACCAGCACCACAGCTGCGACAAGAAGGGCCATGCGCCCCGCTCGCTTTCCTGTGTCCCGGTACTTGGGGATGTTGTCCTGGGGGGCCCTGGAGCCTTGGGGTGCGCCAAAATTGATATTCATTCTCTTTCCTTTCCATAGGAGCCCTCGTAGAAGGCCCCGGCCCGCCTCGGGTCCCGGCGGGGGAACCCTTGGCTGTTTCTGTGCTACCAGTGTACCACACCTGCCCTATAAAAAGCAAAGCCGTTTCCAGACCGTTTTCAGCCGGTTTCGCCCCGAAAAACCGTGTTTCAAGAACCTGCTGCCCCCCACGCACCCTCCCGTATCCTCCCTTATGCTCCCATATCCTCCTGTTTTCACTCGCAAAACAGCAAACGACTAACAACTCCCCCGCCCAACCTCCGCCCCTCCACCCCTAAAAATTCACCCACGCCCATCCCTCGCCGCCCAGTGGCGGCCGAAGCTCATACAGTTGGATCATTAAAATGCAGGCCAGAAAACCAAAGGGCACCGCCATACGGCGGTGCCCTTCTCTGTGCCCCCGCCTGGGGGCAGGATTTTTGCAAAAGACAGACAAACTACATGGCGCTCTGTCTCCAGGCACCCCCTGCCGCCCTGCACC
>JAAWEO010000109.1 GCA_022794295.1 Angelakisella sp. | reverse complement strand
GCCCGCTGCGGCGGGCGACCAGGCGCTGTCCGCCCTGGACCCGGACCGGACTGATGTCCGGTGACAGAAAGGCTACCCGGTACTGGGCGTTGGGCTTCAAGTATGGTTCTGCACCGGCAGAAACCTCGCCTGCCCCAGTCCGTCAAAGGCCGGGGAATCGTCCCGCCCTGTACCCGTTCGGACTCCAGGCACCCACTACCCCCTTCGCACACCGTTAAGCCGCGAAGCGGCGGGTAGGGTCTGTGGGTCCGAAAATTTTCTTTACCAGATGCGTCAAATTATGTTATAATAGTCGTATATGCTGTTCCTGCTACAGCAGTAATTTCTGCCCGGGGGTGTTGAATATGATCTCGGTGGCATTGGATGGCCCGGCAGGTGCCGGAAAAAGTACAATCGCACAGGAGGCCGCCCGCCGCTTGGGCTTCCTCCATGTGGATACAGGCGCCCTCTATCGGGCTGTCGGCCTGGATGCCCTCCGCAGAGGGGCCAACCCCGCCGACCCCGCCCAGGTGCTCCCCTATTTGGAGAGTACTTGTATTACCCTGGAGTTTACCCCCCAGGGCCAACAAATCTTCCTTCGGGGAGAAAATGTTTCCCAGGCGATCCGTACCCCGGAGGCCAGTATGGCGGCCTCCGCTGTCTCTGCTATGCCCCAGGTGCGCCAGTTCCTTCTGGAGCTCCAGCGGGACCTGGCCCGGAAGCATAATGTGATTATGGACGGGCGGGATATCGGTACCGTTATCCTGCCGGATGCCCAGGTGAAAATCTTCCTTACAGCCAACCCGGAGGCTCGGGCAATGCGCCGGTATAAGGAGCTGGTCGCCAAGGGAGAACAGGTGGAGTTTGATACCGTCCTCCAGGAGGTCCGGGAGCGGGATCATAACGATTCCCACCGGGCTGCCGCTCCCCTCCGTCAGGCGGAGGATGCCTGGCTCTGTGATACCACCAGCCTTACCCTGGAGGGCTCCGTCCAGGCGGTGGTGGATTATGTCCGGCAAAAAAGCGGGGTGGAGAGATGACCCCCTTTTATGCCTTCGCCTGGGGGGTCACCCGGGTTATCTGGGCGGTTTTGTATGATATCCGTATAGAAGGCCGGGAAAATATCCCCCGAAAAGGGGGCGCTCTGGTGGTCTGCAACCATCGGTTTATGAAGGACCCCATCGTCCTGGCCCATGCGATCCCCGGGCGGCAGGTCTGCTTTATGAGCAAGGCGGAATGGTTCGACCATAAGGCCCTGGGTTTCCTCCTTCGGATGCTGGGGGTGTTCCCGGTGAACCGCGGAGAAGGGGATATGAGCGCCATCGACCATGCGGTGGAGCTGGTGAAAAACGGCCACCTGGTGGGGATCTTCCCCGAGGGTACCCGGAACCGCACCGGCGGCCCCATGAAGCCAAAGTCGGGTACCGCCTTTATCGCTCGGCAGACCGGGGCGGATGTCCTCCCCTGTGCCCTCCTGTTTGGAGAGCGCCAGGGCTTTCGTTCCCGGATCACCGTGAAGATCGGGGAGATCATCCCATATAGCGAGCTGGGCTTCCAGGGGGAGGAAAGGTCCTCCCTGCGCAAGGCCAGCAAGCTGATCATGGGAAGGATCAATGCCCTGCTGGGATGGGAGGCGGAGGCCCCTTGAACATCGAAACAGCAAAGACCGCCGGCTTCTGCTTTGGGGTGCGGCGGGCGGTGGAGCTGGTGGAGCAGGAGGCGGAAAGAGCCGCGGGGCGCTATCCGGTCTGCACCCTGGGACCCATTATCCACAACGAAACAGTGACCCGCCGCCTGGGAAAAAAGGGGGTCCGGGTCATCGATGCCCCGGGGGAGGCGCCGGAAAAGGCCGTTGTGGTCATCCGGGCCCACGGGGTGCCCCTTGGTACCACCCGGGAGCTGGATGCCCTGGGCCTGAGGTATGTGGATGCCACCTGTCCCTTTGTAGCCAAGGTCCACCAGATCGTGGCCCAAGAGCCCCCGGAAACGGTGGTGCTGGTGGCCGGGGACCCGGGACACCCGGAGGTAAAGGGCATCACAGGCCACTGCCGCGGCCCCTTTTTGGTGGTCCAAACCGGGGAAGAACTGGAAAAAGCGGTCTCCGCTTTGGAAAATTTCCACAAACAAAGCTATATTTTGGTGGCCCAGACCACTTTTAACAGACAAGAATGGGAGAAAACCGTTTTTTCTGCAAAAAAGGTGTGTACAAATCTCAAGATATTTGATACAATATGTAAAGCTACTGTTGTACGGCAAAAGGAGGCTGGGGAACTGGCATCCCGGGTGGATGCCATGGTGGTCATCGGCGGCCATCACAGCTCCAACACCCGCAAGCTGTGCAGCATCTGTTCCGCCCACTGTCCCACAGTGCTGGTGGAGGAGGCCGGGGAGCTTGTCCAGCATCGGGAGCTTTTCGCCCGGTCCCTGCTGATCGGAATTACTGCCGGCGCATCGACGCCGGTTGGTATAATTAAGGAGGTTCAAGAAACCATGAGCAGAATGGATAACATCAGCAATGACATGACTTTTGAGGAGATGCTGGAGCAATCCTTCAAAAGTACATATAATGGGGAGAAGGTAACGGGTGTCGTTACCGGCATCAAGCCGAACGAGATCTTTGTGGACATCGGCACCAAGCATGCCGGCTTTGTGCCCATGAGCGAGCTTACCGACGATCCCTCTGCCAAGCCGGAGGACCTGGTGAAGGTAGGGGACGAGATCGAGCTGCTGGTGGTTCGGGTCAACGACGTGGAGGGCACCGCCATGTGCTCCAAGAAGCGTCTGGACCAGGCCGCCGGTTTCGAGAAGGTAATGAGCGCAGGGGAGACCGGCGAGATCCTCACCGGTATTGTCACCGAGGTCATCAAGGGCGGTATCCTGGTGCTGTCCAACGGCATCAAGGTCTTTGTCCCTGCCTCCCAGTCCGGTGTGCCCCGTGACGGGGACCTGAATGTCCTGCTCCGCAAGGAGGTTTCCTTTAAGATCCTGGAGACCAACCGCCAGCGCCGCCGGGCCCTGGGCTCCATCAGCGCCGTGCTTCGCGCCCAGCGGGAGGAGCTGGCTAAAAAGTTCTGGGAAGAGGTGGAGGTCGGCAAGGTTTACACCGGCACCGTCAAGTCCATCACCAACTTCAGCGTCTTTGTGGACCTGGGCGGCGTAGATGGCCGCGTTGGCATGACCGACCTGACCTGGCTGCGGGTAAAGCATCCCTCCGAGGTAGTGAAGGTTGGGGACACTGTCACCGTCACCGTGAAGGACATCAACACCGAGGACAAGAAGGTCTCCCTTATCTATAAGAAGTCGGAGGATAACCCCTGGGAGGTCATCAAGACCCAGCACCAGGTGGGAGATGTGGTCACCGTCCGCATTATGTCCATTACCGCCTTCGGCGCCTTTGCCCAAATCATTCCCGGCATCGATGGCCTGATCCACATTTCCCAGATCGCCAAGGAGCGGGTGGAGAAGGTTGCCGACAAGCTGGCAGTAGGGGATGTGGTGGAAGCCAAGATCACCGAGCTGGACTACGAGAAGAAGCGCGCTAGCCTCTCCATCAAGGCCCTGCTGGCAGAGCGGGAGGCCGCCGAGGAGGCGGAGAACGCCGCAATGGAGACCGTAGAGGAATAAGCAATAAGCAGCAAAAGGCCGGGCAGTTCCCTGCCCGGCGCTTTGAATGCTGAAAATCCTACAGGTCAATGTTTGGGTCTTGTGTTATGCAAGGCAACTGTTGAGAGCCTATTCAAAATTTCCAAGTACACGGAAAGGGCAGGGATTTTTTCCTTCGCGCTGAGGGCCGCCTGCGGGCGGGGTATCGCAGCGGGGAGGAAAAGGGTCTGACCGGCAGTGTACGGGGAGATTTTGGATAGGCTCTTGTGCGTTGTCGTTGGGGTGATGGGCCAGCTGTTGGGGCCGCCTGGTGGCGGCCTTTAGAGGGTCGAATGGACCGGCCTTATGGGCCGGTCCATTCGAGGGGGGCTGAGATTGCAAAACACCCCACTGGGGTGTATTTGCAGGTTAGCTAGGTGCGGGGCGAGCAGGCTTCTCCTTTCTTTTTCTATCGCAAAAAGAAAGGAGCAAAGAAAAATGCTCACTCCGTATAAAGAATTTCGCCCGCTGCGGAGGGCGACCAGGGCGCCGCCCTGACCCCGAGCCCTTCGGGCACGTGGGCTACGCCCAACCCTTTGAAAAGGGTGGACCTAAACTTTAGACCCTACAGGAGTGTGTGCAGGGCGAAAGTGTGTGCCTGGAGACTTGGGCTGACAGGCGCTGCCCCTATCCAGCCCGTAAAAGGCCGGGTGAATCGCATCGCCCTGTGCTCGTTCGGACTCCAGGCACCCACCAAGTCCCCGCACAGTGTTAAGGCGCGCAGCGCCGGGTAGGGTTTTGGGCCCCTATTTGTGGAGGAGGGCGTCTACTTCGACGATGGAGAGGAGGTAGATCTTTACGGCATCCACCAGCTCGTCAATGATCATGGCCTCGTCCGGCTCGTGAGCCCGGCCGTGTCCCTCGGGCAGGCCGGTGGAGGTGTCAGTCTCCATGCCAAAGCCCACAGCGTTCTTCAGGTGCCGGGCATAGGTGCCGCCGCCCATCACGTAGGGGACTGCCTCCCGGCCGGTGACTTCGCCGTAAATGCGGCAGAGCTCCTGAACGTTGGGGTTGTCCGCAGGCAGGTAGATGGGCAGGCTGTCCGTGAAGCCTTCTACCGTCCAGCCCTTGGGGGAAAGGGTCTTTTCCAGGTCCGCCTTTACCAGCTCCCCTTTGTGGGTAACAGGATAGCGGACGTTGTAGTGCATCACCAAATGCCCGTCCTCGGTGGCAGCCAGGCCGCTGATGCAGGTGAGCTTGCCGGAGGGTTCGTCCTCCACGGCGATGCCCAGGTGCTCCCCGTAGCAGTCGGAGGTGGTCTCTGCGGCAAAGGCGCAGATCTCCCGGTCTGCTCCGATGCCCTGGATCCCGGCCAGGAATTTCATCAGCAGATGGATGGCATTGACCCCGTTTTCCGGCTGGGCGGCGTGAGCGGTGCGGCCGGTGGCGGTAATAACAATGGCGTTCCCATCCGCTGCAACAGCGATGCCCTTCGCCTTTTCCGCGGCGGCGGTAAGCTCCGCCAAAAGGGCGGGCTCGTTGGCCAGGGTGGCGGAGGCCAGGTCCGGCACCACATTGTCAGCGACCCCTCCGGACAGGCCGGTGACCTTGGTCCAGGGGGTGGAGCAGTGGGCCTGGAAGGAGAGGATCCCCTTTTCCCCGTGGCAGACAGGGAAGGTGGTATCCGGCACAATGGAGAAATCAGGCATGGGCTGCTCCTCCACAAACTTATCAATGTCCTGCATTCCGGTTTCTTCGCTGCACCCAAAAAAGAGGGTGATCTTGCTGCGCAGGGGGATGCCCAGCTCCCGCAGCCCCTTCATCACGTGCAAAGAGACCACGGCGGCGTTTTTGTTGTCGGTGCTGCCCCGGCCGATCAAAAGACCGTCCTTCTCCAGGGGCTCATAGGGGGCGTAGATCCAGTTGTTTCCCTCTGGCACCACGTCCAGGTGAGAGAACAGGCCGATGGTGGCGTCTCCCTCGCCGTAGTGGGCCAGGCCGTACCAGTAGCCGCAGTTTTCGGTGGTCAGGCCGTAGCCCTCCGCCATCTCCAGGGCCTTGTCCAGGGCATTGGCTACCCCCTTGCCAAAGGGCAGGCCATCTGCACCGAAGTGGCTGACACTGGGGATCCTCACCAGGGTGGAAAGGTCCTCCACCAGGGCCTTCCGGCTGTTGGCGGCGTACTCCTCGATGCGCTTTTGCAGTTCTTTGGAAACCATTTCGCAGACGCTCCTTCCAGATAATCGGTTGGAAAATGTGTACTATCACAGTTTACTATGAATAGGGGGAGAAATCAAGTGCCCGCCGCCTCTTTTGCCTCTTTTGCGTGCTTTTCATAATGGAGGGCGTCTCGGAGGATCTGTTCCTTTTCCTCCGGGGTAAGGGGCCGCACCGGCTTTGCCGGCCTCCCAAAGGCCAGCATCCCGGAGGGGATCACCGTTCCTCCGGTGACCAGAGAACCGGCTCCTACCATGGAATACTCCTCCAGCACCGCACCGTTGAGGATAATAGTGCCCATCCCTACCAAAACATGATTTTCAATGCGGCACCCGTGAAGGATACACCCGTGTCCCACTGTTACCCCCTCCCCCACAAGGACAGGACAGCCCGGATCGGCGTGAATGACACATCCGTCCTGAATATTGGTTCCCTTCCCAATGGAAATGGGGGCGTCGTCCCCTCGAAGGACCGCCTGGTACCAAATACTGGCCCCGTCCTTCACGGTAACCTCTCCCACCACCTGGGCCCCGGGGAATATCACGGCCTTGGAACTGATTTCTGGCTTTTTCATTTTTGTGCCCTCCCTTTCTTTTGATCAGTATACCAAAAAATGGGGAATGGGTCTATAAAAAGTAACAAAAAGGGCCTTTGGTATTTGTGCAGCTCACAGAAATTGTCGAAGCTGCCAGAATTTCCTTGACAAAGGGGGAAAGGAACGGTATCCTATAAAATACATACAATTTAAGTAGATTAAAGATAAAATAGCTTAAACCGAAGGAGGCCTCTATGGCAATTCTGAAGATCCTCATTGTGTTCACCATTATCATTGTGGTGATGGCACTGAAAAAGCCCCTGATGGTGGCGGTAGCAGCGGCAACAGTAGGAACCATCCTTATTTACCAGCTGCCCCTGGATGTGACCCTCCAGGCTGCCCTCCAGGGGGCGGTGGGGAAGACTACCATCGAGACCATGGTGGTTTTTTACGCCATTACCTACTTGCAGCGGATGATGGAAAAGCGAAAGAATCTTTCCAATTCCCAGGTGGCCCTGAACGGCCTGTTTAACAACCGGCGGATCAACGCCTCGGTGGCGCCCTTTCTGCTGGGATGTCTCCCAGCGGCCTCCACGGTGCTGATCTGCGGCCCCATCGTCCGGGACAGCGTGGGGGACAGCCTGACCAAGCCGGAGCAGGCAGCGGTGACCTCCTACTTCCGC
>JAAWEO010000108.1 GCA_022794295.1 Angelakisella sp. | reverse complement strand
ATGGGGATGCTGCACCGGTATTTGCTCACCATCCGGGCGGTACGCCCCGACTTGGAGATGGGGATAATAGCGGCGGCGCCGATATCCATGGCGGTGGTACAGGTGGCATGGCTGATGGCATCGGTGATATTGCTGGAGGCCGGGCCGTTATCCCGCTGGCGGAAGCGGCCGCGGTAGTTGATATCCTTTTCGGTGCGCTCGGCAATGGTGGACATGGTGGTAAGGGCCTCCAGGGGGTACATGCCGGCGGCGGTCTCCCCAGAGAGCATAATGGCGCTAGTCCCGTCGTAGATGGCATTTGCCACGTCGTTGACCTCCGCCCGGGTGGGGCGGGGGTGGCTTCCCATACTCTCCAGCATTTGGGTGGCGGTGATGACCACCTTACCGGCGGTATAGCACTTGCGGATCATCATCTTCTGGAGGATGGGGATCTCCTGCATATCCACCTCCACCCCCAGGTCGCCCCGGGCCACCATGATCCCCCCGGAGACTGCCAGGATCTCGTCCAGGTTCCGGACGCCCTCGGCATTTTCGATTTTGGCGATGATTTTGATCTGGCGCCCGCCGTTTTCGTTGAGAAAGCCCTTGATGGCAAGGACATCCTGGGCGGTACGGACAAAGGAAGCGGCCACAAAGTCGAAGCCCTCCCGAATCCCGAAAAGAAGGTCCGCCTTATCGCTGTCACTTAGATAAGGCATCGAGAGGGAGACCCCGGGGACATTGATCCCCTTATGGTTCGAGATCTTTCCCCCGTTGACCACGGTACAGGCGATATCGGTATCGGTAACAGAGCGGATGGTAAGCTCCACCAGGCCGTCATCGATCAGGATCCGCCCGCCGGGGGTCACATCCCCGGGCAAGCCCTGATAGGTAACAGAGGCGATCCCCTGGTTACCCAGGACATCCCGGGTGGTCAGGGTAAACTCCGCTCCGGCTTCCAGCAGGACGCTGCCGCTTTCGAAGTCGCCCAAGCGGATCTCCGGTCCCCGGGTATCCAGCATAGCGGCGACGGGCAGGCGAAGCTCCTCCCGGAGGCGCTTTACCAGATCCAATTTTTTCTTATGCTCCTCATGGGTACCATGGGAAAAATTAAACCGGCAGACATTCATCCCCCGGAGCATCATTTCCCGAAGGATACTTTCCTTTTCCGATGCTGGGCCCAGGGTACAGATAATTTTTGTTTTTCGCATATAGGCAAGCACTTCCCATCCACTAAAAATCGGTTCCACATAAATCTGATTCAAAAAAGAGACACTATTACCATACCCGCAAAAAAGCGAGTCATATCAGCATAATTTTACTATAATCGGGGGGTGGTGTCAAACCCTTTGGCAGGAAATAACAAAATATTCATATTCTTGGCATTCCCCTCTTATATGTAACGATAAAAACGGCAATTTGTTGCATCTTGCAGGGCTGTTTCTTGAACGTGTCTGTTTCTCGGTCCTGGGTGCAGTGTTTTGGTGCCTCCGGCGGAGCCGCTTCGCGGCTAATGGCCTGCGGGCCGGGGGTGGGGGACGGGTTTGGTGGCTTCGGTGGGGGGATGGATCGCGGGCAGGGCAAAAATCTGCTCGGGCCTTTGGGGGCCCGAGCAGATTATGGGATATTTTGTCGGTTAGTGGGGCTGCTTTGCTGCTTTTGCTTCTTTTCTGGCTTGACGTCTTGCCCGCCGTTCCTCTTTCCGTCTGCGGCGGTCTTCTTTGTCGAAGATCAGGTAGAAGGTGGGGATCAGGATCAGGGTCAGCAGGGTGGACATGATCAGGCCGCCGATGACCACGATAGCCATGCTTTCCATCATCTCTACCCCGGAGCCGATCGCCATGGGCAGCAGGCCCACAATGGTGGTCAGGGAGGACATAAGGATGGGCCGCAGGCGCATCTTGCCCGCCCGGATCAGGGCTTCGTGGATCTCCACGCCGTTTTCCCGGCGCAGGATGTTCACATAGTCGATCAGGACGATGGCGTTGTTGACCACGATGCCCTCCAGCATTACCAGGCCCAGCAGGGAGGTCATGTTCACCGAGGAACCGGTGACCGCCAGCCCCAGGAAGGAGCCTACCATGGCGAAGGGGATGGAGATCAGCACCACAATGGGGAAGCGCAGGGACTCAAACTGGATAGCCATTACGGCAAACACCAGGTAGAGGGCCACCAAAAGGGCGTTCCAGATCAGGGCGAACTCCTCGTACATCATATCCATCATGTTTCCCTGGGCCACCTCCACGCCGGAGGGGAGCTCCACCTGGGAGCCCACTGCCTGGAGCACCTTGGCTGTAAGCTGGCTGACATTGCTGCCCATCAGGGGGGTGCCGGTGACGGTGACCTGGTAGTCCCCGTCCTGGCGGGTGATGGAGGTGGGGGCCTCGGTATAGACGATCTCCGCCATATCGGTAAGGGCGGCCTGGCCCCCGGTGGGGGTGTCGATCATCATGCCGTACAGGTCACTGATATCCACAAACCGGTCCTTGGGAAGCTCTACCTTTACCGAGTACTCGGTTTCCCCGTCCTGGATGGTCATGGCCTCAATGCCGGTAAGCTGGCTGCGGACCGAGCTGAGCACCGTTATGGGGGTCATCCGGACAGAGGCTGCCAGAATGGGGTCCACCACAATCTCCGCCCGGGGCGCGCCGTTGGCAAGGCTGGTGGTGGCGCTGTCAAACTCCGGCATGGCGGCCATCAGGTCCCGCAGCTGGTTGGCGGTCTTTTCCAAAACAGTCAGGTCCGGTCCCTGAAGGGTGATATCCACGTTCTGGGAGGAAAGCATGGACATCATGTCGTTGGCGGAGACCTCCACGCTGCAGTTGGGAATGGATTTGGCCTTGCCGCGGATCTCCTGGACAAACTCGTCGTCGGAAAGGGAGGCGTCCTCCCGCAGCTCCACGCTGATGGAGGCGGCGCTGGCCCCCATCATTCCGCCGCCGCTGCCCACGCTCATGGAGTAGTTTTCCACATCGGGGTGTTCCTTCACCAAATCCTCCAGCTGGGCCATGATCTCGTTGGTGGATTCCAGGTTGAGCCCGCTTTTGGTGGTGACCTCCAGGTTGATGTTGCCGCTGGTCATGCTGGGCATCAGCTCCTGGGGCACCATGGCAAAGAGCACCACCGCCAGCACCAGCAGCAGCACCGCGGAGCTGACCACCAGCTTGCGCTTGTGCAGCAGCCTTGTGATGATGGCGCCATACCATTCCTCCACCCGGCCCATAACCCGGTAGGCGATAAATTCCGTCTTTTCCCGGGGCTGTAGCTGGACAAAGAGAAGAGGCACCAGGGTAACGGCGCTGATCAGGGAGGCCGTTAGGGAGAAAACGATGGTATAGGCCACGTCGTGGAACATCTGCCCGGAGATGCCCTTGATCATGGCGATGGGCAGGAATACCACTACTGTGGTCAGGGTGGAGGCGATGACCGAGCTGGTGACCAGCTCCGCCCCCTTGATGACCTTCTCCCGGAAGGAGGTGCCCCCCATATCCCGGGTAGATTTGAAGCAGCTGTCGATGACCACAATGGAGTTGTCCACCAGCATACCAATGCCGATGACCAGTCCCCCCAGGGACATCATGTTAATGGTCATACCCAGGAAGGACATGAGGATCAGGGCGGTGAGCACCGACAGGGGCATGGAGATGGCCACAATGGCGGAGGCCTTCCACTCCCCCAGGAATAGCCACAGCACCACCACGGCGATGGCCAGGCCCTCCACCAGGCTGAGGACCACCTGCTTGATGTTCTCCATGATCTCCTCACCGCTGTTATAGGAGACCTCCAGGGTGATGCCCAGGCCGCTGTTGTTGAGGCGGTCCACCTCCTTGACAATCTGCTGGCAGATGCCCACTGTGTTGCCGCTCTGCTCCTTGGTGACCGAAAGGCTGATGGCATCCAGGCCGTTGCGGCGGCTGTAGGAGGTCTGCTCCTCGTCCGCCATGATTACCTGGGCCACATCGGAAAGGTGGATAACGTCCCCGCCGGACAGGGTGATGGGAACGGTATCCAGGGTGCGGTAGTTTTCGATCTTCTGGCTGCCGGTAAGGTCCACGGTAATGTTTCCCCGGTCCAGGGAGCCCATGGTGAGCTCAAACTCGCTGGAGGCGATGGCACTGGAGACCGCCTGCATGGTAAGGCCATACTGGGTCATTTTGTTCTCGTCCAGCAGCACCTGGATATACTGGCGGCTGCCGCCGAACACCGACACATCGGAGACCCCTTCAATGCGCTCCAGCTCCGGGACAATATTGTCCTCTACGTAGTTCTTCAGGTTGTCCCCGGCGTTGGCCTCCACCGAAAGGGACATGATGCTGCTGTTCATGGCGCTCATGTTCATTTCGATAATGGTGGGGTCCTGGGCATCGTCGGGAAGCTGGAGCATGGCCAGGGCGGAGGTAACATCCTGGTATTTTTTGTCAATATCCACCCCGTAGTCAAACTGCAGGACGGTAATGCCCATGTTCTCGCTGGACATGGAGGTGGTGGAATCCACCTCCGAGATGGTACTCAGGGCCACCTCTATCCGGTCGGTGACCGACTTGTCGATTTCCTCCGGGGAGGCCCCGTAGTAGGGGGTCATAATCATCAGGACGGGCATCTCTATCTCGGGGGTGGATTCCAGGGGCATCTGAAACACCGAGGAGGTGCCGAAGACAATCAGGCTCAGCACGCAGATAAAGACGCACACCGGCCTTTTAATCGAAAATCTTGGGATGGAAAACATCAAATTCCCCCTTTTGTCACTGGGCCAGAGTCACATCCGCCCCGTCCTTCAGGTCCGGGTGCCAGGTGGTGATAATCTGGTCGTTTTCGTCAAGGCCGGAGAGGATGACAACGTCATCGGCAGAGGAGATTCCGGTGACAACATCCACCCGAACCGCCTTGCCCTCCCGGAACACATAAACAAAGGGCTGGTTGCCGTCGTACTCCAAAAGCTCCAGGGAAAGGAGCATGGCGTCCTCCGCCTTGGCGGTGCTGGCCTTCACCTTTACCACCCCGCCGGAGCGGCTGGTGCCCAGGGGTTCATCGGTCTGGGCCTTGGCGGCGTACAGGCCGGTCTGGGGGTTGGCGGCATTGGAAAGCTCGGTAATCTGGGCGGAAAACTCCTGACCGCCATAGACCACCGTCACCGGGGAGCCCACTGTCAGGGCATTGGCCCCGTCCTCCGACAGGTTGAAGGAGATCATGGGGGTGGCGCCCTCCTGGTCGATCACATAGGCGGGGGCGCCGGGGGAGACCATATCGCTGACCGCCACATTTTTGGCGGAGACGACACCGGAGACAGGCGCATAGACCTTGGCCTCGTTCAGGGCCTTCAGGGCGTTATCATAGCTGATCTTAGCCAGGTCGATCTGGCTCTGGATGGTGCCGGTGATGCCCTCCTCCTCGTCGCCCTTGGTATTCTTGTAGGTATCCCGGGCGTTGACCAGGTTTTTCCGGGCGCTGGTGACCTGTTCATCCAGCTTGTCATAGTTCTGGATATAGGCGTTCTGGGCCTGGTTATAGCCCTCCTCTGCACCTGCCACCGCTTTTTCCAGGTTGGCAATATCATCGGCTGTGGGCTTCTGGTCCTCGGGGAGGTCGGGGCTATCCTGCAGCGCCTTTGCATCCTCCAGGGCCTTTTTGGCCTTTTCCAGGCCTGCCTTTGCGGAGTCCCGGGCGTCCTCGATGGCGTCCCGGCTATCCTTCAGGGTGGCATACATATCCCCGGCGCTGTCCCAGGCGCTTTTTGTCTGGATGATGGTGGTATTGCTTCCGGAGACAGCAGCCTCATACTGGAGGCGGGCGGTTTCCGCCATGGTCTCCAGGTTCTCGGTATCCAGCTCAAAAAGGAGCTGGCCCTTTTCCACATACTGGCCGGGGGTGGCGTAGGTTTCCAGCACCTTGGCCTGGGAGGTAGCATAGACCTTGATGCTTTCGGAGGCCTCTACCCGGCCCACAAACTCGGTTTGGCGGTCGATGGTGCCGCGGGCGGCAGAGGTTGTATGTACCTCGATGGCCTGGACACTGCCCTCCTGTCCCTGGGCAGGGAGAGCGGGAGCACCGCAGGCGGTAAGGACCAGCAGAGCTGCGGCCGCAGAGGCGGCAGCGCACTGCACAAAGCGGTAATTTTTTTTCATCAAACAGTTCCTCCACTGTACATTATTTTAGACACGGCGGCAAGCGCCTTGCAAGGGTGCTTCTCCTCCTGGACCTGTCCGCAGTTTTCCAGAAGCCGCCGGAGCAGGCAGTTCAGGGTATCGAATTCCTCCTGAGTAAAGCCCTGGAACATTTGGTCTATCATAGTCCCTGCCTTGGGATGGAGGCGTTCTCCCAGGCGTGCACACTTTTCGGTAAGGCGGACCTCCTTACACCGGCGGTCCCGGCTGCCCACCACCCGGGTGATAAGGCCTTTCCGCTCCATTCGCTTCAGGATACCGGTAACGGTAGGATTCGAGAGCTTCAGCTGCTCCTCGATATCCCGCTGGTTCACTGGTCCGCCGCAGCCATGGGCCACACAGATCAGGGTATCCAGCTGGGCGGAGGTAAGGTCTGCTCCCATTTGCCGGAGGGCCCGGTCCACCTCCTGTTGCATTGCATTATGGAGCAAGCGGTAGAGGCGCAGGAACTCCATAGCTCTTTGTGTTTTTTCGCTGAACAGCCAAGTGCTGTTCCCATACATAGAACCCCTCCTTTCATTCAGGTGCGTTTACAAGGATAGCACGCTATATGTTCATCGTCAACCACTCCAAAGCACAATTTACAAAATCGTAAAACTCCTATCAAACCGCCTTCATAATGCGGGGCGGCCTGATGGCCGCTGACAGACCCTACCCGCCGCTTCGCGGCTTGACGGTGTGCGGGGGCTTGGTGGGTGCCTGGAGTCCGAACGAGTACAGGGCGGGGCGATTCCCCTGCCTTTGACGGACCGGAGAAGCCAATGCACCTGCCGGCGCAGCACCATGCCCGAAGCCCAACGCCCAGTACCGGGTAGCCTTTCTGTCACCGGACATCAGTCCGGTCCGGGTCCAGGGCGGACAG
>JAAWEO010000107.1 GCA_022794295.1 Angelakisella sp. | reverse complement strand
CGTTAAGCCGCGAAGCGGCGGGTAGGGTCTGTCAGCGGCCATCAGGCCGCCCGCCCTGGACCCGGACCGGACTGGTGTCCGGTGACAGAAAGGCTACCCAGTACTGGGCGTTGGGCTTCGGGTATGGTGCTGCCCTCTGCTGTTCTTGAACTTTTCTGGCGTGTGGGCTACAATACATATTGTTCAGCCGCGAAACTTTTGCAAAGGAGTCGTGTCCTATGTCCAAAAACCTGGATTATACCTTCCTGAATGTCCCCCTCCCCGGCGATATCGCCCGCCGTAAGCTGGCCGGCGACCTGGCAGGCGCTATCCGCCTCATCGACGCAAGGCTGCAAGCCAATACCCAGCCCGAGCTTGCCCCCCGCCTGCGTTTGGAACGACACCGCCTGGAGCTGCTGCCCCGGGATTATTCCCTTTCCCGCCAGGATGCCATCGCCCAGGTGCAGGCAGAGTGGCCCGGCTTCACCGGGGAGCAGTTCGACGCCCTGGTGGACGATGGCCGTATCGATTGGCGGTATGTGGAGGGGGAGCCCCGGTTCCATAACCGCTTTCTGGGGTCCCTGCGCCTCTACCCCCAGCTGACCCCGGGCCTTCACCGGGAGCCGGAGGACAACACCAGCCGGGACGAGACCCTGGCCCGAATGCGCCGGGAGGGCGGCGTCACCGCCCAGCTTACCATCCGGGCTTCCCTGAAGCCTGCCCCCGATGTCCCCGGAAGCACCTTCCAGGCCTGGATCCCCATCCCCGCCGCCTGCCCCCAGCAGTCGGAAATCGAGATCCTGGAGGCCACCCCCGGCGGCATCTGCGCCCCGGAAAGCGCCCCCCAGCGCACCATCTGGTGGAGGGAAAGCCCCCGGCGGGAGTATAGTGTCACCTATCGGTACCGGTATCGGGCAGACTGCACCGACCCCCTCACCATCCGGCCTGACCCGGTCCAGCCCCAATTCGATACCGGGGAGGAAACCCCCCATATCGTCTTTACCCCCTACCTCCGGGCCCTTACCGCCCGGGTGACCCAGTGCTGCCGCGGGCCGGTGGAAAAGGCCAAGGCCATCTATGACTATGTCACCGGCTTTGTGGATTACCGCTTTCAGCCCGCCTACCTCCAGCTGGAGGGGGTCGCTGACCAGTGCGCCCGGGAGCTCCGGGGGGACTGCGGCATGATGGCCCTGCTGTTTATCACCATGTGCCGCATTGCCAGTATCCCTGCCCGTTGGCAGAGCGGCCTTTCCGCCCGTCCGGGGGATGTGGGATGCCACGACTGGGCCATGTTTTATATCGCCCCCCACGGCTGGCTGTGGGCGGATTGCTCCTATGGGTCCTCGGCGCGGCGAAACGGCGAGGAGGACCGGCGGCGCCACTACTTTGGCAGCCTGGACCCCTGGCGGATGGTTGCCAACAGCGCCTGCTTTGTCCCCCTTACCCCGCCGGACCCCCAGTGGCGGGCCGACCCCTATGACAACCAGCGGGGCGAAATGACCGCCGACGGTACCGGACTGGCATCCTTCCAGCTGGCGGCGGAGCAGGAGCTCCTGGACTTCCGGCTTCTATAACATAAGGATAATAAGAAAAGACCTCCCCGGGCTGATGTCCAGCCTGGAGAGGTCTTTTTTGTGGGATGGTTATTGGAACCGGCCGTCACCGTATCTTCTCATGGAGGATTTCAGTGTCTTTACTGTCTCGTTGATGATCTTCAGCTCCACACTGGTGCAGTCGCAAAGCAGCTCCTCGATCCAACGGGTGTAGATCGGACGGGCCTGGACGATCTCGATGCACAGCAGCTCGTCGGCGGAGCATTCCAGGGTGTTGATGATGTCGATCAGCGCCTTCAGGCTTGGCACAGCGTTGCCGGTTTCGATATGACTGATATGGGCCGTTCCCACACCTACCGACTTGGCGAGCTGCTCCTGGGTCATCCTTCTTCTTTCGCGGACCGCCCTGATCCGTGCACCAATATCCTTGTAATCAACCATTTGTCAGCAGCTCCTTCTGTCTTTTTATTTTTTGGGATACCTAAAATAATAAGGGAATTTTGGAAGGCTTTTTATTTAGATTGTTACTGCTGTACTATACTGTGTATGTGTATCTGTTCCTCTGGGGCCTGTAACCATATAAGTCGTTTTTACACGGTATGTTCCAGGACCTGTGAAATCCACAATATCCTCCATGTCGGGAATAGGATTGTTATGAAAAGTCCTTGTAAAGGTAGTATTGCGAACATTGGAATAACTACTTCCACTTTTTTTCTGAAGAACGTGGGTCATTACAACTTTTGTAATATCAGCTGCCCCAGATACATCAGAATACATAACTGCTTGACCATCCGAAACAGTAAGCTCATTGGAAATTACAAGAGCATATATATAGCGAGGCTGGATGGCAAAAGCATTTACAGAAAAAGCAAAGCAAAAAGAAACGGCCAAAATAATAGATAAAAATTTTTTTACAGAATTTCTCACACAAAGTCCCTCTCTGTTTTTGACGATATTACTGACATATAAAGAGTCCTCCACAAATCCCCTTTATAAGTAATCGTTTTAGCAGAGTAGAATTATGACACAAAAAAAGGAAGAATTTCTATAAAAGTCATATTTTGTCAAAATGCCCTATTCATCCGACAATGATTCAGCTATTTTTACCAATAGTTCTTCCGTTACATTTCCAAACAAATAGTAAGAGTATGCACCATCGTCCCAATAAATTTCCCTGTATGACCCATCATCAATAAATACTGCAAGCATTTTGTCATTTAATTGAATATCTACTGGTTTAACATTCTCTGTGCCTATTGAGAATTTCGCTTGATCTATTTTGCTTTGGTTGAAAACAACATACAGGCCGTTTTTACTTGTATACTTCTCACGATAAGAAACGTCCGTTTGTCTGCTCTGTACCTGCGTAAACCCTTCCGGTACATATGTAACATGATACGGAACAAACTCCTCCGGCGCGTACCCTCTCCCCACCTGCTCGTAGTGAACCGCGGAGTATTCCTTCCGCTCCTCCCGGACCATCCGGAAGTAGTAGGCCAAAAAGGCGGTGGCCATTGTTGTCGCCAGCGCAGCGGCAAGCAAAAGGGCCAGCAGCTTCCCGGCGCTTCCCCTCCGGCATCGGGCTGCATCCTCCCGCCGGTCCGCCTCCCGGAAAAGCAGCTCCATCTTGTCCAAAAACTGCCGGGAAAACCGGTGGGGATGCTCCGGCTCCAGGGGAAAACGGCTGGGCAGGGTGGCCGCCCATTCCCGGGCCAGCTCCTCCAGTAATCCATCGGTAATATCAGGATCCATGTTTGCCATCCTTTCTCAGCTTTTGCAGCAGCTTCTTTTTGCCCCTGACGATCTGCTTGTAAACGGTGCGGACATCCTGCCTTTGCAGCTTGGCAATCTCCCGGGGCCGGAAGCCGATGCCCACCAGGGTCAGCACGGTGCTGTAGGGTTCCTCCAGCTCGTCCAGCACCGTGGTACAGCTTTCTTCCTCCGGTCCCGCCACGGCAAGCCAGTCCCCGACCTCATCCAGGGATACGGCGGGCCTGGTCCTTCGCAAAAGGTCCACCGCCTTGTTCTTGGTGACCACAACGGCAAAGGCGTAGGACCTGCCCATTCCCAGCTGTTTCACCTTGGGCATCTGCTCCAGGATCGCCAGAAAGGCGTCATGCACGGCATCCTCGGCAGATTCCCTGCTGCCCAGGACCCGGTATGCGGCCCGAAACATCGCCTGGTGGTAGGTTTCGTAAAACTCCCGAAAGACCTGCTGATCCTCCGGGTCCTCCAGCATGGTAAGGTAAAGTCCGACCAAAGGGTGATCCTCCTGTCTGCTCCCCAAAAGAAGCCATTTATATACAATATTCGCTTTATCTCCTAAAAAGAACAGGAAAAAATTCCCTATTGGCGGACAAAATTTTCCTTTTATTCAAAGAAATTATATTTATTGTCGTTGTTTGTCGCAGATTGTAGAAAAAAAGGCGCTGATTTTTGACCCGATTTTCACTTCATCCGGCGGTTTCACTGCCAGCCGCCCCCCGGCATACTATGACCTTGACAGCGGTTCGCCGCTGGGCCGGGGCCCGCCGCCCCGGAGGAAACGAGGTGATCATTTGAACCTGCTTGAGATACAAGAGATAACCGAACGGTACCAGGCCGAAAACGGGGAGATCTTCGCCCTGGACCATATTAGCTTTTCCATGAAAGAGGGGGAGTTCCTAAGCATTGTAGGTCCTAGCGGCTGCGGAAAATCCACCCTCCTTTCCATCATTGCCGGACTGGTGTCTCCCTCCTCCGGCCGGATCCTTTTGGGGGGCCGGGAGGTGGTGGGGATCGACCCCCGCATCGGCTATATGCTCCAAAAGGATAATCTGCTGGAGTGGCGCACCATCTGGAAAAACGCCATCCTGGGCCTGGAGCTTCGCCGCCGCCTGGACAGGGAAAGCCTGGCCCGCACCCAGGAGCTGCTGAAAAGCTATGGCCTGTGGGAGTTCCGGGAAAAGTACCCCAGCCAGCTTTCCGGTGGGATGCGCCAGCGGGCTGCCCTGATCCGCACCCTGGCCACCAGCCCGGAGGTCCTCCTGCTGGACGAGGCCTTTTCCGCCCTGGATTACCAGACCCGCCTGGCGGTCACCGACGACGTCTACCAGATCCTGCGCCGGGAAAACATCACCACCCTGATGGTGACCCACGACATCCCGGAAAGCATCTCTATGGGGGACCGGGTGCTGATCCTCACCGGGCGCCCCGCCCGGGTCAAGGAGCTTTTGCCCATCGACCTGGGGCCGGACCGCACCCCCCTCTCCTGCCGGGACGACCCCCGGTTCAGCCGGTATTTCAACCATATCTGGAAGGAGCTGAAGGAAGATGGATAGCAAGGTGCAGGGGGCCGTTTCCCCAGAGCGGGCGGCCTACCTCCGCAGCCGGGAAAGGCGCCGCCGGCGGGTCCGGGCCTGGCAGTGGGGCCTGCTGGTTTTCCTTGTGGCCCTGTGGGAGCTGCTGGCCTGGCTGGGTGTTATCGACAGCTTTATCCTCAGCCAGCCCAGCCGCATCTGGCGCACCTGGGCCAGCCTTTTGGAAAGCGGCGAGCTGTGGCTCCACCTTTGGGTCACGGTCTACGAGACCCTGGCGGGCTTTCTGCTGGGGGCGGTACTGGGGGTGGGCCTTGCCATCCTGCTGTGGTGGAGCAGCTTTGTAGCAAAGGTCAGCGAGCCCTACCTGGTGGTCTTGAACAGCCTGCCCAAAATCGCCCTGGGCCCGGTCATTATCATCCTGGTGGGGGCGGGCACCGAGGCGATCGTCTTTATGGCCCTGGCTATTTCCCTGATCGTTACCGTCCTGGAGATGCTGGGGGGCTTCCGCCGCACCGACCCCGACGCCATACGCATGGCAAAGACCTTTGGCGCCACCAAGGGACAGATCTTCTGCAAGATCGTCCTCCCCAGCAACGTCGGCACCCTGTTTGGGTCGCTGAAGATCAACATCGGCCTGTCCCTGGTAGGGGTCATTGCCGGGGAGTTCCTGGTCTCCAAGGCGGGGCTGGGCTATCTTATTGTTTACGGGGGCCAGGTTTTCAAGCTGGACCTTGTAATGGCCAGTGTCATCATCCTTTCGGCGGTGGCGGCCCTGATGTACCAGGGTGTCGTTTTCCTCCAGCGGCTGGTGATGGGCCATCAACTCTGAAGGGAGATTTGTTTTATGAAACGAACGCTGTGTATCCTCCTTGCCGCTGCCCTGGCCCTGGCACTGCTGCCCGGGTGCGGCGGCGCCGCCAAAGCAAAGGACAAGGTGCGCCTTTGCGAGGTGACCCATTCGGTCTTTTACGCCCCCCAATACGCCGCCATCCAGCTGGGGTTCTTTGACGACCAGAACATCGAGATCGAGCTGTCCAACGGCCAGGGGGCCGACAAGGTCATGGCTGCGGTCCTTTCGGACAACGTGGAGATCGGTTTCGCCGGGCCGGAGGCCTCCATCTACGTCTTTAACGAGGGGAAGAAGGACCACACCCAGGTCTTTGCCCAGCTGACCCAGCGGGACGGTTCCTTCCTGATGGCCCGGGAGCCGGACCCGGATTTCACCTGGGAAAAGCTCCGGGGGAGCCATGTCCTTTCCGGCCGCAAGGGGGGCGTCCCCTACATGGCCCTGGAGTATGTGATCCGCCACAACGGCATGGACCCCAGGTCCGACCTGGTCATGGACGATTCGGTCCAGTTCTCCCTGATGACCGGCGCCTTCACCGGGGGCAACGGGGACTACGCCACCTGCTTTGAGCCCACCGCCTCCATGGTAGAGGCCGAGGGGAAGGGGTACATTGTGGCCTCGGTAGGGGAGGCCGCCGGGGAGATCCCCTACACCGCCTACTTTGCCAAAAAAAGCTATCTGGAAAAGAACAAGGACCTGGTCCAGCGGTTCACCAACGCCGTTTACCAGGGCCAGCAGTGGGTAGCAGAGCACACCGCCGCCGAGGTGGCCCAGGCCATCGCCCCTGCCTTTCCGGACACCGGGGAGGAGATCCTGACCCAGGTAGTCCAGCGGTACAAGGACATTGGCGCCTGGAACACCGACCCGGTCATGACCGAGGAAGCCTTCGAGCGCCTTCAAACTGTAATGGAAGAAGCCGGGGAGCTAGCCCAGCGCGCAGACTACACCCTTGTAGTAAACAACACTTTTGCGCGGGCGAGTACCCGCTGACAGACCCTACCCGCCGCTGCGCGGCTTAACACTGTGCGGGGGCTTAGTGGGTGCCTGGCGGCCTGGTGGCCGCTGACAGACCCTACCCGCCGCTGCGCGGCTTAACACTGTGCGGGGGCTTAGTGGGTGCCTGGCGGCCTGGTGGCCGCTGACAGACCCTACCCGGCGCTTCGCGCCTTGACGCTGTACGGGGGCTTAGTGGGTGCCTGGAGTCCAAATGAGCACAAGGCGAAGCGATTCCCCTGCCTTTGACAGACCGGATGGGGGCAGTTCCTACCAGCCCAAGACCCCAGGCACAACCTTTTGCCCCGCACAACCTCCCGTAGGGTCTAAAGTTTGGGGCCGCCCTTTTCAAAGGGCTGGGCGTAGCCCACGTGCCCGAAGGGCTCGGGGTCAGGGCGGCGCCCTGGTCGCTCCCCGCAGGGAGCGAAATTCCTTATACGG
>JAAWEO010000106.1 GCA_022794295.1 Angelakisella sp. | reverse complement strand
TTTTCTACTTTTCCGCATTTTGGGCATTGTTTTCCTGCTTCTATTTTGCTTCTTCTCATATTTCTATTTTACCTTAATCTTTGCCTTTTGTCCACTCCCTTGCGGGGGCAGGATGTTCCCGGTGTTACCCTGCCTCTGCCCCGATGACCACAAAGCGTCCTTCCTCCCCCTGGTAGCTGCAGGTGGAGAGGGTGGCCAGCCGTGTCCCGGGCTGCGGGCGGCGGGGCATGGACCAAAGGGCGCGCTTTTCTGCCTGGTCCAAAAATTCTTCGAACACCTCCGGCTGGGTCAGGTCGGTATAGCCATAAGGAAACTTTTCCCCCGCTGTACAGAAAAAAGCGGCGATCACCTGGTACTCCCGTTCTTGGGTCAGGGTGTCCAGGTGAAAAACCGGGTGTTCCTTGGCGTAGTCCTCCCGGGTGTACCGGGGCAGCGTACCCAGCATGGTGCCGTTTTTCATGTTGTGACCAAAAAGGATGACATTGCTTCCGTCGGGGGTACAGCCTTCCCCTATAAAAAGACTGCCGCTGATGGCATAGCTTCCGTCAAAGGCCATGCGCAGGTACTTCTCCGGGTCGTCGGGGGTATTCATCACCGGGCAGTCTGTGGCGGTGCCCGGGATGGAAAGCCAGCCCGCCAGGTCCTGATTCTGGCGGTAAAGGGCGTCGTATTTCATGAGAAGGCCGCTGGGGGCGTATTTCTCCCCAGTGGAATGCTCCTGTACCTGCTGGGCCAGGGCAAGGCCCGCCTCCCGTTCCCGCCGGGTCCGGAGGACCCCTTCCGCAGCCTTTCCCCCGGCAAAGAAAAAGCCCAGGATGCAAAGCACCAGGGCCAGCTGCCAGAGCTGGACTTTTTTTCTCATTACGGCGCTTCCTTTCAAAGGAGCCGGTGGGAACGGTTCCCCACCGGCTCCGGTTTGGTTACGATCGCCCTTTCTTTTTCCGCCAGCGGTCATACAGGATCCCTGCGATCCCGGCCAGGAAGGCCAGGGACAGGAGGATCCAGCCGCCGGTGGCAGTGATATCCCCGGTGCGGGGGTTGGATGGTTCCCCCGGCCCTTCCGGAACGGGAGGCGGAGGGTCATCATCGCCGTCGTCATCCCCGCCGCCACCGCCTCGATGGTTCACAAAGGAGGCTTGAGGATTGTCGCCCAGGGCCAGCCCTTCCCCGGCGGCGCCGGTGGAGGATGTGGTATAACCGTCCCCATCGGCCTCCTGCTCTGTGACGGTGTAGGAGGCCCCCAGGGGCAGGTCCCCAATGGTCACCCACTGGCCGTGGCGGAGGGTAATGGTCTCGCCGCTTCTAACATCCCCAGTTTTGCTTCCCGTAAAGGGGTACCGGCCGGAAAGCTCCACCCCGTCCTTGTCCCGCAGGGTCACAGTAAAATGGAAGTCCCGGTCCCGTTCGCCGGTGCTGCCGGTGACCGTCTTCCGGATGGTGAGGGCGGCTGCCCCATCCCGATGGTTCACAAAGGCGGCAGCAGGGGTTCTATCGGCGGTGAGCCCCTCCCCTGCCGTTCCGGTGTAGGTGGTGGTGTAGCCATTCTGATCGGCATCCTGCTCCACCACGGTATATGCGGCCCCAATGGGCAGGGCTCCGATGGTCACCTCCTGGTCATGGCGGAGGGTAATGGTGCCGCCGCTTCTAACACCCCCCGTTTTGCTTCCCGAATAGGGGTACCGGTAGGGGAGGTCCGCTCCCTTTTCATCCTTCAGGGTGACGGTAAAGTGGAAATCCCGGTCTGTCTCCCCGTTGGTACCGGTGACCGTTTTGCGAATGGTAAAGGCGGCCAGGGGGTCCTTGCTGTTGACGAAGGGCTGTGCCTTGTCCGGTTCCTCCTGGGTGATCTGTCCGTCCACCACCCCTCCCGGCGGGGTGACATAGGGAAAATCGGGGCTGGTGGTTTCGGTAATGGTATATTGGGTGCCATAGGGCAGGCCCCGGATCACGATCTCCTCGTCGTGGTGGAGGGGCAGGCTCTCCCCGCTTTGGATGGTGCCCTCCTTGTCGGTGCCGTAGAAGTGGAATTCCCCGGGGAGGCGGTTCCCGCTCTTGTCTGTAAAGTCGATGCGGAACAGGAAATTTTTGGTGTAATCCTCGCCGGTGAGGCTTTGGCCGGTGACCCGTTTGCTGAGACGGAGGCTCCCCTGGGGGGTGTTGTCCTTCTGGTCGGTAATGACCACGATATTCAGCAGACTGAAGATGTTGGTCAGATCGGTGCTGCCCAGGTCATCCCAGTTGCCAAACTGGCCCTTACTGTCTTCATCCAGGTAGGGGTTCTGGCCCTCCTTATTGTTTTGGATGACCCTGGCCCGGAGGAACCCGGTATCGGTGGTAAAAAAGGGCTCTACCACCTTGCCCCCGTCCTGGTCGTGGAGGCCGTAATCCACCACCTCGTTAAGCTTGTAGTGGAGGTTCATGGAGCGCAGGACATCTACGTCCTGGGTCTCCTTTAGATAAACATCCTCCCAGTCATGCAGACCGAAGCCATCCCCGGAGGGCTGGGACTGGGCGATAGCCACAATATCCCGAAGGGTGATGTTCAGCACCGGGTTCTGGGCGTACTTTGTCATGGTCTGGTTCAGCTTACCCACGCCGGCCATAACGCTGACCCCGTCCTCCGGGGTGCCCGCGTCGGCGTAGATGGAGTAGTACCCCACCACCACGGGAACAATGGTGGGATTGAGCTGGTAGCCCTTGGGGGCACTCAGCTCCTTGAGGTAATAGCGGGTGCCATAGTTGCTGTTGTCCTGGTTGGTGACCCACACCATTTCTGCCAGGCCATCCTCCTTGCCGGTGTTATGGGTATAGGGGGCAAAGATCAGGTCCCCATTCTGGTCGGTGACGCCGGTTTCGGACACCTGATTGCGGCACTCGGGCTCGGCAAAGATCGCAAACCTGGCCCCCGGCACCGGCTGGTTGTTCTGGTCGATCTTCCGCACCCGGAGCTCCCGCTGCTCGTTGGGGATATAAATAAGGGAACGGAAGCTGCGGTTAAACTGGTCCAGATTCAGGAAGCTGAAGGCCTTGCCGCTTGCGGTCTCCGGGTCATCGACCCCCAGTATGGCGTTGGCAGCCTGCTCCACCGCGCGGTCCAGGTCGCCATCCTTTCTTGCGATCTCCATGATCTTTTCGCCCAGGGCCTCGTACAGCTGGGCGGAGCTGCTTTTCTCCGGGGTAGCGGGATAGTTTGCTATGTTGATCCCCAGGCCATCCCGGAAGCCCTCCATGGTAATGACACCAAAGACGGAGCGCATGTCATAGTCCTGGTCATTGGCGTCATGGGTAAGGGCGTACCGGCTGGCGATGCCGGGAAAGTCCCGGATATACCCGGTCAGGCGGCCCTCGCTGGGGGTCCATTCCAGGTGCCAGTGGGGAACATTGTCATTGTCCACGCTGTAGGCGGCCTGATAAAGGGCGGCCTTCAGCACGGTCTGCCGCCAGTCCGCGGCGGCGGCGGCAATATCCGACGGAGCTGTGCTGGTCAGGCTTTGGGTCTCCACGGTAAAGTACCCGTCAATGTTATTGCCATACACGGCGTTCCAGTGGTTGGTGGCCGTGATGTTCTTGTTTTTCAGCATGGGAACCACCAGGATCAGGCCCTCCCTTTGGTCCTTGGCAGTCACCACCTTATCGGGATCATTCCCAATGGTAGGGGACAGTTTTTTGTCCGCGTCCTCAATCACATCAAAATGCCCGTAGGTAAAATTGCTGGTGCCCAGAATGTTATCCACAAAGCTGGCATAGGCACCGGTGGTCCAGCGGTTGGCCACTGTAAGCATGGTTCTTTCGTGGTCAAACTCCAGGGCGATATCAATGGGGGGCTGGCGGTAGCCATCGGGGGCTTCCCGCTCCTTCAAAACATAGTACTTTCCGGTCTCCTCGCCGGTGACCGGATCTACCTGGTAGTTGTCACTGAAGTTAAAGGGAGGCTGCTGGGTTTCCTTCCCTTCGGTGTCCACCAGCTTGGGGGCGTTAATATCAATGAAATTGGAGGTGCCGTCCTCCCCTGTTTCTATGGAGGTCAGGGGGTCCTTTTCCCCGTCAAGGATCTGGACAAAGTAGGGCTCCCCCTTGTTGGCGGTGACGCCTTCCCGGTTATTGCAGGCGATATAGCCGCCATCCTGAAGCTGCTGTGTATTCCAGGTTTTCAGCTCCGCCTCCAGGTCCGGGTCCTTGATCTCCCGGGCCCTGTACAGGTCAAAGGTCACGCCCTCGATGGACCTGCCGTTTTGGTCCACCTTGCGCAGCTGCTGGTACAGCAGGGGCTGGAGGTTGAAGCGCAGGGCCAGGCTGGAGTCGTAGTTGCCCCGCTCCAGATAGAACATCCTTAGGGTGTGTGTTGTATTGCTGGCAAAGGTGGTGATGCTGCCATCCTCGTTGGTACGCCAGTTGGTGGTATTGGTGGCGCCGGCGGCAGAAAACTGGTCATAAAGGGTGGTGGTAATAACCGGCCGGGGGCCGCCTGTGGGATCGGGGTTTCTGATATCCTCCTCGATCTGTTCCTTTGTTGGGATGCCGTTGGTGGTGAAGGCGCGGCCCACCAGGACCTCGCCGGTGGCGAAGTCGATGGTGCCGTAAAGCTCGCTGTGCACGCCGCCAATATCCAGCACCAGAACGTCATCGATGAAAACCCAGACGTCGTCGTCCCCGGAAAACTGGAAGGTCATGGGCTGGAGTCCCAGGGCACCCATTTGGAGCTCCCCGTTCAGGGGCTGGCGGAAGGTCAGGTCCACGGTCATGCCCATGTAGTGGTTGATCATATCGGCATTTGCCCCCACCCCGCCGTCCTGCAAGGGGGTCTGATCTGACAGCGCCGGGGCAAACACCTCTGTGCCCTTGTTGAAGGGAAAGAAATTTCCGATACTGTTTACCCCATCGGTCCGTATGGTGGCCGGGGCATCGTATAGGACGAAGTGGTTATTATCTTCTTCTTCCACAAATTCTGCAAAGTTTTTCCGGATGTTGTAATAATAATAGCCCTCGTCATCCAGCTGGAACAGGCCCTTGACGTCGGTATAGGCTGTTTTGCCATCATGTTCTATTTCCGGGTCAAAGAGATAATTCAGGGATTCTACTGCGTCTGTGTCATCTATCTGCTGGCCTGTGGCAGCTTCCCAGCGGCCGATGACATTGTTGGCAATATTAGGATATTTACCGTCGGAGCTATTGTAATTATAAATCAAACTACAATCTCCAGACTGATTAAAATATTTAATCAGTCTGAAATCCCGGATATCAATATCATCAACCAATTCCTTCCTCGCATTTTGCAGATTGATAACCGGATAGTCATCTACCAATGTATTTTTTACAATATTCTCCATTCCGGCATATTTTTTCCCAAAGGGAGAATTTTGCCCAGCGCCACGATTCCATAACCCTGCATGGCCTATGGTATCGCCAAAAAGGAATAGGTGGTTTTCGTTTATATTTTTATTATATTCCTTATCTGTCGAAATGGGGTTCCGTGCATATCCATCATATGACAATGGATCTAACGCCCAATGAGCCTTTGATTCGGGCAGCCAGTATTTTATCCACGATTCATTGGGCATTTTTGTTTCATCATCGTAAGAATGTGTGTGGTTGTAGTCCTTTTTCGTCACATCCGCCGTAGGCGGGCTTGTGGGTTCGTCAATATAATAGTCGAACAGATTCACCGTTGTATTGGCCGGGTCCACGGCGTCCCGGATGATATGGCTTTCCAGCTGGTCCTCTGTTACAGCCATTGTGGCGGGGCTATCCAGGATCAGCACAAAACAGGGCTGAGGGACCCCCTCCCCCAGGAGACCCTCCGCCAGGCAGGCGTGGATGGTGTAGCTCCCGTTCCAGGCCCGTCCGTCAATAATATCCAGCTGGGTCTCGTCCCAAGCCACCCCGATCTCCTTTTCGGACCCGTCGGCCATTGCGGCCTTGATCTTCTTGGGCAGCACATCCAGGACCAGCCACTTGTCCACGGGGTAATCCGGGCCGGTGGGAATCCCCAGGGTCCAGGCGGAAAGGGCGCTGTCCCAGGTAAGGATCCCGTCGGGGTCCACCCACTCCCATTTTGTGACCGTCAGGTTGGCGGAAGAATCCAGCAGGCAGAGGTTGGAATCCAACAGGGAGGTTCGGGGGCTCCGGTAGACCGGAGGCCCCGAGTCCTGGCTTTCCGTCGGAAAGCCGTTTTCCACGGCAAAAGAAATTCCGCTGAGCATGGTCAAAATCATGCAGAAGCTAAGGATCAGCGCAAAGGGGCGCTTGAGGTAGGTTCCTTTCTTCATGATGTTTTCTCCTCTGTGTACTTTCGTTTTAAACGACGGCCCAACCGGCGATTTGCTGTTCTTCCTCCAAAATGCGGTTATAGCTTTGCCAAACCAAAAAGTCGATGTTTTGCCGGATGCTCTCCTGGGTGGAAAGGTACATCCTCCACAGGCACCGGGGATTTGTCTTTTCCCGGGGGACGCGGGCCTCCCGGCCTGTAAGGCTGACCAGGTGGTGGATGGTGGACCGGGGCATGGGGCTCCCGTCCTCCCCCTGGAACACCGGGCCGCTGGTAATGCCCTCCCGGCGGACAAACTCCACCAGCTCCCGCCGGAGGACCTCCGGCAGGTACAAAAGCCGACGGCTGCTGCCGTTATGGCTGACCAGGGTAACCTCCCCGGTGCGCAGGGCCTCCGTTGTCAGCTGGGGGAGCTCCTGGAGCCGCACCCCGGCACCGCCCATGGTCTTAATGAGCAGATAGGCCCGCTCCCGGTCAGCCTGCTTGGCCGCTGACAGCAGCTGAAGGTACTCCCCCCGTGTCAGCTCCGGCTGGACCAGCTTCACCTTTTGGGAGAATTTTTCCACCTGCCATTCCCGCTTCCCCAGATATTGCAAAAAGCTGTTCAGGGCCGAAACCCGGTTGTTCACCGTCCGCTCCGAAAAGCCCCGGTCCTCGGCAAGCCATCGCCGCCACTCCTCCCCGGAGTGCTCCTCCAGCAGCTTATCCCCCGGCAGAAAGTGGTACAGCCTTGTCAGGCTCATTCTGTAATTTTCCAGGGAGCTGTCACTTCGTCCCCGGCTTTTCAGGTCATCTATAGCAACGATCAAAAATAAAGCCAAGAGTTGACAGCAGTGGTATAACAGAGGCAGGAGATGATGGTATGCTACACAATGAAGCGCGGGAACTACTG
>JAAWEO010000105.1 GCA_022794295.1 Angelakisella sp. | reverse complement strand
CCCGCACACACCCTCGTAGGGTCTAAAGTTTAGGGCCGCCCTTTTCAAAGGGCGGCAGGTCCAGGGCGGCGCCCTGGTCGCCCGTCGCAACGGGCGAAATTTCCCCGCATCTTACCGGAGGGCGCATTTTTCTTTGCTTACTTTCTTTTTGAAAGAAAAAAAGAAAGTAAGAGCCTGCTCGCCCCACACCCAGCTATCCTGCAAATACACCCCAGTGGGGTGTTTTGCAACCTCAGCCCCCCTCGAATGGACCGGCCTTATGGCCGGTCCATTCGACCCTCTACAGGCCGCCCCCAGGCGGCCCAACAGCCCAAGAAACTCCCTTTTTAGATTGGCGTTGCTCAATGCCATTTGACAAAATGATCCGTCATAGTATCTGAAGCAAGCAGTTATCCCCCGGATATTCACGATAAGATACTTGCGATAATAGCAATCGTGCAAACTAATATTACTCCCACACTGAATATGACAATCACTTTTTTAACCTGTTTATTCCCATTTACTGCCGTATCTATTATATCTGAAAATGAAGCACAAAAAATGGCAACTATCATTAACAATACAGGCATGAACAATAAAAAAAGTTTTTCCATATTTCCCTCCGCAATTTCCGATTTGCGAGCTGATTATAGTACATAGTTACTACTGCATCAACCTGGTTTTATAGAAACTGCCAAAGTGATACCTCGGCAACACTTTTCTCAAAAAGGACCTAAGAAATCCCCCCTTGACTTAGAGCCCGCTCCAGGCTGTATAATCATAATAAATTGACAGAAAAAGGAGTGTTCTGGGATGATCTATAAGGACTTTGGAGACCTGAAGCTCTCTGCCCTGGGAATGGGCACTATGCGCCTGCCGGTGACCGGCGGCAGTGACGGGAGCATTGACGAGACCGCCGCCCGGGAGATGGTGGCCCTGGCTATGAAGAACGGGGTCAATTATTACGACACCGCCTGGGGCTACCACAACGGACAGTCGGAGCTGGTAATGGGCCGCCTGCTGAAGGAATACCCCCGGGAGAGCTTTTACCTGGCGACCAAATTCCCCGGGTACGACCTGGGAAATATGGACAAGGTGGAGGAGATCTTTGAGGAACAGCTGAAAAAATGTCAGGTGGACTACTTCGATTTCTATCTCTTTCACAACGTCTGTGAAATGAACATCGACGCCTACCTGGACGAGAGCCACGGCATCCATTCCTACCTGATGGAGCAGAAACGGGCCGGACGCATCCGGCACCTGGGCTTTTCTGCCCACGGGAGCCCGGCGGTGATCCGGCGCTTCCTTACGGCCTACGGGAAGGATATGGAGTTCGGCCAGCTCCAGCTGAACTACCTGGACTGGACCTTCCAGGAGGGCAAGGAAAAGGTGGAGCTTCTGCGGGAATGTGGCATCCCCATCTGGGTGATGGAGCCCCTGCGGGGCGGACAGCTGGCCAATAAGGTCCCGGAGGAAGATGCTGCCGCCCTGGCCGCCCTTCGCCCTCATGAGACCCTCCCCGCCTGGGCCTTCCGGTTTCTCCAGACGGTTCCCAATGTGACGGTGACCCTTTCCGGAATGTCCAGCCTGCAGCAGGTGGAGGAAAACCTTGCCACCTACCGGGAGGAAAAACCCCTTTCCGGCGCCGAATGGGATGCCCTCCTGGGGGTCGCAGAACGGATGCTCCGGCCCAACACGGTACCCTGTACCGCCTGCCGGTACTGCACCAGCCACTGCCCCCAGCAGCTGGATATTCCGGCGCTGCTGGCCCTTTACAACGAGCACCGGGTGACCGGGGGCGGCTTTCTTGCCCCCATGGTGCTGACGACCTACCCGGAGGAAAAGAAGCCCGGAGCCTGCATCGGCTGCCGGAGCTGTGAGGCGGTGTGCCCCCAGCAGATCAAAATCCCGGAGGCTCTGGAGGCGTTTCAGAAAATGCTGGGATAATCCCCGAAAAAATCCCCCTGCGGCAGCCGGGCTAAACCCGGAAGCCGCAGGGGGAACCATTTACATATCCCGGGAAGCTACCCAGGCCGCCCCGGTGCCGCAGATATCCGGCACCACCACATCCCCCACCTTTACCGGCGAGCTGAGCTCCACTGCATCCAGCAGGGCCATGGCGTCATGGATCATCCCCTTGGGGATATCCCGGTCGGTCTTTACCGGCAGGCGCTTGTGGATCCCGCCGGTGATCTTCACCGTGGAGGTGATGACCCGGGTGGGGCTTTGCAGCTCCTTTTTGCCGTAATCCACCCCGCGGGCGCATCCGAAGCCGGTCACCTCGTAGTTGTTGTCCTCGTCCACAGCAAGGTGGCACCCCTTGGGGCAGACGATGCAGATAAGATTTGTCATTTTCCTTCCCTCCTTACTGCTTCTCCACCGTAATGGTGATGTTCTCCCCCTGGACCTTGTCCAGTAGGACCCGGGGAACGGCGATCTTTTCCATTTCGCCGGGGGCCATGTGCTCCCGCTTAAACTGGCAGAGGATCTCCTCCCCGTCCTTTACCTGGATGACCATGTCCCGATAGACGTTGTTCACCCGGAAGAAGATCTCCACCACCTTCTCCACGTTCTCACGGCGGATCCGCTGGGGAACGGTGTAGTTGACGCAGTTTCCGGTCTTGACCTCCAGAACGGAGCCCTCGGCCTCCTGGCCCGCGGCATACTTGGCGGCAGCGGCTCCGGCCCGCATGCTCTCGGCGGTGACAAAGTCCACCAGATCGTGGACGTGGACCACATTGCCGCAGCCGAAGATGCCGGGGATGCTGGTCTCCATGTTCTCGTAGACAATGGCCCCGTTGGTCCGGGGATCCATGTTGATCTTGGCGGAGCGGGTCAGCTCGTTCTCGGGGATCAGGCCCACCGAAAGGAGGACGGTGTCGCAGTCAAAGACGATCTCGCTGCCGGGGATGGGGGCCCGGTTCTCGTCCACCTTGCTGACCACAACCTTCTCCACCCGCTCCTTGCCCTGGATATCGGTGATGGTGTGGGAGAGGTAGAGGGGGATGTCGTAGTCGTTGAGACACTGGACGATGTTCCGGTTCAGGCCGTTGGAATAGGGGCACAGCTCCACGCAGGCCAGCACCTTGGCCCCCTCCAGGGTCATGCGCCGGGCCATAATGAGGCCGATGTCCCCGGACCCCAGGATGACCACCCGCTTGCCGCACATCCAGCCCTCCATATTTACATACCGCTGGGCGGCCCCGGCGGTGAAGATACCGGCGGGACGGTCCCCGGGGATGGCAATGGCGCCCCGGGTGCGCTCCCGGCAGCCCATGGAGAGGACGATGGCCTTGCCCTCCAGGGCCTGGTAGCCCTCCTTGGTGTTGATGCAGTGGACCACCTTGTCCTGGCCGATCTCCAGCACCATGGTGTCCAGCTTTACCTCCACCTCGGTCTTGCGGAGCATCTCCACAAAGCGCCCGGCATACTCGGGGCCGGTGAGCTCCTCCTTGAAGTAGTGGAGGCCGAAGCCGTTGTGGATGCACTGGTTCAGGATGCCGCCCAGCTCCTTATCCCGTTCGATGATGACGATCTTTTTGGCTCCGTTCTCGTAGGCGGAGCAGGCAGCGGCAAGACCGGCGGGGCCTCCGCCTACAATAATAACATCGTATTTCATATCACTTGCCCTCCTTTGTGGGTTGGGTGAGGATGTAGGAGCCCTCCTCGTCCATGAGGATCTGGTCCAGGGGCAGCTTCAGCTCCCGGGAGAGGATCTCGTGGACACGGGGGCCGCAGAAACCGCCCTGGCAGCGGCCCATACCGGCGTTGCAGCGGCGTTTGATGGCATCAATGGACCGGGGGACAATGGGACGGTGGATGGCGTCCACAATCTCCCCCTCGGTGATGGTCTCGCACCGGCAGATGACCCGGCCATAGAGGGGGTTCCTCTGCACCAGCTCCGCCTTTTCCCCGGCGGAAAGGTGGCGGAATACGGTGCGCTCCCGGGTATCCACAAAGGTTTCCTTTTTGTTGAGGACAAGTCCGCAGCTTTTCAGAAGCTCCACCGCCTCTACGCCGATGGCGGGGGCGGAAGACAGGCCGGGGGATTTGATCCCCCCCAGGTTCACAAAGCCCTTTGCGGCGGGGGATTCCTCGATGATAAAGTCGTCCTGGTCGGTGTTGGCCCGGACCCCGGCAAAGTTGCGGATGGAATCCCGGAAGCCGATGCCGGGCACCGACTTCACCGACATCCTGCGCACAAAGGCAAGGCCGGCGGAGGTGTTGTTCACATCGTCCGCCTTCTCCACCCCTTGGGCGTTGGGGCCGACGATCAGGTTGCCGTGGACGGTGGGGGCCACCAGGACACCCTTGCCATCCTGGTTGGGACACTGGAATACCACCTTGTTCACCAGCTCCCCCTGGGCCTTATCCAGCAGGAAGTACTCCCCGCGGTTGGGCAGCGTCCGGAAGGTATGGCCCCCCACCATGGCGTGGACCTTGTCGGCCTCCACACCGGCGGCATTGACCACATATTTTGCCTCCACATCCCCGGCGGAGGTATGTAACAGGAAGGAGTCCTTTTTCTTTTCGATGCTCTCCACCTTGGCAGAAAGGCGGACCTCCACCCCGTTGACCACGGCGGTCTCGGCCAGGGCGATGCAGAACTCCCAGGGGCTGACAATGGCGGCGGAGGGGGCATAAAGGGCTCCCACCACTTCCCCGCTGATAGCGGGCTCCATGGCCCGGACCTCCTCCCCGGTGAGGATCTTCATATTGGGGACACCGTTTTGGTTCCCCCGGTCAAACAGCTTTTTGACCGTCTCCATCTCCTCCTGGGTAAAGGCCAGCACAAAGGAGCCGATCTCCTTGCGCTCCACCGCCAGCTTATCGCAGAGTTCCTTTGCCAGCTTGACCCCTTCCACGTTAAGGCGGGCCATTTTGGTGCCCGGTTCCGGGTCGTACCCGGCGTGGAGAATGGCGCTGTTGGCCTTGGTGGTCCCGTTTGCCACGTCGTTTTCGGCCTCCAGGGCCACAACCCTAAGGTTGTACCGGGACAGCTCGTAGGCGGTGGCAGCACCGATGATCCCACAGCCGATGATTGCTACGTCATACATCATCTTCGGATCTCCTCCTGTGTTTTGTGGTTGTTTTGCTTTTCTTGCGGCGCAAAAAGAGCCAAGGAAAACAGATCCCGGGAACGGGTCTGCCCACCTTGACTCAAGCTCTCACAAGATAAAGCGACACTTATACTATACCATACCCCCGGGGGAAACGCAAGAGGGGGGCAAAGGTTTTGAGAAGATTTTTACTCCTCCAGGGGGGACAGGTCCCGGATCCTGCGCTTATAGAGATCCAGGAAAAAGATCACACTGGCCCCGATGGAAAACACCTCAGCAAAGGGGAAGGCGTACCAGACATAATCCACACCGAACCGGGCCAGATACCAAGCCACGGGAAGGATCACCACCAGCTGCCGCAAAACAGAGATGATCAGGCTGCGCACCCCGTACCCGGTGGCCTGGAAGATGGTCCCGAACATAATGCCGAAGGCGGCAGGGATAAAGCTGAGGCTGATGGTCCGCAGGGCCGGGACCCCCAGGACCAGAAGCTCCGGGGTGGGATTAAAGAGCCCCAGCAGCCGGCCGGGGAGCATCCAGAAAAGAAGGGTCCCCAGGAACATGATCACCGCAGCGATGCAGATGCCCCACTTCAGGGCCTCCAAAAGGCGGGCCTTCTTCCGGGCGCCGTAGCTGTACCCCATAATGGGCATGACCCCCTGGTTCAGGCCGAACACCGGCATAAAGATAAAGGACTGGAGCTTGAAGTAGATCCCCAGCACCGAAACCGCCACCTCCGAAAAGCCAATGAGGATCATGTTCATACAGGCGGTGAGAACGGAGCCGATGGACTGCATCACAATAGAGGGAAAGCCCACGGCATAGATATCCCGGATGATCTTCCCGTTGGGCCGGAAGCCCCGGAGCTTTACCTGCACCAGGTGGTTCTTCCGGAACACCACCCACAGGGCGTAGATCATAGAGAGGATCTGCCCCAGGACGGTAGCCACGGCGGCGCCGGTGACCCCCATCTCCGGGAAGCCCAGGTAGCCGAAGATCATAATGGGATCCAGGATGATGTTGGTAATGGCCCCGATCAGCAAAAACTGCATGGGATGGATCATGTCCCCGGTGGCCTGGAGGGTCTTTTCCAGGGAGATCTCTACAAAGCAGCCGAAGGAGCAAACCGCGCAGATGCGGGTGTAGCTGATAGCCATTTCCACCAGGGTGGCGTTGTCGCTGAAGGCCTCAAAGAAGGGGCGAACAAAAAAGACGCCAAAGACCAGAAAGACCAGCCAGCTGGCCAGACCCAGAAAGACACCGTGGGCGGCAGCAGCATTGGCCTCCTCCTGGCGCTCCTCCCCCAGGCGGCGGCTGATCAGGCTGTTCAGGCCCACACCGGTGCCCACCCCCACCGAGATAATAAGCATCTGCACCGGGAAAGCCAGGCTGACAGCGGCCAGGGCGTTCACAGGGTCATACTGGGACACAAACATACTGTCCACAATGTTGTAGAGGGCCTGTACCAGCATAGAAAACATCGCCGGCAGAGCCATGGAAAAAATAAGGGGGAGGACCGGCATGGTCCCCATTTTGTTTTCTTCCAACGGTATCACTCCTTTTCATGTTGGAATGGAGCCGCAGCCCCAGACAGGAATTTAGATTCCTTCTATAATAGATAGTTCCTAAATGATAAACGGAATAAAATTCCTTTTCAACCCCCTTGTCCCCTTTTCCCCATTTCCAACAGGATTCCCCACCAGCCGGAGGGATGGTTTGTGAAAAAAGCGCAGGGCTCTTGTAAAATTCGGACAAAAGCGGCGGGGCGTTTTTTCTTATGATCACTACTGTGCAAAACCCGGGGGGTGCCGTTCTTTTCCCGAAGAATAGCCGGAGAGCTTCCGCTCCCCCGAACCGTCCAAAAAAGCCCCCCTCCCCGGCCCGCAGGCCTTAGTCGCGAAGCGGCACCGCTTTTTTCCGCAGAAAAAAGCACCTTATCCGGCCAACGAGCCTCCGGCCGCAAAAGCCCGGACGCTGGTAAGCGGCAGCACAAATCCAAGCCGCCAGCACACCCCAGCCGCCTGGCCGCACTTGCCGCGAAGCGGCTCCGCCGGAGGCACCAAAATCCCCCCGGAGGGTTAGGGGGCCCACGGGGGGACTAGTCCCCCCGTGAGGCGCGCCGCCCCGAAG
>JAAWEO010000104.1 GCA_022794295.1 Angelakisella sp. | reverse complement strand
GCTTTTTTCTGCGGAAAAAAGCGGAGCCGCTTCGCGGCAAATGCCGCACGGCGGCAGAGGGGGAACGGCTAAGGTGATTTTCGCTGCGGCGAAAATCGGGGCCCTTCGGGCTAGAGCCGCTTCGCGGCTATGGCCTGCGAGCCAGGGGGTGGGAACGGCTAAAGTCTGCGGGGTGGGGTTTTGGTGCTTTGGGGAGAAGATTTGCGGCGGGGGAGTGGGGGGGCGCTTGCTCGTGTTTGTCTTTTTGTGATATAATAGGGCGAAATGAAATGGGGAGGTGTCTTATGGACAAGGCTGGGCTTTTGGAGCTTATTGCCAGGATCAACACCCAGGAGAAGGATTTCAGGATCAGCACCGAGACCACCAGCTGGAAGGCCCTCCGGGAGGCGGAGACCCTTACCGATCCCGCCTTGTTCCCCCTCCTGGAGGAAATCATCACCGAAAACGAGGGCAAGGCCAAGGCGAAGCGGGAGGTGCGAAGCGCCGCCTACTTCATTTGCGGGAGGCTGATGGAGCAGGCCTTTGACCGGGACGCCTGCGCTTTTTTCCTCCGGCGGCTGGAGGTGGAAACAGATAAGAACCTCCTTCATTCTATGCTGAACGGGGTGAAGGACTGGCAGGGAAAACAGGGCATTCTGCTGCCGCCGGAGCTGGACAGCTCCCCGGTGGCAAGGCTGGCAGAGGACGACCGGTGGCTGGTGCGCCACGCCGCCATCCATGCCCTGAAGGCCTGCCCCGGGGAAGGGAGCCGGGAGGTCCTGCGCCGGTGGCTGGCCCAAGAGGACGAAAAGGCGTACAAGTACGAGATGTGGTATGCCGCCATCGCCATGCAGGCCATCGGGCAGCCCGAGGACATCCCCTTGCTGGAGCGGTTTCTCAAAAGCCGCCGGAGGGACCTGAAAACCACTGCGAAATACGCCATTCAATTGATCAAGGAGCGGGAGGAAAGAGCCCGCAGGGAGGTCGCCCCATGAGCATTTCCAAGCTGTTTGCCGAAAAAAGTGTCGTTTTTTCCTTTGAAATTTTTCCCCCCAAGCGGGACAGCTCTATTGATACCATCTGGAACACCCTGGCCCAGCTGGAGGGCCTGGGGCCGGATTTCATCAGCGTCACCTATGGGGCCGGAGGCGGCGGGGGCAAAAGCGACACTGCCCGGATCGCCGGGGCCATCCGCCGGGAGTACGGCATCCTGCCCCTGGCCCACCTCACCTGTGTCAACTCCACCCGGGAGGACATTCTCCGGACCCTTGACAGCCTGCGGGAGGAGGGGGTGGAGGACATCCTGGCCCTGCGGGGGGACAGGACCCCCGGGGTGGAGCCTAAGACCGATTTCCTCCACGCCAGCGATCTGATCACCTTTATCCGGGAGCAGGGGGGATTTTCCCTTTCCGGGGCCTGCTACCCGGAGGTCCACACCGAGGCCCCGGACCCGGTCACCGATATCCGGAACCTTCGGAAAAAGGTGGATGCCGGGGCGGAGCACCTGGTCTCCCAGCTGTTTTTTGACAACACCGCCTTCTATACCTTTGTGGAGCGGGCCCGCATCGCTGGGATCACCGTCCCCATCGAGGCGGGGATCATGCCGGTGGTGAACGCCAGGCAGATCACCCGGATGGTCTCCCTTTGCGGGGCCAGCCTCCCCCAAAAGTTTGCCCGGATGATCAGCCGGTACGAGGGGAACCCCGCCGCCCTGCGGGACGCAGGCATCGCCTACGCCATTGACCAGATCGTGGACCTGATCGCCCAGGGGGTGGATGGCATCCACCTCTACACCATGAACGACCCGGATGTGGCCCGGCGTATCTCCGGCGCGGTGGAAAATCTGCGCCGGGCCTGATCCCGTTCTGGCGAGTTCCTGCCCCGGCAGGAGCTTACTGGGGCCTTCCCGGGCCGTGACCAAAATCGGAAGTGAGGCGTTCCTATTGGCTGTGATGGAGCTAGACCGCATCCCCTTAGACGAGGTCCTCCGCTATTTGGGGGCGGCGGGGCGGGACCCCGGCCCCCTTCTTCCCCTGGCGGAGGACTGCGCCGGGGAGCTTTTACAGACTGCCCGCCCCCGGTGGACCTGGCGGGGCTTCGGCTGTGACGTCACCCCGGAGGGGGTGCGGCTGGACTGCGGCTTTCTCCTGCCTGGGAGGGACCTGGCCGGTCACCTAGCGGGCTGCCGGGAGGCGGTGCTCCTGGCGGCTACCCTTTCCCCCGGGGTGGATGCCCTTCTCCGCCGCACCCAGCTTTCCGACCTGAGCCGCAGCCTGGTGCTGGAAAGCTGTGCCGCCGCCGCCATTGAGGAGGTTTGCGGCCGGGCCGGGGAGATCATCCGGGAGAGCTACCCGGGCCGGAGCTTTACCAGCCGGTTCAGCCCGGGGTACGGGGACCTGCCCCTTACCGTCCAGGGGGAATTTCTGGCCCTGCTGGATGCCCCCCGGCGCTTGGGGCTCTGCGCCACAGGGAGCAGCATCCTCACCCCCCGCAAGTCGGTGACAGCGGTCATAGGCGTTGGAGAGCCGGGGGTGGAGAGCATCCCCCGGGAAAGGGGCTGCGGCAGCTGTTCCCTGCGGGAGACCTGCGCCTTCCGGAGAGCGGGGACCAGCTGCAAGGCAAACAAGGAGGAGTGACCATGGACCAGATACTGCGCGACGCCATCGGAGAGCTGGCAAGGGAGCATGACAGCTTCTATCTCTATGACGAACGCTCTGTTTTGGAGCAGATCCGCCGGCTGCGAAAGCACTTTCCCAAAATCGACTTTCTGTACTCCATAAAGTGCAATCCCCACCCCCAGGTGCTGGAGAGCATCTTCGCCCAGGGCTTCGGCGCGGATGCCGCCAGCCTAGGGGAGGTCCTTCTGGCACAGCGGCTGGGCCTTCCCTGGGACAGGATCTACTACTCCGCGCCGGGAAAGACCCCAGCGGACCTTCGGGAGGCTATCCGCCGGGCCATTCTGATTGCGGACAGCGCCGGGGAGGTCCGGCGGCTCCAGTCCATTGCGGAGGAAATGGGGGAAGTGGTCTCCGTTGGCATCCGTGTCAACCCCGATTTCACCTTCCGGGGGGAAGGGGGCCAGCCCTCAAAATTCGGCATCGACGAGGCAGCCGCTCTGGAGCTTGTCCGAAACGGGAGGTACCCAAGCCTCCGGTTCACCGGCATCCATGTCCACCTGAAAAGCCAGGAGCTGGACGCCGGCACCCTGTCCCGCTATTACGGCCGGATGCTCCGGCTGGCGGAGCGGTTTCAGGAGCTCTGCGGCGGTCTGGAATACGTCAACATGGGCTCCGGGATAGGCATCCCCTATTCCCCGGGGGAGGCGCCCCTGGACTTGGACCGGCTGGGCGCTGCCCTGGAGGAATGCCTTTCCCCCTTCCGGGACCGGTATCCCAGCACCCGGATCATCATCGAGGCAGGGCGTTTTCTCACCTGCCAAAGCGGCTACTACATCACAACGGTACTGGATCGGAAGCAGTCCTGCGGAAGGACCTACCTGGTTTTGAAAAACACCCTCAACGGTTTTCTGCGCCCCTCCCTGGCCAAGCTGGTGGAGCGGTACTCCCCGGAACGCCATCCGGCGGGGACCGAGCCCCTTTTCACCGGGAAAAACGCCTTCGGTATTCTCTCCCTGAGGGAGGGTGAGCCTGTGGAGCAGGTGACGCTGGTGGGGAATCTGTGCACCGCGGCGGACGTTATTGGGGAGGACCTTCCCATGCCCCGCCTGGAGCCCGGCGATCCGGTGGTCCTTACCCATGCCGGCAGCTACGCGGCTGTGCTTTCGCCCATGCAGTTTTCCTCCCAGAACAGGCCGGTGGAGCGGTTCCTTCCCGCACAGGGACAGACGTCCCCCGGGGAAAGCTGCACCCTCCGGCCCTGGCGGCCGGAGCTCGCCGGGGCCCTGCCCCGTCTTATCAGCAGCAAAAGGGTGCTGGCGGGCCTCCGGGATGGCATCCCCTATCCCTACACCGAGGAGGACGGACGGGAATTTATCCGGGGCATTCTGGAGGCGGAGCCGGAGACTGTCTGGTCCTGGGCCATCTTCACCGGGGAGGAGCTTTGCGGGTGCATCTCCGTTTTCCGCCAGGGGAACATCCACCGGCAGACTGGGGAACTGGGGTACTACCTGGGGGAGCCCTACTGGGGCCGGGGCATCGCCACCGCCGCCGTGGGGGAGGCCTGCCGCCGGATCTTTGGAGAGACCGATCTCCTGCGCATCTTTGCGGAGCCCTTTGCCGGAAACACCGCCTCCTGCCGGGTGCTGGAAAAGAACGGCTTCCTTTTGGAGGGGACCCTGCGGAAAAACGCGGTCAAGGACGGGAAGGCTTTGGACATGAAGCTGTATTCCCTGGTGAAAGAACCGTAAACGGAGGAATGAGCCATGGATTTTAAGACGCTGCTGGAACAAGAGGGCCCCATCCTGCTGGACGGGGCCATGGGGACGATGCTCCAGGGGAAGGGAATGCCCCTGGGGGTGCTTCCGGAGACGATGAACCTGCTCCACCCGGAGTGGATCCGGGAGATCCATGGAGAGTATCTCCGGGCCGGAGCCCGGATCCTTTATTCCAATACCTTCGGGGCCAACCCCTACAAGGCGGAGGGCTGCGGCTATTCCCTGGAGGAGCTTATTACCGCCGGGGTGACCCTGACGAAGGAGGCTGCCGGAGACAACGCCCTGGCCGCCCTGGACCTGGGTCCCCTGGGCCAGCTGCTGGAGCCCACCGGGACCCTTGCCTTTGAGGAAGCCTATGAGGCCTTTGCCCGGGCGGTCCGGGCAGGAGCCGCCGCCGGGGCGGATCTCATTGTCATTGAGACCATGACCGACCTGGCAGAGACCCGGGCGGCTCTGCTGGCAGCCAAGGAGAACGCGGACCTGCCGGTCCTCTGCACCATGACCTTTGAGGAAAACGGCCGCACCTTCACCGGCTGCGGGGTGGCCTCTATGGCCCTGACCCTTACCGGCCTGGGGGCGGATGCCATTGGCATCAACTGCTCTCTGGGCCCCCGGGAGCTGCTGCCCCTGGCCCGGGAGCTGTGCCGATGGACCCGCCTGCCCCTGGTGATGAAGCCCAACGCCGGCCTGCCGGAGCCCGGCACCAGCCGCTACGACGTCACCCCGGAGGAATTTGCGGCGGATATGGTCCCCCTTGCCCGGCTTGGGGTCAAGCTGCTGGGGGGCTGCTGCGGCACCACCCCGGATTACATTGCCGCCCTGAACCGGGCGGTGGCGGGCATCGCCGTGAAACGCCCCCTGGAGCCTGTCCCCCCGGCGGTGTGCAGCTCCACCCGGGTGGTGACAACGGACCGGGTCCGGGTTATTGGGGAGCGGATCAATCCCACTGGCAAAAAGCGATTCAAGGAAGCCCTTAAAAACCAGGAGCTGGATTACATCCTGGCCCAGGGGCTGGAGCAGGCCGCCGCGGGGGCGGATATCCTGGACGTAAACGTAGGCCTGCCGGAGGTAGACGAAAAGGCCACCATGGTCCGGGTGGTGAAGGCCCTCCAGGGGGTGGTGGAGCTGCCCCTCCAGGTGGACTCCTCCAGCCCGGAGGTGCTGGAAGCCGCCCTTCGGGTCTGCCACGGCAAGGCCATTGTCAACTCAGTAAACGGCAGCGAGGAAACCCTGGCGCGGGTGCTGCCCCTGGTGAAAAAGTACGGGGCCGCGGTGGTGGGTCTGACCCTGGACCACCGGGGCATTCTGAAAACCGCAGAGGAGCGGGTGGGGATCGCCAAAAGGATCTTAGACGCTGCCCTCTCCTATGGCATCCCCCGGGAGGATGTGTACATTGACTGCCTGACCCTCACCGCCAGCGCGGAGCAGGACACGGTGATGGAGACCCTCCGGGCGGTCCGCCAGGTGGGGAAGGAGCTGGGATGTCCTACCGTCCTGGGGGTGAGCAACATCTCCTTCGGCCTGCCGGGGCGGGAGATCATCAACCCGGCCTTTCTCACCCTGGCCCTGGGGGCGGGGCTGACCCTGCCCATCCTCAACCCCAATTCCGCCGGGATGATGGGGGCGGTGCGGGCCTGGAACCTTCTCTCTGGGGTGGACAAGGACTCCCGGGAGTTTGTGGCCTGTTACGGGGCGGCGGCGCCCAAGGCGGCTCCTCCGGCGGCGGTATCCACCATGGAGCTGGACTACGCCGTGGAGCACGGCCTGCGCACCGAGGCTGCCGCCCTCACCCGGGAGCTGCTGGAGACAATGGCCCCCATGGAGATCGTGGACCGGAGGCTGATCCCGCCCCTGGACCGGGCCGGAGCGGCCTTCGAGAAGGGGGAGATCTTCCTTCCCCAGCTGATCCAGTGCGCCGGGGCCGCCCAAGCGGCTTTTGAAGTGATCAAGTCCGCCCTTCCGGCGGAAAGCACGGGGGTCAGCAAGGGGAAGATCGTGCTTGCCACCGTCCAGGGGGACATTCACGACATTGGGAAGAACATTGTCAAGATACTGCTGGAGAACTACGGGTATACCGTTATCGACCTGGGGAAGGATGTACCGCCCCGGCGGGTGGCGGAGGCGGTGCGGGAGAGCGGGGCGCCTTTGGTAGGGCTTTCCGCCCTGATGACCACCACCCTGGGGAGCATGGAGGCCACCATTTCCCTGCTGCGGGGGGAGGGGCTGCCCTGCCGTGTGATGGTAGGGGGGGCGGTGCTGACGCCGGACTATGCCAAAAAGATCGGGGCGGACTGGTACGCCCGGGACGCCAAGGAATCGGTAGATATTGCCAAGGGTGTGTTCAGGGCGTAGCAGTACCCGAAGCCCAACGCCCAGTACCGGGAAGCCTTTCTGTCACCGGACACCAGTCCGGTCCGGGTCCAGGGCGGACAGCGCCTGGTCGACCGCCGCACTGCGCCCGCAGGCGCGTTTCGGAGCACAACCGAGCGTAGCGAGGCTCTTAGCGCGGAGATCGGGCGAAACTCCCCGAAATGAGGCAGCATCTCTCGATATAGGCCGCGGCTAATAATATGGCGCTGTGAAAGGCACGAGCCGCTTCCCTCTGTATCCTTGTATCCTCGAAGTGACAAGCCGCGGCCGGTAACGAGACTGGCCGACACCTACTCGCGGGGAGCGCCAGGCGCTTTCGGATTTGTCTGTCTGCCCTTCAAGACAGGCCCGAAGGGCCGCTTCTTGAACGTGTCTGTCTCTCGGTCCTGAATATGGAGCTTTTGTTATTTCATAGTCTCGTTTTCTTTTGACTGCCACGCGCCAGTCAGTCCCTTCGCAATCCTGTCTCGTTCTAAAGGCCATTTGCCTCGTTTCGCCTCCCCGGCGAGGGGTCACTTTCTGTTG
>JAAWEO010000103.1 GCA_022794295.1 Angelakisella sp. | reverse complement strand
AGCGTCCGGGCTTTCGCGGCCGGAGGCTCGTTGGCCGGATAAGGTGCTTTTTTCTGCGGAAAAAAGCGGAGCCCTTCGGGCAAGTGGCCTGCGGGCCAGAGGGGAACGGCTAAGGTGATTTTCGCTGCGGCGAAAATCGGAGCCGCTTCGCGGCTAGGGCCTGCGGGCAGAGGGTGTGTGCAAATCTTTTGCGAGGGGGAGGCTTTTCAATGACCATCAAAAAATCCCAGGGAAGGCCCCTGGGATCTTCGAGTTGCTTATTCGCCCTTTCCTTAAGCGGGATAAACAGAGCACTTCTTGCGGTCTCTGCCCATGCGCTCGAACCGGACCTTGCCCTCTACCAGGGCGAACAGGGTGTCATCGCTGCCGATACCCACGTTGGTGCCGGGATGGATATGGGTGCCCCGCTGGCGGACCAGGATGTTGCCAGCCAGGACGTGCTGACCGTCGGCCCGCTTTACGCCCAGGCGTTTGGATTCGGAATCGCGGCCGTTTTTAGTAGAGCCTACACCTTTTTTATGTGCCATAGTCGAAACACCTCACTTTTTATTCAGCAGTTTCCTCCGCCTTGGGGGCGGCTTTCTTTGCAGTCTTCTTCTTGCCGGCGCCATTTACGGCCAGGATCTCCACCTTGGTGTAGGGCTGACGGTGGCCCATCTTCCGCTGAGAATCCTTCTTGGGGCGGTAGGTCAGAATGGTGATCTTCTTGCCCTTGCCGTTCTTCACGACCTTGGCGGTAACACCGGCACCTTCCAGGTAGGGCGCACCAAAGGTGGTCTCCCCTTCCCCGCCCACGGCGAGGACCTTGTCAAAGGTGATCTCCTGGCCGGGCTCCACGTCCAGCTTCTCGATGAACAGGACATCCCCGGCTGTGGCGGTGTACTGCTTACCGCCGGTCTCAAAAATTGCGTACATAGTGGTTCCTCTTTCTGTTGGACTCGCTGCGGGCAGGCGGCTGTTCCTCATAGAGGCGCACTTATAGAGCCTGGCACATGCGGCAACTGTTATTTTACCAAATCCCGGAGGGGTTGTCAACCCCCGTTTTTCCCGAAGGACCGCCATTTCCCGACGGTCCGCCGCCCCTTAATTCCAGCGCTTGAACACCACAATTTCGGCGTCGGAGCCGTTTTCCCCGTATTCGGCGACCATTAGGTACTGCTCGTCTGCGGCGATGCCATAGCACCGGTCGTTACCTGCCCCATGGAGCTGATTGCCGAAATAGATCCGGCTATCATCCCACAGCTTCACCTTTTGCCCGCCGGGCAGGGGGTATTCCAGGTTGATAAAAGATCCCCTGAGGGGAAAAAGCTCGGTGAGATCTTCCAGCGCTGGGATCCCCAGGGCCCGGAAGGCGGCCATCAGCTTCTCCTTCCACTCTGCCAGGGATGCCTCTCCGCCCTGGCACCACCCCGCGGCGACACATTCCCCACCGAAGGGGCGCCCGCCTGTCTCTGTGCAGCCGCGGCAGGTTTTGTGCCATTGGCACTGTGTGCAGTCAATTCCGCAAATCGATCCCATTTTTCTCTCCCTTTCTCTCGTGCTCCTGGCCGGGCGCCGCTTCGTCCCTTCTGCGGACATACCGGAGGTGGGGCATCTCTGCTCCCCGGTAATGCTTCACCCAGCTGTCTGTTTTGGTCATGCCGTTTCGCAGGGCTACCCTCTGGGAGGGGAGATTGGTGTCCCGGATAATGGAACAGACCTCCTCTGCTTTAAGGCGGCGGAAGGCGTACTGAGCACAGGCCCGGGCGGCCTCGGTGGCGTAGCCCCGGTGCCAGTACTCTTTCTGGAAAAGATAGCCCACCTCCAGGACCTCCCGGTCCTTCCAGGGCTGCATGGTCAGACCGCACTGGCCGATCATCTCCCCGGTCTCCCGGAGGATCACCGCCCACAGCCCAAAGCCCCATTCCCTGTACCGGGCCAGCTGGCGGTCCAGCCAGCTTTGGGTCTCCTCCCAGGTGAAGGCGCCGTTATAGGCATACATGACCTCCTCGTCCCGGAGGATCCTCCCCAGGGCCGGAAGGTCCTCTTGGGTCATTTCCCGAAGGCAGAGCCTGGGGGTCTCCAAAACCCACACCGTTTTCATACCATCTTCTCCTTTCATACCATCTTCTCCGGCCGGACGATGCTGTCAAAGGCGTCCCCATCCAGATACCCCAGGGCCAGGGTGGCCTCCCGAAGGGTGGTCCCCTCCCCGAGAGCCTTCTTGGCGCACTGGGCCGCTTTCTCGTACCCGATGTAGGGGGTCAGGCAGGTGACCAGCATCAGGGAATTTTGTAGGTTCTCCGCCATTTTGCCGGCGTTGGGGACAATGCCCTCCACACAGTGCTCCCGGAAGGAGTCCATAGCGTCGGCCAGAAGCCGGGCGGAGGTGAGGAAATTCCAGGCGCAGACCGGCAGAAACACGTTCAGCTGGAAATTCCCCTGGCTGGCAGCAAAGCCGATGGCGGCGTCGCTGCCCATTACCTGGACCGCCACCATGGTCACCGCCTCGCACTGGGTGGGATTTACCTTTCCCGGCATAATGGAGGAGCCGGGCTCATTTTCCGGAATGTGCAGCTCCCCCATGCCGCACCGGGGGCCACTGGCCTCCCAGCGGATGTCGTTGGCGATCTTCATCAGATTGGCCGCCAAAGCCTTCAGAGCCCCGTGGGCAAACACCAGGGCGTCCTTGCTGGTAAGGGCATGGAATTTGTTCTCGTCCGGCTGAAAGGGGACCCCGGTCAGCTCCCGGAGGCGCTGGCACACCGCCCGGTCAAAGTCCTTGGGGGCGTTCAGCCCGGTGCCCACCGCCGTGCCGCCAATGGCTAACCTTTGGAGCTCGGCAAGACTGGCCTTCAGCATCCGGCAGGGGGCTGTTACAAGCTCCCGCCAGCCAGAGACCTCCTGGGCAAAGGCCAGGGGGGTGGCGTCCTGAAGGTGGGTCCGGCCGATGCGCAGAAGGCCGGGGTACTGCTCCTCCAAAACCCGGAAGGCGTCAGCCAGCCGACGAGCGGCGGGGAGGACCTTTTCCTCCACCGCCATAGCCGCCGCAATGTGCAGGGCGGAGGGATAGGTGTCGTTGCTGGATTGGGAGAGGTTCACCTGGTCGTTGGGATGGAGGGGGATCCCCCGCTCCCCTGCCAGGTGGGCAATTACCTCGTTGACATTCATGTTGGTCTGGGTGCCGCTCCCTGTCTGCCAAACCACCAGGGGAAACTCACCGGCCCATTTCCCCTCCCGAATCTCCCGGCAAACAGCGGAAATGACATCCGCCTGAGCCTGGTCCAGCTTCCCGCAGGCGGCGTTGGCCTGGGCACAGGCGTCTTTTAGATAGGCAAAGGCAGCGATGATCTCCTCCGGCTGCCGCTGACCGCCAATCTTAAAGTTCTGGAGGCTGCGCTGGGTCTGGGCCCCCCAGCGGCAGTCTGCCGGAACGGCGATCTCGCCCATGGTGTCGTGTTCCATGCGATAATTCATAACTACCCTCCTGCTATAAGGCGGCTAAAAATGGCTAGTGGCTAACCGTTAGTGGTCCGTGGTTCATCGTTCGCAGAATCCATGTCTCCAGGCAGAACCCTTCGCCCTGCACAATCTCCCGTAAGGTCTAAAGTTTGGGGCCGCCCTTTCCAAAGGGCGGCAGGTCCAGGGCAGCGCCCTGGTCGCCCGTCGCAACGGGCGAAACTCCCCCGCATCCTTACCGGAGGGCGCATTTTTCTTTGCTCCTTTCTTTTTGAAAGAAAAAAAGAAAGGAGAAGCCTGCTCGCCCCGTACCCAGCTACCCTGCAAATACACCCCAGTGGGGTGTTTTGCAATCCAGCCCCCCTCGCATGGACCAGCCCATAAGGCCGGTCCACGCGACCCTCTAAAGGCCGCCCCCAGGCGGCCCAAAAACGAGCGCAGCCATCCACAAAACAGCCCCTCTTACTGACGTCCCTCCGTCCAGGCTTTCCCCACAGCCTCAGCCACCCGCTGGGAAATCCCTTCCTCGAAGATGCTGGGGATAATATATTCGGCGCTCAGCTTCTCCTCCGGTACCGCACCAGCAATGGCGTAGGCGGCAGCCAGCATCATCTCTGGGGTAATGCGCGGGGCGCGAACATCCAGGGCACCCCGGAAGATCCCGGGGAAGGCCAGCACATTGTTGATCTGGTTGGGAAAATCGGAGCGGCCGGTCCCCACTACAGCGGCACCGCCTGCTTTGGCCTCGTCCGGCATGATCTCCGGCTCCGGGTTTGCCATGGGGAATACAATGGCCTTGTCCGCCATTGCGGCCACCATCTCCCGGGTGACCAGCTTGGGGGCGGAGACCCCAACGAACACGTCTGCCCCCTTCAGAGCATCGGCCAGGGTTCCGGACTTTTCCTCCTGGCCGGTCAGGGCGATCAGCTCTGCCTGGGCGGCGTTGACGGCATTTTCCTTGTTCACAATGCCCGGGCGGTCGCAGACGGTGAGCTCCCCCACACCCAGGCGAAGAAGCATTTTGGCAATGGCAGTGCCGGCACTCCCGGCCCCGTTTACCACCACCCGAAGGCTGTCCAGAGGCTTGCCCACCACCTTGGCTGCATTGATCAGGGCAGCGGCGTTGACAATGGCGGTACCGTGCTGGTCATCGTGAAAAACCGGAATATCCACCAGCTCCTGAACCCGCCGCTCGATTTCGAAGCACCGGGGCGCGGCAATGTCCTCCAGGTTGATCCCCCCAAAGGCGGGAGCCAGGTTTTTTATGGTGGTGATCAGTTCCTCGGTATCCTGGGTATCCAGGCAGATGGGAACGGCATCCACTCCGGCGAAACGCTTGAAAAGGACCGATTTCCCCTCCATTACCGGCAGGGCCGCCTTGGGACCGATATTCCCCAAGCCCAGAACGGCAGAGCCATCTGTGACCACCGCCACCAGGTTTCCCTTGCAGGTGTACCGGTAGGCTCCGGCGGGCTCCTTGGCGATCTCCAGACAGGGTGCTGCTACACCGGGGGTGTAGGCAACGCTTAGATCGGCGGCGTTTTCAATGGGGACCTTGCTGGTGATGGTGAGCTTTCCCTTGTTTTCCTCATGCAGGATCAGGGCTTCCTTGTAGGCATCCATAATTCGTTCCTCCCGGTGGGTAAAAATAAAAGAGCCTGGAGCCTGTTTCTGGCTCCAGGCTCTTGCCTGGTGGAGCTGCTAGGCAGATTCGAACTGCCGACCTCGTCCTTACCAAGGACGCGCTCTGCCAACTGAGCCATAGCAGCGAACAACCGCAAAAATGCGGCGTTTGGCAGGGGCAGAAGGGCTCGAACCCTCGGCACGCGGTTTTGGAGACCGCTGCTCTACCAACTGAGCTATACCCCTGTACGGTTCCGTTACCGGATTTTCCCTGCGTTTCCGCTTTGTTTCCCTATAAACCGGGGCTCCGGTCAGGTCAACGTTAATCATTATACGGCATGAAGCAGGAAATGTCAAGGACTTTTTTCGGGAAATTTGCAATTATTTTTTACCATCTAAAGGGAGGGAAAGGGCCGGCATCTTCTGCCCGAAGCAGAAGCACTTGATTTGCCCTTTTCTTAATGATATAATCGGCTTGTCCGCAGCTTTGGGGATGAAATTTCCACAATGAGGAGGGCCCTTTTTTATGATAAATCCCGGCAAGATCATCGTCTTTGGCAGATACCCCCAAGCCAGTCCCAATGCCGCAGAGAAGGAGCCCATTGAGTGGATCGTTCTGGATCACCAGGGCGGGCGTCTGCTGTGTATCAGCCGGTATCTTCTGGACTGCCGGCCCTATCATCAAACCCCGCAAATGGTGACCTGGGCAACCTGCGATTTGCGGAAATGGCTCAATGGGGAGTTTCTTCGGGCAGCGTTCTCTCCGGAGGAACAGGAGCGCATTCTGACCACCCATCTTGTGAATCACAAGAAATATCCGCAATATGACACCGAGGACAAGCTGTTTCTGCTGGACCCTGACGAAGCGGTAGACTACTTTGAAGCCGACGATCATCCCATGACCCGCACCGCCAGGACCACCGCCTACGCCAGGAGCCAGGGGGCTTGGTTCCTGCCGCCGGAGGAAGCGGACGGACCGGAGGACCCGCAGCTATGGGCGGGGTGCTGGTGGCTGCGCTGCCCAGGACACATCCCCAGCAGGAATCCCGACGGGTTGTTTGATGTGTTGAGCTGCGTCAACTTTGACGACTACATTGAAAATTATGCCTCTGGCGTGGAGGAAGAAGACGTCTGTGTCCGGCCGGCCCTTTGGCTGCGCCAATAAAAAGCATCTGTCCCTACCAGAGCCGCCGCAATTACTTTTGCACAGAGAGATAGACCCATTCTCGGGCCTGGTCCTTCACGCCCCAGAAGTAGACCCTGTTTCCAGTAAAAAGATCATACCATGGAAAGGGGGAAGCTTTGGTCGGGAAGAAAGGGTCTGCCATTTTGGGGGCCTTCGGCAGGATGGGGAACCGAAAACTCTCCCGGAGCTGGAGAAGAAGGGATGGCTTTTTAATCCCCGCAACAGAATCGGGTTTTTCCCCTTTCCCCATGATCCAGACCGGTCTGCCGCCGATCACAAAATCCCAGGCACGGCTGGTTTGGTCAGATGGAGTGAAATCAAGAGGGCAAAAAATGATCTTCTCCTGATAGCCATCGACTGGCACTGCTGCGGCAGTATCAAAAACCAGTATCCGGAAATTTCGCTCGTATTGCAAGAGAAAATCACTGCCTGCTGCAATCTGTTTCCGGTCTGGAAACGGCGGGATCTCCGGGATGCAGTACTGATCATGCCAGGTATCTGTGCAGTAAAAAACCGCCATGGATTTCCCCGCCCAGCTGTGCCCCTCTGGAAATGCCACTTGGAAAAAGAAGGTCAGCTCCTTTCCGCACAGCCAGCACTGCGGGATAGGGGCATGAGGGGGAAGCTTTGGTTTGCCGCCCAGAAAGGTATTATGTTCTGTTGTTTGCAAAATATCGCTGCGGGGTTCCAGTCTCCAGCTTTTCATGTGCGGTCTCCCTTATAATTGTAAAAAGCGGTACACGAAGGTTTCTTCATGCACCGCTTTCTGTTTGTGCTGGCAAAGACCTATCTTACCAGGCAGCTTCCCGCCAAGTATTTTCGGCACAGGTGAGCTTAACTTCCGTGTTCGGGATGGGAACGGGTGGGACCTCACCGTAATAAATACCAGCTTGCTCCATTTGCCGCAATCTTACAAAAACAAAGCCTGTCTTTTTCTCTTCGCAAAGTCCAGTCCAATGATTTCATAAGCTGCGGACAAAGGGAAATAAGAAGAAAAGAGCCGCGATAGCGGTTCTTTTCCAGGAGCCGGCGAGGACCTATTTTACCAGGCAGCTTCCCGCCAAGTATCTTCGGCACAGGTGAGCTTAACTTCCGTGTTCGGGATGGGAACGGGTGGGA
>JAAWEO010000102.1 GCA_022794295.1 Angelakisella sp. | reverse complement strand
CCTGGGCGTTCTTTGGTTACTTTCTGTCGCAACAGAAAGTGACCCCTCGCCGGGGAGGCGAAACGAGGCAAAAGACCTTTAGAACGAGACAGGAATGCGGAGGGGCTGACTGGCGCGTGGCAGTCAAAAGAAACGACACTATTACAAACCAAAACACTGTACCCAGAACCGAGAGACAGCCACGTTCAAGAAGCGGCCCTTCGGGCCTGTCTTGAAGGATAGACAAGTAAAATCGAAAGCGCCTGGCGCTCCCCGCGAGTAGGTGTAGGCCAATCTCGTTCCGGCCGCGGCTTGTCACTTCGCACAGACGCAAAAAGGACGGAAAACGCTCCGTCCTTTTTTAGCACCATATTATTAGCCGCGGCCTATATCGAAAGCTGCTGCCTTATTTCGGGGAGTTTCGCCCGCCGCGGCGGACGACCAGGCGCTGTCCGCCCTGGACCCGGACCGGACTGATGTCCGGTGACAGAAGGGCTAGCCGGTACTGGGCGTTGGGCTTCGGGCATGGTGCTGCGCTGGCAGAAACCTCGCCCGCCCCAGTCCGTCAAAGGCAGGGGAATCGCCCCGCCCTGCACTCATTAGGACTCCAGACACCCACTAGATCCCCGCACACCGTTAAGGCGCGCAGCGCCGGGTAGGGTCTGCCAGCGGGTGCTAACCCGCAAAATATTTTCTGTAGAAAATGAGAATCTTTCTTGATTTTTACTTCCATATTATGTATAATGATGTTGTCCCCCTCATAAAGGATAAAAGTTTTGTCTGATTATGAGGGATTTGTTGCGCTGTCTTGCCCCCTGCCCCCATAGCTCTGGTGTGCCGCAATATTAAAATAGTATCACATTGCCCCTTCATGGGATTTTTTCTAAGAGGAGGTTTTTTAGTATGGACGAACAATTTGAGTGGCGGGAAGAATTTAATATCGGTGTGGAAAGCATCGACCGGGACCACAAAAGGCTCTTTAGTATCATTAACAAGCTGTTTGCCCTAAAGGCAGAGGGAAAGGACAGCCAGTGGGCCTGCCAGGAGGGGATCAAATTCTTCCGGACCCACGCCATGACCCACTTTTCGGACGAAGAAGCCTATATGGCTTCCATCCAGTATGAGGGCCTGCCCCAGCACCGGCAGATCCATCAGAGCTTCCGGGATAACACCCTGCCCACCCTGGAAAAGGAGCTGGAGAAAAACGGCTATTCCCAGGAGGCGGTGGACCACTTCCTGGGGGTCTGCGCCGGGTGGCTGATCGGCCATACCCTTACCGAGGACTTTTCTATTACCGGCAAGCATACCCGCCGGTGGGAGGACCTGCTCCCCGGGGAGGAGCAGGAGGCCATGAAGAAGGTCATCGTCCAGCTGATTTTTGATATGTTCCACCTGGAATCCCACCTGGTCAGCGATGTCTACGGCGGGGAAAAATTCGGCAACGGGGTCTATTACCGCCTGGTCTACGGCATCCCCGAGGAGGAGGAAAAGCTAGAGGTCCTCCTGGTGTTCGAGGAGCGTCTGCTGATCAACACCGTGGGGAAGATCCTGGGGATCCAAACCAACAAGCTGGATGATATGCTGATCCATGCCACCCGGTACACCGCCCGCCAGTTTGTGGGCCGGGTGATGGAGTGCTTCCCCTCTCTGGAGCATTACCGCCTGGAGGAGGAGGACCTCCTCTCCTACCGGGAATTCCGCACCCTTCTGGAGAAGGAAAAGCTCCAGATCAGCCTGCTGCTGGATACCGGGGCAGGGTACTTCTCTTACTGCGCCATTGCCCCCCATTTGCTGGAGAAGGGCATCGGCACCCCCATCGGGATAGAAAACGCCGCCGCCGAGGTGGAAAAATACCTCAGCCACCGCAAAGAAAAGGAGGAGCGGGCCAAGGAGCATCCCCGTCCCAAGGTGCTGGTGGTGGACGATTCCGCTACCATCCGCCAGGGAATGATCCGCCTGCTGGAAAAGGACTACTCCGTTTTCACCGCCGATTCCGGCATCGCCGCCATTCGCGCCATCACCCTGAACCCCCCGGACCTGGTGCTGCTGGACTACGAAATGCCGATTTGCGATGGCCGCCAGACCCTGGAGATGCTCCGGTCGGACGAGTCCTTTGCCGACACCCCGGTGATCTTCCTTACCGGCCGACGGGACCCGGAGAGCATGATCAAGGTAATGCCCCTGAAGCCCTCGGGGTATCTGATCAAGACCTCCAAGCCCGACGCCATAAAGAAGGAGATCGACGCCTTCTTTGCCAAGCACAATAATCCGGAACAAAAGCAATAAAAAAACCGCTCCGTGTGGTCCTTCTGGGAAAAACACACGGGGCGGCATTTTTTATGCCTGGGTCTGTACCGAGAAATAGGCCTGGGGGTGGGAGCAAATCGGGCACTTCTGGGGGGCGCTCTCCCCCTCGTAGAGGAAGCCGCAGTTGCCGCACTGCCACACCACCTTGGAGCCCTTTTGGAAAACGGTCTTGTCCGTTACCTCCTTCAGGGTGGCGTTAAACCGGGCCTCGTGGGTCTTTTCGATGGAGGCTACCCCCTCGAACAGGCGGGCGATCTCGGTAAAGCCCTCCTCCCGGGCCTCCTGGGCGAATTTCCTGTACATCTCGGTCCACTCGTACAGCTCCCCGGCGGCGGCGTCCGCCAGGTTCACCGCGGTACCCGGTACCTCGCCCCCGTGGAGGAGCCGGAACCAGATGGCGGCGTGGGCCAGCTCGTTGTTGGCGGTTTCGGTAAACAGCTGGGCGATTTGGCGGTAGCCCTCCTCCCGGGCCTTTACGGCGTAGTAGGTGTACTTGTTCCTGGCCTGGGATTCCCCCGCAAAGGCGGCGGTCAGGTTCGCTTCGGTTCTGGAGCCCTTCAGTTCCATGGTATTCCTTCCTTCTTTCCGGCAGTTTTTCTCCGCCGGTGGGAAGGCCGGGCAGGATTCAGACGGCGGCCTCCCGGCACTCCTTGCAGAGGCCGGTGAGCAGCAGGTGGCGCTGCTGCACCTGGAAGCCCTGGCTTTCCATAATCTGGCGGTCCAGGTCCTCCAGGGCGGCGCACTCCACATCAAAGACCCGGCCGCACCGGGTGCAGGTCATGTGGTAGTGCTCGTCCAGCCGCCCGTCAAAGCGGTCGCTCCCCACAGGCATAGAGATCTTTTTTAGTATTCCCATTTCGGAAAGAAAATTCAGGTTCCGGTAAACGGTGCCCAGGCTAATTTTCGGGTTTTCCCGGCGGACCTGTTCATATACGGCATCGGCGGTAGGGTGGATGGGATTTTCCTTTACCGTGCGCAGGATCAGCTCCCGCTGCTTGGAATAGTTCATGCTGCATCACCTCGGGGCAGGAAGAATCAATAGTAGGAATCTTTCTTGATTTTATGATACCATGGGCCCGCCCCCTCTGTCAAGGCAGACCGGCACCGGCGGCCCTTTTTCTGCCCCCCAAGGGGGCGTTTTTGTCTCTCTGGCGAAAAATAACGAAAAAGTTTGTGCCCTCCGGATGACAACATCCCCCGAAGCACGGTAAAATAATGACATTATTTTTCCAAAAAAGAGAGGATCACATCATGGAACGAAGGATCAGCAGCAGCCACCTTGCGGCCTTTTGCCAATGGCTCCGGGAGGAGGAACGGGAGCCCGCCACCATCGAGAAGTACCTGCGGGAGGTGCGGGCCTTTGCCGCCTGGCTGGGGGACCAGGCGGTTACCAAGGAGCAGGCGGGGCGGTGGAAGGAGCGCCTTTCCGGCTGCTACCAGCCGGGGACGGTGAACGGCAAGCTGTCCGCCCTGAACCGGTTCTTTGCCTTTTTGGGCTGGGAGGACTGCCGGGTGCGGTACCTGAAGATCCAGCGGCGGCTGTTTTGCAGCACCCAGCGGGAGCTGACCCGGGAGGAGTACACCCGCCTGCTGGAGACCGCCGGGGCCCTGGGCCGGGAGCGGCTGGCTCTACTCATTGAGACCATCTGCGCCACGGGAATCAGAGTAAGTGAAATAAAATACATAACAGCAGAATCTGTGCGTAATGGAAGGACAGAAATATCACTTAAAGGAAAGGTCAGAACGATACTGATACCGGGAAAGCTCTGCCGGAAGCTGAAAAAATATGTGAAAAAACAAAAAATCGCCTCTGGTGAGATCTTCCTCACCAGAAGCGGAAAAAGCTTGAGCCGACGGCAGATTTGGGCGGAGATGAAAGCCCTCTGCGCCAGGGCAGGGGTGGAAAAAAGCAAGGTCTTTCCCCACAATTTGCGGCACCTGTTTGCCCGGACCTTCTACCGGGTCTGCCGGGATGTCGCCAAGCTGGCAGACCTGCTGGGCCATTCCAGCATTGAGACCACCCGCATCTACCTAATCTCTACCGGGACGGAGCATGCCAGGCAGCTGGAACGGCTGGGGCTGGTGACCTAGGGGCAGGGGCCGGATAGGGGGTGTGGACAGAATCTATATTCCGGGACAAAAGAAAGGGCCCCCCTGGGGGCCGGGAAGTCCTGCATAGGGTACAGGGTAAAAAAGTGCGCATGGGGACCCAGAGCCGCCATCCGGTTGTGGCAAGCGGCTCTTTCTGTCATGGAAAATCTCGAAAAAAGGACAGGGGAGGCCCCTTGATTCCCCTCTGTATCTGTGTTATAATGAAGGCGAATTCAAAGCACCATTAGCTTTGCGATTCAAACCGGATGGTACCCCAATACCCGGAATATAGATTCTGTCCACAGGGCAAGGTGGAGGCGAAGATAAGGATGGGACATTCCAGACGAAAGCTGGATCTGACAGGCCAGCGTTACGGAAAGCTGATGGTACTTGGACCGGCGCCCAACATTGGCAGCCGGACTGCCTGGCGGTGCCGCTGTGACTGCGGCCGGGAGACGGTGGTCCAAAGCGGGCGGCTGCGCAGCGGCCACACCTCCAGCTGCGGGTGCCTGGGAACGGGAGCGGTCCCTGGGGTGGGTCTGCCCGGCCTGACCTATGTGGACGGCACCTGTGTGGAGATGCTGAAGGCCAAAACAGTGCGCAAAAACAACACCAGCGGCGTGCCGGGGGTGGACTGGCTCCCCAGCAAGCAGCGGTGGCGGGCCACCATCTGCTTTAAGGGAAAGCGGTACTACCTGGGCAGCTACGACCTGTTCGAGGACGCCGTAAAGGCCCGGAAGTACGCCGAGGAAAACCTCCACGACAAATTTTTACGGGAATTCGCCCAGGGACCCGCCGCGGGGAACACGGCCGCCCAGGGCTGAATTCATAGAAGCGCGCAGAAACCTACAGGGAAAGGAGAAGGCACCATGAAGCAGGAAGGGCCGCCCTGGCCGTGCCCCCGCCCCCACGCGCCGGTGAGGGCGGGACGGCAATAGCGGGCGATGGCAAACCATTGGAAACAATGGGACGCAAAGCCAGAGGCTACCGCGCACCACGCGCTATGCTCGTTCGGCTGCGATCCGGCAAACCGGCGGAAACGCCGGGACGCAAAACCAGAGGCTACGGCGGTCCCCCGCTATGCTCGTTCGGTTACCGGATTCTTTGCGTCCGCGCAACACTGCAAAGATAAGGAGAAAATCATGAAACATTTATTTAAGCGCACACTGGCGATGCTCCTGACGGTGACCCTGTGCGTCAGCATGCTCCAGGTAACCGCCTTTGCGGATACCCTGGATGTAACTGCCGCGCCCGATACCACCGCTGTGGAAAGCGAAGCCCCTGCCGGGGACGAGACCCCCGTCGAGGACGAGACCCCTGCCGGGGACGAAGACCCCGTTGAGAGCGAGACCCCTGTCGAGGATGAAGCCCCCGTCGAGGACGAGACCCCTGTCGAGGATGAAGCCCTCGTCGAGGACGAGACCCCTGTCGAGGATGAAGCCCCCGTCGAGGACGAGACCCCTGCCGAGGACGAAGCCCCCGTCGAGGGCGAGACCCCTGCCGAGGGCGAAGCCCCCGTCGAGGACGAGACCCCTGTCGAGGGCGAGACCCCTGCCGAGGGCGAGACCCCTGCCGAGGGCGAGACCCCTGCCGAGGGCGAGACCCCTGCCGAGAGTGAAACCCCCGTTGAGGGTGAAGTCCCTGCCCCTGTCCAGCCGGCAGTCCCCGTTGTGCCTGCACCCGAGTACGCCACCGTGGAGGAATTCATGGAGGCCTGCGGCGCCATGGGCGGCGCGGAAGACCTGGACACCACCCTGGCTGTCCTGGACGAGATCGAGGCCATTTACAACCGCCTGTCCCCGGAGGACCAGGAAGCGGTTGCAGAGGCCTGGGCCAGTGTCCAGGCTTACCGGGAGGACATGAACGCTGGTGCCCAGACGCTGGCGGCCAAATGGCATATCATTACACTTGTCCCGGTTTCCACAAACAGTTATGGCAGCCGCATCACCGCCCCAAAGGTGAAAAAAGGGCAAAGGGTTAACGGCTATGAGGTCACTGATGTCCGCGGTACAACGATCAAGGTGAAGGCCTGGGGAGATCTGTATGGCGATTTCTTTCTCCCCGCGGCAAGTGACCTTTGGGTTGGTGCAGCAAAGTCCGATTATGTTATGTGGGCGGGTGTAGGTTCTAGTGATAAGCAGGAAGGCAACTCTGCAATGCTGCCCAGTTCCAGCGCATCTGCCTATTACTATTTCAACACCCCAGAAAGCGTTGGTGAGGAAAAGCAAGTCACCCTGACCTATGTGGACCACGGGGAAATATACAAAGGTCCAGATTCCTACCCTGTGGGAACTGATGTCGAGCTTATCGGCTGCGATAGCAAGTGGCCCGGGGAGGCGTTCAAAGGCTGGACTGCGGACAAAACTATAGACGATGCTGACTGGGAAGCCGGCGATTGTATGACACTGGTTGAAGATACCACTTTCTATGCCGTTTGGGTACCGTTCCCCCATGAAAATATGGAGATCGAAAAGACCGCTGCAAAAGACGAGTATACCCTGGGCGAGGAAATCAAATACACCATCAAGGTGTCTAACACCCATCCCTTCTGGGACACCACCGTAACGGTCACCGATACCCTGCCCGAGGGACTGGACTTTGTTAAGGTCAGCGAAAACGATGGCGGCGTCTATGACCCGGACACCCGTACTGTCACCTGGGAAAATGTAACCATCACCGCAAGAGGCTCCCGGAATCTGCTTGTTTGGGTCACGGCCAACACCACCGGCAAGATCGACAACACTGCCACTGTCCACCTGAAGGAAGGGACCAAGGACAGCACGGAGACCATTACCGTTGTTGAGCCTGTTACGGTAAAGTACCATGTGACCTATACCTGGGAAGGCCTGCCCGAGGGCAAGAGCCCTAATCTGCCCCTTGGCATGACCTGCCCCGAGGACACCCCCGTCACCGTGGACACCACCTACCTGAACGGCAAGGAGCTTGTGATCGACGGTGTGACCTATGTCTTTACCGGCTGGGACAAACAAGACTTTACCATGCCCGCCAATGACGTGACCATCCACGGCGTTTGGAC
>JAAWEO010000101.1 GCA_022794295.1 Angelakisella sp. | reverse complement strand
GCAAAGCCTCTCCGCGCTAAGAGCTGCCCCTTCGGGGCAGTTGCGCTCCGAGACGCCGCTGCGGCGGCAGAAATGCGCCCTCCGGTAAGGAACGGGGGAATTTCGCCCGTTGCGACGGGCGACCAGGGCGCCGCCCTGGACCTGCCGCCCTTTGAAAAGGGCGGCCCTAAACTTTAGACCCTACGGGGGATCGTGCGGGGCGGAAGGTTGTGCCTGGGGTCTTGGGCGCGTTCTTAACGTCAGGGTGCTTCAAGCTTGGGCGAGCTCTTCGGTCAAGAATACTGTAACAACAGTGGCTGGCGTTTCGTTAGAATTCATCCCCCAGCTCCATATAAGGCCTTCCGTTTAAGTCCATTCCCGCAGTATGGCCTGCCAGGTATTCATAGTACCCCTGGGAGCCGATCATGGCGGCGTTATCCCCACAGAGGGAGAGCTCCGGCAGAAACAGCTCCCAGCCGTTTTCCCGGCAGCCCCTCTCTGCCCTGGCCCGCAGCCAGCTGTTGGCGCTCACCCCCCCGGCAAGGGCGATGCGCTGTGCCCCGGTGTCCCGGGCGGCGGCCTCCAGCTTGTCCCACAAAATATCGCTTACCTTGCGGCAGAAGCTGGCGGCCAGGTCCTCCGGGGAGAGGGCTTCCCCCTTTTGGCTGGCATTGTGGGCCAGGTTGATCACCGCAGTTTTCAGCCCCGAAAAGCTGAAGTCGTACTTCCCCGCTGTGTGCGGGGTGGGCAAAGGGTACCGCTCCGGGTCCCCCTGGCGGCTGATCCGGTCCAGGGCCACCCCCCCGGGGTAGGGGAGCCCCACGCTCCGGGCCGCCTTGTCAAAGGCCTCCCCGGCGGCGTCGTCCTGGGTCCGCCCCAAAATGCGGTAGGTGGTGTAGTCCTCCACCCGGGCGATATGGCTGTGCCCCCCGGAGACGATCAGGCAGAGGAAGGGGGGCTCCAGCCGGGGGTGGGTCAGGTAGTTGGCCGCCACATGTCCCCGGATATGGTGCACCGGAACAAGGGGCTTCCCCGCCCCCAAAGCCAGCCCCTTGGCGAAGTTTACCCCCACCAGCACCGCCCCGATCAGCCCCGGGGCGGCGGTCACTGCGATCCCGTCCGCCTCTGCCAGGGAAAGGCCGGCCTCCTCCAGGGCCAGCCGGACCACCTCTGTAATATGCTCGGTGTGGCGGCGGCTGGCGATCTCCGGCACCACACCGCCGTAGACCTGGTGCTCCTGCACCTGGCTGTTGATAACGGAGGAAAGCACCCTCCGCCCGTCCTCCACCACGGCAGCAGCGGTTTCGTCACAGGTGGATTCAATGGCAAGCAGCTTCATAATAAACTCCTTTATTCCTGCGGGTTTGATGCCTTTTATCATAATATGATTTTCCCCCTTTTGCAACTGTCGCGGGAAGGATAAAAAATCTTTTGGATATCGCCGTTTTTTTAACAAATTATCTATTCCCTTTTTGGAAGATATGTACTATAATAGATTTGATTTCGGCAAATGAACAAAAGCGGAAGAATTTGCCAGAAACTGCCAAATTATTAGGAAAGGATGGAGGACCTATGCGAAAGATCGATTTGACCAAGTATGGCATTACCGGTACCACCGAGATCGTGTACAACCCCTCTTACGAGCTGCTCTTTGAGGAGGAGCTGAAGGAGGACCTGACCGGCTTCGAGAGAGGCCAGCTCAGCGAGCTGGGTGCCGTTAACGTAATGACCGGCATTTACACCGGCCGCTCCCCCAAGGATAAGTTCATCGTCATGGACGAAAACTCCAAGGACACCGTCTGGTGGACCACTGACGAGTACAAAAACGACAACCACCCCGCCAGCGAGGAGACCTGGCGTGTGGTGAAGGACATTGCCATCAAGGAGCTTTCCGGCAAGCGGCTCTTTGTGGTGGATGCCTTCTGCGGCACCAACGCCGACACCCGCATGGCCATCCGCTTCATCATGGAGGTGGCCTGGCAGGCCCATTTCGTAAAGAATATGTTCATCCGTCCCACCGAGGCGGAGCTGGAGGACTTTGAGCCCGACTTTGTGGTCTACAACGCCTCCAAGGCCAAGGTGGAAAACTACCAGGAGCTGGGCCTCAACTCCGAGACCGCGGCCATGTTCAACATCACCAGCCGGGAGCAGGTTATCGTCAACACCTGGTACGGCGGCGAGATGAAGAAGGGTATGTTCTCCATGATGAACTACTACCTCCCCCTCCGGGGCATTGCCTCCATGCACTGCTCCGCCAACACCGATATGAACGGGGAGAACACCGCCATCTTCTTCGGCCTTTCCGGCACCGGCAAGACCACCCTTTCCACCGATCCCAAGCGTCTCCTCATCGGTGACGACGAGCACGGCTGGGACGACAACGGCGTCTTTAACTTTGAGGGCGGCTGCTACGCCAAGGTCATCAACCTGGATAAGGAATCCGAGCCCGACATCTATGGCGCCATCAAGCGCAACGCCCTGCTGGAGAACGTCACCCTGGATGCCGAGGGCCACATCGACTTCACCGACAAGAGCGTCACCGAGAACACCCGTGTTTCCTACCCCATTGACCACATCGAAAAGATCGTGCGGCCCGTTTCCGCTGCCCCCGCCGCCAAGAACGTCATCTTCCTGTCCGCCGACGCCTTTGGCGTGCTGCCTCCCGTCTCTGTCCTGACCCCGGAGCAGACCCAGTACTACTTCCTCTCCGGCTTCACCGCCAAACTGGCCGGCACCGAGCGGGGCATCACCGAGCCCACTCCCACCTTCTCCGCCTGCTTCGGCCAGGCCTTCCTGGAGCTGCATCCCACCAAGTACGCCGAGGAGCTGGTCAAGCGGATGCAGCTGAGCGGCGCCAAGGCCTACCTGGTGAACACCGGCTGGAACGGCACCGGCAAACGCATCTCCATCAAGGACACCCGCGGCATCATTGACGCCATCCTGTCCGGGGCCATTCTGGACGCCCCCACCAAGAAGATCCCCTACTTCAACTTTGAGGTCCCCACCGCCCTGCCCGGCGTGGATCCCGCCATTCTGGATCCCCGGGACACCTACGCCGACGCCGCCCAGTGGGAGGAGAAGGCCAAGGATCTGGCCCAGCGGTTCATCAAGAACTTCCACAAGTACGAGGGCAATCCCGCCGGTAAGGCCCTGGTGCCTGCGGGCCCCCAGCTGTAAGCGGCAAAGCCGCTGGCGGACCCTGCCCAGGCGCTTCGCGTCCTGACAAGCAGCTGCTAAACCAATAAAAACATCCTCCGGTCATCTGGCCGGGGGATGCTTTTTGCTTGTTCATCCATCTTAATTTTTTATATCCTGTATGCTGCCATGGGCCCAATGAAAGGGGGAAGCCTATGAAAGTCATAAAATCCATCTGCCTGCTGATCTTCGGCCTGTCCCAAAAGGACGCAAGGTCCATCCAGCGGATCTGGTTCTTCTGGCTGCCGCCTCTTTCCGCCTTTTTAATTGCGGAAAATCCCGGGCTCCGCCCTGCCGGTTGGATGCTGTTTGCTGTTCTGCTGGCACTCTCCTTTTGGAATGGCTTTCACGGCTGGGGGTGGGGAAAGAAATGGCTTTGGGGGATCGCCCTGTATTCCATCATCGTTGTGGGTATGCTGTTCCTTGTGGGGAACCTAGAGATCGCCGGATTTCTTTCGCCACTTCTGCTGCTCCTTGCGTTTCCCCTCCTGTGGCCCTCCACGCTGACAAAAGCCTCCCATCAGTTATTCCACGGCGGGACCTCCATATCCATCGCTCTTTCGTTTTGGGGGTTGTGGCTGGTGCTGCTGGCCGCTTATTCCGCTGGCGCCTTTCTGAAGGGCAAAAGCCGTTCTATTTGACTTGTTTTTCCTGCCGCAACCCATAGTTGCCGGATAGTTGGTAGACGCAGCCATCCTTTTGGAGTATGATAAAGCTATCACCCGCAAGGAGGAACAGCAACATGGAACTTGAGACCCGCATCCGTACCCTGCGCTTGGAAAAAGGCTTGTCCCAGGAGGCCCTGGCCGCCCAGCTGGAGGTCTCCCGTCAGGCTGTGACCAAATGGGAAAGCGGCCAGTCCCGGCCCAGCACCGCCAACCTCTTGGCCCTCTGCGGGGTCTTTGGGGTTTCCCTGGATACCCTGGTCACCGGGGAGGAAGCCGCCGCGCCGGAATCGGACCCGGCTCCTGCCCCGGAACAGGTCCCCCGCCCCAGGAGGATCGGACTGGTGGTGCTGCCTGCCCTCACCCTGCTGTCCCTCTCCTTCTCCGTTGCTTTCACCATCTTCGCCGGGAGCCGCCGCTTCCCGGAGCAGATCATCGGCGGGGCGGACGGCCCCACCAGCATCCTGGTTTCCGGGCCGTATATCCTGGGCCTCCCGGCGGAAACGTTCCCCCTGTGGGCCATTACAGCGGTCCTGGCTACGGCAACGGTCATTGTCTTTTTTCGCAGTCGCCGCAAAAAATAAAAATTCCCGGAAAAACCCGGACAGACTGCCAGCTTTCCCCCTGTATCTTTTCACAGGCCGGGGCTACAATAACACCAGCGGGCGGCAGAGAAGCCATTTCGCCGCCCGCTTACCTTCCAAAAACAACACCCCAAAACAGGAGGATCTTTCTTATGAGCTGCAACTGCAACCACGCCAACAAGGCCATCGCCTGCACCGTCACCAACTGCCGCAACCACTGTGACAACGCCAATTATTGCAGCCTGGATCACATCCAGGTGGGCACCCACGAGGCGAACCCCACCATGGACCAGTGCACCGACTGCCAGTCCTTCCAGATGAAATAACCCTCCCCTCTGCCGCTCCCCCGCCGGCATTGGAGGCGGGGAAAGCAGAAAAGCACCACCCTTCGCCCCGGCGGCGGAGGGTGATGCTTTTTCCTGTATTGGGGGGCCTGCAAAATAAACCGGGCAGGTCTTGACAATTCTTCTCCCTGTGCTATACTATAGATGGTTTTGTTTCAGGGCGGGGCGAAATTCCCCACCGGCGGTGATGGGTCCCCTGGGACCACAAGTTCCGCGAGCGTTTTACGCTGAACCGGTGTGAATCCGGTACCGACAGTATAGTCTGGATGGAAGAAACGGAAGCCGAATTTTGGGGGATATCCCCGAAATCAGCCGGCAACGCCCTCTGTGCAAAATTTGCGCGGAGGGCTCTTCTTTTTCCCCGGCAAACCAAAAAATTATTTTTTGGAGGGATCACCATGTCCAGCACCCTTAGCCGCACCAAAAAGATCACCTACAGCGCCATGTTTGCCGCCATTGCCACCGTCGTGATGTACTTCGAGTTTCCCCTGCCCTTTATGCCCCCCTTCCTAAAGGTGGATCTCAGCGGCGCGGTAAGCCTTCTGGCCGCCTTTATGTTCGGGCCGGTCTCGGCGGTCCTTATCACCATGGTAAAGGACATCATCCACGCCTTTTCCACCTCCACCGGATGCGTCGGGGAGCTGGGGGACTTCTTAATGACCTCCGCCTTTTGTGTGGCGGCATCCCTGGTCTACCGCAAGCACCACACCAAAAAGGGCGCCGTTCTGGGGATGGCCTGCGGCACGGCGGCAATGACCGTTGTCAGCTGCTTTACCAACAAGTACATGCTGATTCCCTTCTTTGCCAAGGTAATGCCCATTGAGGCCATTCTCTCCGCTTGCGCCAGCGTCAATCCCCTGGTGGGCAGCATCGATACTTATGTCATCTTCGGGGTGGTGCCCTTTAACCTGATGAAGGGGCTCATTCTTTCCATGATCACCTTCCTTCTCTACAAGCGCCTGTCCTCCTTCATCCGGGAAAATACTGTGGGCCGGAGGGTTGACAATCCCACAAAAGCAAGCTAAAATAAGAAGTACAACAGAATATCTCTTATCAAGAGTGGTGGAGGGAACAGGCCCTGCGAAGCCCGGCAACCTGCCAACCGGCAAGGTGCCAAGTCCTGCGGAGAGATCCGGGAGATGAGATTTTGACACACCCGGAATGTTTTCCGGGTGTTTTTACTGCCCGGACAGAAAAAGGAGGAACTACCATGCGCAACTACTACTTTACCAGCGAATCGGTCACCGAGGGACATCCCGACAAGATCTGCGACCAGATCTCCGATGGCATTCTGGATGCCATTCTGGAAAAGGACCCCATGGGCCGGGTGGCCTGCGAGACCAGCTGCACCACCGGCCTGGTCCAGGTCATCGGGGAGGTGACCACCAGCTGCTATGTGGATGTTCAGAAGCTGGTGCGGGAAATCGTCCTGGACATCGGCTATGACAATGCCGCCTACGGCTTTGACGGCGCCACCTGCGGGGTGCTCACCTCCATCCACGAGCAGTCCCCGGATATCGCCCTGGGGGTGGATAACTCCGCCGAGGTCAAGGCCGGGGAGGCCGAGGACCAGAACGGGGCGGGGGACCAGGGGATGATGTTCGGCTACGCCTGCAACGAGACCCCGGAGCTGATGCCCATGACCATCGCCTTTGCCCACCGCCTGGCCCGCCAGCTCACCAAGGTCCGCAAGGAGGGCACCCTGCCCTACCTGCGCCCCGATGGCAAAACCCAGGTAACCGTGCGGTACGAGGATGGCCAGCCCAAGGAGATCACCACCATTGTGGTCAGCACCCAGCACGGGGAGGAGGTCTCCCAGGAGCAGATCCACGAGGACATCAAAAAGCAGGTGATCGACCCAGTGATCCCAGCGGAGCTGCGGAAAAACTGCCAGTATCTCATTAACCCCACCGGCCGCTTTGTAGTCGGCGGTCCCCACGGGGACAGCGGGCTTACCGGGCGGAAGATCATTGTGGACACCTACGGCGGCTGGGGAAGCCACGGCGGCGGCGCCTTTTCCGGAAAGGACCCCACCAAGGTGGACCGGAGCGCGGCCTATGCCGCCCGCTGGGTGGCGAAGAACCTGGTGGCCGCAGGCCTCTGCAGTCGCTGCCTGATCCAGCTCGCCTACGCCATTGGCGTTGCCCGGCCGGTTTCCGTCTGCGTGGATACCTACGGGACCGGTACCGTCTCTGACGAGATCCTGGAAAAGGCCGTGGAGAAGGTCTTTGACCTGCGCCCCTCCGCCCTCATCCGGACCCTGGATCTTCGCCGCCCCATCTACCGCAAGCTGGCCGCCTACGGCCACATGGGCCGCACCGACCTGGACGTGGCCTGGGAAAAAACCGACCGCACCGAAGCCCTGAAGCAAGCCGCAGCAGAGCTCACCCGGTAACCCCATCAGTCAAAACGACCCACAAGCCGCCACACCGCCCCAAAAAAGCCCATTGGACCTTCCCCAAAAGGCCCAATGGGCTTTTCTGCCCAAAGCTCCCCTAACCCCAAACCCCTGGCCCGCAGGCCTTAGCCCGAAGGGCTCCGCCGGAGGCACCAAAGCCGTTCCTCCATCCCCTCGCCGCCCGGCGGCGCTTGCCGCGAAGCGGCTCCGCTTTTTTCCGCAGAAAAAAGCACCTTATCCGGCCAACGAGCCTCCGGCCGCAAAA
>JAAWEO010000100.1 GCA_022794295.1 Angelakisella sp. | reverse complement strand
TTCCGCAGAAGGTCCGCGCGCCTAACCCCTGGGCGCTCTTTGGTTACTTTCTGTCGCAACAGAAAGTGACCCCTCGCCGGGGAGGCGAAACGAGGCAATTGGCCTTTAGAACGAGACAGGACTGCGAAGGGGCAGACCATCGCGTGGCAGTCAAAAGAAAACGAGACTATCACAAATTAAAACGCCGCACCCAGGACCGTAAGGCAGTACATTCAAGAAGCGGCCCTGCGGGCCTGTCTTGAAGGGCAGACAAGCAAAACCGAAAGCGCCTGGCGCTCCCCGCGGCTGGGTAACGGCCAGTCTCGTTCCGGCCGCGGCTTGTCACTTCGCACAGATGCAAAAAGAAAGGACAGCTCTGCCATTCTTTCTATAGCGCCAGGTTTTTAGCCGCGGCCTTAATCGAAGGATGCTGCCTCTAGCCGGAGTATTTCGCCCGCTGCGGCGGTCGACCAGGCGCTGTCCGCCCTGGACCCGGACCGGACTGATGTCCGGTGACAGAAAGGCTAGCCGGTACTTGTCTTGGCGCCTGCCCCCAGTCCTGCGCTCCTAACTGCTCTTTACTTACAACCTACCATATTGATAGAGGTGATGGAATTTGCCGGAACAAAAACGCGATTACTATGACGTGCTGGGCGTCCAGCGCGGTGTCAGCGACGATGAACTTAAAAAAGCCTACCGAAAATTGGCAAAACAGTACCACCCCGACCTCCACCCCGATGATAAAGACGCCGAAGCCCATTTTAAAGAGATCAATGAGGCCTATGAGGTCCTCTCCGATAAGGAAAAACGTGCCCGCTATGATCAGTTCGGCCACGCCGGTGTGGACCCCAATTACGGCGCCGGCCCCGGTGGCTATGGCGGTGGCTTCGGCGGCTTTAGCGATATCTTCGAGGACCTGGGGGATATCTTCGGTGCCGCTGGCTTCGGTGGCTCTACACGAACCAGAAACCCCAATGGCCCCACCCGGGGCAGCAGCCAGGGCTATACCCTGCCCCTCGCCTTTATGGAGGCAGTAAAGGGCTGCAAGAAGGAGATCACCTACCAGCGCCTGGAAAGCTGCGCCGCCTGCTCCGGTACCGGCGCCGCCGAGGGAAGCCACCCCGAAACCTGCCCCGATTGCGGCGGAACCGGCTATGTCACCGTCCGTAAGCAAAGCATCCTGGGGATGATGCAGGTGCGCCAGCCCTGCTCCCGCTGCGGCGGTTCCGGCAAGGTCATCAAAAACCCCTGCCAGAAGTGCGGCGGCAAGGGCCGTGTACGGGTCACCCGCAAGTTCACCGTCAATGTCCCCGCCGGGATCGATGATGGCCAGACCTTCATCATCCGGGGGGAGGGGGACCACGGCACCAACGGCGGCCCCGCCGGGGACCTCCAGGTGACCGTTACCGTCCGTCCCGACCCCATCTTCGAGCGGGACGGTCAGAATATCTGGTGCGATATCCCCCTCACCTATACCCAGGCAGTCCTGGGGGACGAGATCGTTGTCCCCACCGTGGACGGTAAGGTGAAGTATACCGTCCCCGAGGGGACCCAGAACGGCACCGTTTTCCGCCTGCGGGACAAGGGCGTCGTTAACCCCAATACCGGCCACAACCGGGGGGACCAGTATGTCCGGGTCAGCATCGAGGTCCCCCGCGGCCTCAGCCGCAGCCAGAAGGAAAAGCTCCGGGAGTTCGAGGCCAGCCTGAGCGATAAGAATTATAACAAGCGCCAAAGCTTTTTCGAAAAGCTCCGGGAGGCCTTCGACCGGGACAAGGACAAAGATAAGGATAAATAACCAACCGCCGGCAAAAGCCCGGAGCGAAACGCAGCTCCGGGCTTTTGCCTTTCTTTCACACAAAGAAAAATATGCTGTTTTGGAAAATGTTAATATGCGTTGCTTGCGGCAACGGGCAGCTTTGCCTACAATAATGGTGAAAACCGAAAGGAGGCCACCCAGAATGCTCAACGAGAATATAAAGGCCATCAGAAAATCAAAGGGACTTTCACAGCAGGAGCTTGCCGCCAGGCTGAACATCGTGCGGCAGACCGTTTCCAAATGGGAGCAGGGACGGTCGGTCCCCGATTCCGATCTGCTGATCGCCTTATCGGAGGTACTGGAAACACCTGTAAGCACGCTGCTGGGAGAAACCGTTATGGAAACAGAGGCGGATACGTTAAAAGCCATCTCCGAAAAATTGGAGGTGATCAACCTGCAGCTGGCGCAAAGGAAAGCAACAAGAAGAAAATTACTTCATTGGTCCCTTATTTTGTTATGTGTGGTCATAGTGATCGCCCTTGTGATCCTGTTGGAATTAGAAAGCCCCTACCTGGGGTGGGATTATAGCGACCCCGAAACCGCTGTTCTTGGAGTGGCATTCCACTCCCTTGAATGGCTGCTTGTCCGGGCAGCACCGGTTATCCTGACCGGCGCGGTCATCGGTGTTTTTTTACACCGAAATAAAGAATAAAGCCGGCAGAGCAAGTAAAGGCCAATATAGTGAGATCAGTTCCAGGCACAAGCCTACACCCCCCGCCGCGGTGCTACCGCTTGCCCGTCCCGCATATATATAGCATCAGTCTAGTTTTACGGGAGGGCGGCGTAGTGAAAGGTTTGTGGCTGGACGGGAAACAGTGGCGGCGGGGATTGGCCGCGCTCCTTGGGGCGGGGCTCTTTCTTGCCGTGTATCCTTCGGCGGCCCCCGTCATTGACGCCGTTCTGGGACGAGCCACCCTTCTTTCCGCCGCCTTCTCGATGCCCGGCGGCGCCCTGGAGACCCTCCGGCAGCGGTATGCCCCCGAGCTGCCGGAGCAGCCCCCCGCCCCCTCCTCTCCGGACTCCTCTGCCCCAGAGGTCTTTCGCCCGGGAGAGCTCCCCCCGTCTCTCCCCTCCCAGTCTCCGGCGGAGGAGGAACCGGTATCCCTTCCCGATTCCCCGCCCGGGGAGATCCTTCCCCCGCCCGAACCAAAGGAGGAGCCCCCCGAAATACCGGAGCAGTACCAGGCCCCCCTCCTTTCGGTGAATATGACCGGGGAGACCGATAACCCCGCCTTCTGCCGCTACCGTTCCGGCTGGATCCGCAACTATACCAAGCTGGACCTTCTGGAAATCGACCAGGTGCTGGAAACCCCTGCCTCTGTCACCCTGACCAAGGGGAAGGAGCCCCAGGTCCTGATCTACCACACCCATACCACCGAAAGCTATGAGGACTGGGACCGGGAGATTTACGACAGCCGGAATAATTGGCGCAGCCAGGACAATACTGCCAACATGGCAGCTGTAGGGGAGGAGCTGGCCCGGGAACTGGAAAAGCTGGGTATTGGGGTGATCCATGACACCACCCAGCACGACTACCCCGCCTACAACGGGGCCTACGACCGCAGCGCCGCCACCATCCAGGGGTATCTGGATCAGTATCCCTCCATCAAGGTGGCCATTGATGTCCACCGGGACGCCGTTCTTTATGACGATGGCTCCACCATAAAGGTGGTCCAGGAGGTGGGCGGCTATAAGGCGGCCCAGCTGATGGTCATCGCCCCCTGTGACGACGGAACGGTAGGGGTCCCCAACTGGGAGGAAAACTTCCGCTTTGCAGCGGGGTTCACCTCCGCCGTGGAGGCCCGGTACCCCGGCCTGATGCGCCCTGTCTTTTTCTGCTACCGCAACTACAACCTCTGGATGACGCCGGATTCCCTCCTTTTCGAGTTCGGGACCAACGGCAACACCCTGGAGGAAGCCAAATACACCGCCCGGCTAGTGGCCCCCATTCTGGGGGAGTTTCTCCTGGGGGAACGGGAATAAAGGAGGCTGGCTTTTGTCCAAAAAGAAACAACCCAAAAAACGAAGGAAGCGGGGGCCCCTTCCGGTCCTGGTCATTCTTCTGGCAGGGGTGGTCTCCTGCTGGACAGGGCTGGTGAAGGTGGACCGGCAGATCCGGGCGGTGACCATCAACCAGTCGCCCCCCCTTTGGGAGAGCCGGACCCAGGAGGACACCCTCTGCGTGACCCTGCTGGGAAACCGGCTGGAGCTGGACCTTTCCCCCCTCCGGGTCGTGGGGGAGGAAACGGGAGCGTTGATCAAAACGCCTCCCGCCCCGGTGCGGCTGGTCCTGGAGCTTTGGGACCAGCTGGAAAAGGCGCTGGATCCTCCGCCGAAGCACTCCTGGAAGAAAGGCTTTTTATAAGACTGCCCCCTGCCGCGTCCCCAAAAAAGCACAGTGACCTGCAAGCTATCGGCGGCGCAGGAGGATTTTAAATGACGTTCAGCCCTTCCCGGCGGGAAAATCTGCCGCCGGTCAATTCTGGATCTTGAGCAAGGGAGCTGCCCTGTTTCGGGAGAAACGCGGGGCAGCTTTTTGCCTTGTCAAAGCACAAAAAACCGGCCTGGACCTGCGAAGGCAGGTCAGACCGGCAAAAGCCTATGCTTATGGTCACCTGATGTGGAAGCGGCTGATCAGGCGGCTTAGCGCCCGTGCCTGGTCGGACAGCTCCTTGGAAACCGCTGCGCTTTTCTCTGCGGCGGCGGAGTTTGTCTGGACCACAGTGGAAATTTCCTTGATGCCGTTCTTGACGGAAAGGATCATCTCGGATTGATGGACACTGGCAGCGGAGATCTCGTCCATCAGCTTTTTGATCGACTGGATGCAGTCGCTGATCAGCTGCATGGCGGATACCGCGTGCTCGGTGGATTCCGCCCCGGTTTTGATATCCTGGATAGAATGGTTGATCAGGCCGTTTGTGCTTTGGGCGGCATCTGTGGATTTGGCCGCAAGGTTTCGGACCTCGTCCGCCACCACAGAAAAGCCCTTGCCCGCCGACCCGGCCCGGGCGGCCTCCACTGCGGCGTTTAAGGCCAGGATGTTTGTCTGGAATGCAATATCCTCAATGGTTTTAATGATGGTAACGATCTGGGCCGAGGACCGGTCGATGTTCCTGGTGGCCTGGCTCAGCTGCTCCATTTTGGTGTCAGCCTCCACTGCGTAGCCGGTGGCTTTGTCCACCAGCTCGCTGGCACTGCCGCAGCGAACGGTGTTGGTTTGCAGCTGGGAGGTGATGTCGGTCACATTGGACAGCAGTCCCTCGATGGAGGCTGCCTGCTCCATGGTGCCCTGGGAAAGGGCCTGGGCACCCATGGACACCTGGTCAGCACTGGTGTCCACCTGACCGGCTACCTGGGAAATATCCCGGATCACGTTGACCAGGTTGGCGTGAATGGACTGAAGGCTCTCAAACAGGGCCTTGAAATCACCAATATAATAGGATTCGTTTTCGGTCACATCTACGGTAAGGTTTCCGCCGGCTATGGAACCGAGGATCCGGTCAACGTCGTCGATGGTTTTCCGCAGGCAGCCGCAGACATGGTGTGTTGTCTGGGCGATCATGCCGATCTCGTCGGTCCGGCCGTAAAAGGCTTCCAGCTCCTGGTCGGCAGAAAGATTCAGCTCCCCCAGCTGGCTGATGGCCCGCTCCACCGCCATCAGCTCCCGGCCCTCGCGGCGGAGGATCAGCAGGGTGATCAGGATAATGGCGGCGGCCATGACCGCGCACAGCACCCCCACAAGGACCCGCACCGATGTTACCGCCCCGTAGACCTCGGAGACGCTGTCCCGGACCATAAAGACCCAGCCGCGGTCCTTGAGGTATTTGTAAACGACCAGCTGTCTGGTGCCGGTTTCATCCCGGTAGGAATAGGTGGCGGCTTGGGTGCTGCCATCTGCCTGAATGCGCTGGATGATCTCCCGATACCCGGTATCGGTGGTTTCGGTGTTTAAAAGCGCATCATCCTCGTGGTAAAGGTAGACACCGTTTTCCACATTCAGAAAGACATATTCGCTGTCAGGCAGTCCCCGGATATCCAGGTCCAGCAGCGCGTCCATCAGGTGGCTGGCGTAGACGCCGGCCCCCACATAACCAATGCAGCGCTGTCCCTCAAAGATCGGGTAATACATAGAAAGGATCATGCTGCCGGTGCCCGGGGATTTCATGATCCCCAGGTTGGTCAGCTGCTGCTGGGCCAGAATGGTATCCTGAAAGGTTTTCAGAGAATCCCCCGACCGGGTGGTGATCCCGATGGCGTCGGGGGAGGTATGGGTCAGGACATGGGTGGTGGGGGTAGCAATGTAGAGCCCTTCAAAGATCCCCTTGACCGCTGCGAAATCCTCGGTGTATTTTTGGGCCTTTGCAAGCAGGGCCGGATCATCGGGGGAGCGAAGCAGGTCCCGCACCTCGCTGCTCAGGGCAAAGGCGGTCATATATTCTTCACCGGAGGTCACATAGTCGTTAATAATAACGGCCCGGGCCTCCACGGCGTCCACCATCTGGTTGGTAATGTCATTTTTGACCATAGAAGCGGCGTTTGTGGATACGACGACCCAAAGCAGCAGCATTCCCACCAGGGTGACAGCGGTTGTAATGATACTAATACGTGCAGCAAGTTTTTTGTTTACAAGAAATCTCATAAACACGCCTCCATTGGATTTTCCCATGATGAATCGTCATCTTATACGCAGGATGGCAGGCGGATTTCCGAGCTGCCGGGGCGTTGCTCCAAAAGCACGCCGGCTGCGCAGAGATGCTGACCGGGCAAACAGCCCGATTGACATATTATACCATATTGTCATTTAAATGTCGAGGGGGTTTGAAGGTAGAAAAGTGTTCAGCAAGGGCTCTTCTTGCGCTTTGTACCATCTGAAAAAAAGGTAATATCTTCCAGTTTAGGATGGTAGGCAGCGAGAGCCGAACGGCAGGGGACACAATAAAACAAGACCCGACACCTTATGGTTAAGGATGCAGGGTCTTGCTTTTAAAACGATCGTTATTTGAGCAGGTCCAAAAGGCCGTTTTGGTCCGTGAGGCCGGTATGGCGCCGGACCTCCTGGCCATCCCGGAAGGCGATGATGGTGGGGATGTACATGACGCCGTATTTCCGGGCCAGCTCTCCCTCCTCGTCGGTGTTTACCTTGGCGACCAGGGTACCCTCCGGGACCTCGTCAGCGACCTTGTCCAGAATGGGGCCCAGCATCCGGCAGGGGCCGCAATGGGGGGACCAGAAATCCACCAGAGCCGTGGTCTTTTCCTCCAGCACCAAATGCTGGAAATTTTTTTCATCAAGATGCAGCGCAGGCATAAAAGCTACCTCCTTAGTATACTTTTCCTTATTATACCCGATTTTCCGGGAAAAACAATAGAAAATTTGTGAACAAGGGTAAGAATAGGGTAAGAATAGAATTTTGTGGAAAATTTTACGCCCCTTTCCGAAAAAACCCTTGACAAACACAAAAACTGGGGATATAATAATAAAGCTGTTTCGGAAAGAAACTGCCCGATTGTGTAAAGGTAGCACGACAGACTCTGACTCTGTTTGTCTGGGTTCGAATCCTAGTCGGGCAACCAACTAACCCAAACACTTTAGATGCCATGCGGATAAACCCGCATGGCATCAAGTGTTTTTGGACTTTTTAGGGGTCAAAAATCAGCTGGTCAAACGA
>JAAWEO010000099.1 GCA_022794295.1 Angelakisella sp. | reverse complement strand
GGCGCTGTCCGCCCTGGACCCGGACCGGACTGATGTCCGGTGACAGAAAGGCTACCCGGTACTGGGCGTTGGGCTTCGGGCATGGTGCTGCGCCGGCAGTAACCTCGCCCGCCCCAGCCCGTCAAAGGCTGGGGAATCGTTTCGCCTTGTGCTCGTCCGGACTCCAGGCACCCACTATCCACCCCGCACACCGTCAAGCCGCGAAGCGGCGGGTAGGGTCTGCGGGTCTGCGGGTCTGCGGGACTGGATTTTCGGCATGCCTTCTGGTACAATACAAATGAAGGAAACCTTTCCAGGGTCCGGTTAAGGAGGCGTTTTATGAGCCGAAGACAGTATCCCGTCCCTGTATCCTCCCCCGAAAATACCCCCAGATTAAGCTATGTCTCCCGGGACCAGTATAGCGGAGATTGGAATTCCAGCCTCCATACCCATGGCTGCGCAGAATTGTTTTTTATTACCGGCGGCCATGGCCGCTTCTGTACCCAGCAGGAGGACTTCCCCGTGGCAATCCATGATATCGTTATCGTCAACGCCAATGTCCCCCATACCGAGGCCAGCCAGCTGGACAGCCCCCTGGAATATACCGTCCTGGGTGTGGAAGGACTGGGAACCATGACCGGAGCGGATGGCTGCGCTATGATCCATCTGCGTACCGGGTGGGATGAGCTTATGGGCTGCCTCCGGCTGATGTTCCAGGAGGCGGAGGAGGCCCTGCCGGGATATGAGCAGGTCTGCCGGAGCCTTTTGGAGGTGGTGCTGGTCCGCCTGAACCGCCAGTGGAATGCCGCCCTTTCCGGAGAGCCCTCCGGCGCCCGGGCCAGCCGGGACTGTGACCTGGTGCGCCGGTATATTGATAACCATTTTAAGGAGAATCTCAGCCTGGATCAGCTGGCCCAGCTGGCCCACCTGAATAAATATTACCTCTCCCATGCCTTCCGCCGGGAGTTCGGGGTCTCCCCCATCAACTACCTGATCTCCTGCCGCATCGAGGAAAGCCGCTTTCTCCTGCGGGAAACCGACCATACCCTCTCCCTTATCGCCCAGATCCTAGGCTTTTCTTCCCTGAGCTATTTTTCCCAGTGCTTCCGGCGGGTAGAGGGTGTCAGCCCCCTGGAATACCGCCGGCAGCACCGGTGAATGGCTGTACCCGGAATAAGACTATCTATTTTGCCCAGAAGCTGCAAACAGCATTTTAGAAATTTGGTTCAAAAGACAAAAAGAGCAAGATATCTAAAAACTTCCGCAAAATAGGGATTGTTTCCCCCGGGTAGAACAGCTATACTGGACATACAGGAATGGGATCCCCCCGTTCTCAGAAAACGATGCTTTTGTTTTCCTGTAAATTAAAGGAGGTAACAACATCATGAAAAAATTTCTCAGCCTTCTGCTGGCGCTGACCCTGGTGCTTTCCATGGCCGCCTGCAATGGCGGAAACGGCGCTTCCAGCAACCCGCCCTCTGACCAGAAGGATGGCGCAGACTCCACAAGCTCCGAGCCCACCACCCAGGACGTGACCATCACTGTGGCCGCCCTGGCCTCCGGCTACGAGGAAGCCTACCCCGGTATGTGGCAGGAGGTCTGCGACGCCTTTACCGCCGAGACCGGCATTAAGGTGGAGCTGATCTGCGACAAGAACCTGGAGGACGTCATTGGACCCTCTATGCAGGGCGGCGACTTCCCCGATGTCATCCACCTGGCTACCGGCCGGGAGAAGGGCCTCACCGAGCAGTTCATCAAGGACCGCAACATTGCGGAGATCACCGACGTGCTGTCCATGAACATCCCCGGCGAGAATGTAAAGGTCTCCGATAAAATCGTCGGCGGCTTTACCGACACCTCTGTCACCAACCCCTACGGCGACGGCAAAACCTACCTGGCCCCCATGTTCTACTCCCCCTGCGGCCTTTTCTACAACGCCGGCCTCTTTGCCGAAAAGGGCTGGGCTGTTCCCACCACCTGGGACGAGATGTGGGCGCTGGCGGACAAGGCCAAGGCCGAGGATCCCAACCTCTACCTCTTTACTTACCCCACCACCGGCTACTTTGATGCCTTCCTGTATGCCCTGATGTACTCTGTTGGCGGCGCCGATTTCTTCAACAACGCCACCACCTATGCCGAGGGCGTTTGGGATACCCCCGAGGCCAAGGAGTGCTTCGACATCATTGCCAAGCTGGCCAGCTACACCAACCCTGTCACCCCTGCCCAGGCCAATGACCAGGACTTCACCCAAAACCAGCAGCTGGTGCTGGATAACAAGGCCCTGTTTATGCCTAACGGCACCTGGATCGTGGGCGAGATGGCCGAGGCTCCCCGTGCTGAGAACTTCCAGTGGGGCATGACCGCCCTGCCCGCCTCCAAGGCCGGCGGCAGCGGCGCCAGCTACTGCTGGCTGGAGCAGGCCTGGATCCCTGCCGGGGCTCCCAACCTGGATGCTGCCAAGCAGTTTGTGGCCTTCCTGTACAGCGATGCTGCCTGTGCCATCTTCGCCAAGGGCGGCGCCGTACAGCCTGTTCCCGGCTTGACCGACAACCTGGAGGGCGACAACAAGCTTTTCTATTCCATCTATGACAACGGCGCCGACGCCGCCATGGGCAACTTTGCAGCCTACGAGGCAGTTGCCGGTCTGGGCAGCGTCCGGGAGGTCTTCCTGGATCCCGTTAACAACCTTGTCAACGGCACCCTGACCCAGGACCAGTGGATCAGCGACATTAAGGCCGCCAGCGACCAAATGCGCGCCAACCTGATGGGCTGATTCCCCTGACGGACCGCACGTTCCTTCCAAAACAAACAGATGGGCGGCGGCGAGTAGATACTGCTCGCCGCCGCCTTGTCTATACCGCCCCCACCTCTTGAAAGGAGTGATCCCCATGCGCCCCAGCAAAAGCCGCGGACGGTTCCTTGCCCTCTGTCTCGCCCCGGCGGTGATCCTCTACTTCCTCTTTATGATCCTTCCCACCCTGAACGTTTTTCGCATGTCCTTTTTTACCCGGGGGGCCTATTCCCCCAAGGAAACCTTTGTGGGAACAGAAAACTTCCAGGCACTCTTTAAGGACGCCAAGTTTATCACCTCCATGCAGAACACCATTCTGCTGATCGTCACTGTCACCATTATCACCTTTTTCTTCGCCATTGTCTTTGCGGCCATCCTGACCCGGGAAAAGCTCCGGGGACAGAATTTTTTCCGCATTATCTTCTATATCCCCAACATCCTTTCGGTGGTGGTCATCGCCGGTATTTTCTCCGCCATCTACAAGCCGGAAAACGGTATGCTTAACAGCATCCTCTCCCTTCTTTCCGGCCGGACGGTGATGATCCTGTGGAAGGACCAGCCCATGGTCATTGTCAGCATCATCATCGCCATGGTCTGGCAGGCCATCGGCTACTACATGGTGATGTATATGGCCTCTATGGCCGCTGTCCCGGCCACCCTGTACGAAAGCTCCGGCCTGGATGGCGCCGGGCGGCTGACCCAGTTCTTCCAGCTCACCCTGCCCCTTATCTGGACCAACATCCGCACCACCCTTACCTTTTTCATCATCTCCACCATCAACATGGCCTTTCTGTTCGTCAAGGCCATGGTGGCCAAGGGGATGGCCGATGTGGGCCTCAGCTTTATGTACGCCCAAAAGGACGCCGGCCTTTACGGCTACTCTATGGCGGCGGGCGTGGTGATCTTCCTGTTCTCCTTCCTGCTTTCCGCCCTGGTAAACTGGGTGACCCGGCGGGAAGTCCTGGAAATGTAAGGAGGCAGCCTTATGACAAAAGAGAAGAAAAGCATCTCGGCCGAGACCCTGTACAAGATCTTTGTTTATGTTGTCCTGATCACCCTGGCGGTGGTGATCATCGTCCCGGTGGCCTGGGTCTTTCTGGCCTCCATCAAGCAGAACAGCGAGTTTTACGGCAACCCCTGGGCCCTGCCTGCTGGCTTTTACTGGCAGAACTTCGTGGACGCCTGGAATGCCGCCAACATGGGCAGCTATATGCTGAACTCGGTCATTGTCACCGCCCTTTCCCTGGGGCTGCTGCTGGTGGTGGCCCTGCCCGCCGCCTACTGCCTGGCCCGCTTCCGCTTTCCGGGGCGTGGATTTCTGAACACCTGCTTTATGGCGGGGCTATTCATTAACGTCAACTACATTGTGGTCCCCATCTTCCTGATGCTCCGGGACGGGGATGTCGTTCTAAAGAAGATGCTTGGCAGCGGGTTTTTGATGAACAACCTGGTGGTGCTGGCGGTGGTCTACGCCTCCACGGCTCTGCCCTTTACCATCTACCTGCTTTCTGGCTATTTTTCCACCCTCCCCCACGACTTCGAGGAAGCTGCCTACATTGACGGCGCGACCTACAGCCAGGCCATGATCCGCATCATCTTCCCCATGGCCCAGCCCTCTATCCTTACCATTATCCTCTTTAACTTCCTTTCCTTCTGGAATGAATACATCATCTCTATGACCCTGATGAGCAGCGCCACCGGTCAAAAAACCCTGCCGGTGGGACTGCTGAACCTGATGCAGGCCCAGCAGTCCTCGGCGGAGTACGGCATCCTTTACGCCGGGCTGGTGCTGGTGATGCTGCCCACCCTGATCCTTTACATGTGTGTGCAGAAGAAGCTGACCCAGGGCATGACCGTGGGCGGCCTGAAAGGATGATACCATGAACTTCTGGAAAGAGCATATGGGCCTGCGGGCCCTGTTCATCGCCGCCTTTTTCTTTCTGGGCCTGGGCCTGGTGATCTTTGGCTGGACCCTGAAGGGCCAGCTGTCCGGTCTGGGGCTGATGGTTGCCGGTGTGGTCCTGCTGCTGGCGGCGCTGATGATCTACAACAAACCCTATGAGCATTAGGAGAGAAGAACGTATATGAGCAAGGAACAAACCAAAGGCCGGGTGACCATCCCCACCGATGTGGATGTGGTACCGGAGACCCTGACCCTTCTGGAGCGGTGGGGGGCCGACGCCATCCGGGACTGTGACGGGACCGATTACCCCGACGCCCTGAAGCAGGTGGACGCCAAGGTCTACTCCACCTACTACACCACCCGCAAGGACAACGCCTGGGCAAAGGCAAACCCCGACGAGGTGCAGCAGTGCTACATTATGACCGGCTTTCACACCGCCCACGGCGGGGCCCTGTCCATCCCCCTTTTACAGGGGGTCAGCGACGAGCTGTTAAAAATCAATGACCATGACGACATCAGGCGCTGGTGGGAGGTAATGGACCGCACCCTGGGGGAGCCCCTTTCCCCCGACTGCTGGGACTACGCCCCGGAGACCGGGACGGTGACCATCCGGGAACCGGCGGCCTTCCACGACTACACCGTCAGCTTTCTGGCCTACCTGATCTGGGACCCGGTCCATATGTACAACGCCGTTACCAACGATTGGAAGGACTTTGAGCACCAGATCACCTTTGACGTCCGCCAGCCCAAGACCCGGAAATTCACCATGGAGCGGCTGCGGAAATTTATCGCCAGTCACCCCCACGTGGACGTCATTCGGTACACCACCTTCTTCCACCAGTTCACCCTGATCTTTGACGAGCTGAAGCGGGAGAAGTACGTGGACTGGTACGGCTACTCCGCCTCGGTCTCCCCCTACATTCTGGAGCAGTTTGAAAAGGAGGCCGGCTATCGGTTCCGACCCGAGTTCATCATCGACCAGGGGTACTACAACAACCAGTACCGGGTCCCCGCCAAGGAGTACAAGGACTTTATGGCCTTCCAGTGCCGGGAGGTGGCTGCCCTGGCCAAGGAGATGGTGGACATCACCCACGAGCTGGGCAAGGAAGCCATGATGTTCCTGGGGGACCACTGGATCGGCACCGAGCCCTACCTGGAGAGCTTCCGCTCCATCGGCCTGGATGCGGTGGTGGGCAGCGTGGGCAACGGCTCCACCCTGCGCCTGATCTCGGATATTCCCGGGGTGCGGTACACCGAGGGACGCTTTCTCCCCTACTTCTTCCCCGACACCTTCCACCCCGGCGGCGACCCGGTGGGGGAGGCCCGGGAAAACTGGATCACCGCCCGCCGGGCCATCCTGCGCAAGCCGGTGGACCGCATCGGCTACGGCGGATACCTAAAGCTGGCCTGTGAATTTCCGGAATTTGTGGACTATGTGGAATCGGTCTGCGGGGAGTTCCGGGAACTGTATAAGAACATCGGCGGCGCCGCCCCCTACTGTGCCAAAGCGGTGGCGGTGCTGAACAGCTGGGGCAAGGCCCGCTCCTGGGGCTGCCACATGGTCCACCACGCCCTTTACCAAAAGCAGAACTACTCCTACGCCGGGGTCATCGAGGCCCTTTCCGGGGCGCCCTTCCAGGTGCGGTTCCTCAGCTTTGACGAGGTGAAGGAGGACCCCCATGCTCTGGACGGTGTTGACGTCCTGCTGAACATCGGGGACGGGGACACCGCCCACACCGGCGGCTCGGTCTGGGAGGACCCGGATATCTCTGCCGCAGTGAAGCGCTTTGTCTGGGAAGGCGGCGGCTTCATTGGCGTCGGAGAACCCGCCGGCCACCAGTACCAGGGGCGGTATCTCCAGCTGGCCCAGGTGCTGGGGGTGGAAAAGGAGACCGGCTTCACCCTGGGGTACGACAAATACAACTGGGAGGAGCATCCGGACCACTTCATTCTGGCAGACTGCACCGGGGCAATAGACTTCGGTGAAGGGAAGAAGGGGATCTACGCCCTGGAGGGGGCGGAGGTTCTGGTCCAGCGGGAGAAGGAGGTCCAGCTGGCGGCAAACGCCTTCGGCTCCGGCCGTGGGGTCTACCTGTCCGGGCTGCCCTACTCCTTCCAAAACAGCCGCCTGCTCCACCGGGCCATCCTCTGGGCGGCCCACGGAGAGGACATCCTCACCAGGTGGTTCTCCTCCAACCCCTCGGTGGACGTTCACGCCTACCCGGAGAAGGGGAGCTACTGTGTTGTAAACAACACCTACGCCCCCCAAAGCACCACCGTCTACCAGGGCAGCGGCTCCGCCTTCCCCCTGGACCTGGGTCCCAACGAGATCCGGTGGTATACCATCAAGGAGTGACCAAAAAGGGCTTTTGCCCCCTTTGTGATCTGCCAACCACAAGCCCCAGCAAGAGGTTTCTTCTGCTGGGGTTCGTTTTTGGGGCTAAGAACAAACAAACCCCACCTTCTCTACCAAAGACACTAAACCCACCCCACTCCCCGGCCCGCAGGCCATAGCCGCGAAGCGGCTCCGATTTTCGCCGCAGCGAAAATCACCTTAGCCGTTCCCAAGCCGTTCCCACCCCCGGCCCGCAGGCCACTAGCCCGAAGGGCTCCGCTTTTTTCCGCAGAAAAAAGCACCTAATCCGGCCAACGAGCCTCCGGCCGCAAAAGCCCGGACGCTGGTAAGCGGAAGCACAAAACCAAGTTGCCAGCACACCCCAGCCGCCTGGCGCTATTTGCCGCGAAGCGGCTCTAGCCCGAAGGGCTCCGCCGGAGGCACCAAAATCCCCCCCGGAGGGTTAGGG
>JAAWEO010000098.1 GCA_022794295.1 Angelakisella sp. | reverse complement strand
CTCTGCATCGCCGGCAACCACGACAGCCCCCAGCGCCTCAGCTTTGCATCCTCCCTGTACCGGGCGGCGGGGCTTTATATGGCGGCCATCCCCCAGCGGAAGCTCTGCCATGTGACCCTGACAGACCGGTGGGGGGCGGTGGATTTCTTTCTCCTTCCCTACCTGACCCCGGGGGACGGGAAGACCCTTTTCCCCGACGGGGAGATCCGCACCTTCCAGGATGCCTATGCCGCCATTCTCCGGGAAAACCAGGGGGAGGTGGAGGCCTGCTCCCGCAGGGTCCTTTTGGCCCACGGGTTCTTCTCCCGGGGGGCGGACCGGGAGAACACCGGCCTTCTCACCAGCGATTCCGAGGTAAGCGTGGGGGGGAGCGACCTGGTGGACGCCGCCCTCTTTGACCCCTTCCATTACTGCGCCCTGGGGCACCTTCACCGGGGGCAGGCTGCCGGGAGCCCCAAGATGCGGTACTGCGGCAGCCCCTTAAAGTACTCTGTTTCAGAGGCCGGACACCAAAAGTCGGTCCTCTCGGTGGAGCTGGACAGGGAAGGGGAGGCCGCGGTGACAGAGGTCTCGGTTCCGCCCCTGCGGGACCTGCGCACTGTCCAGGGGACCATGGAGGAGCTTTTGGGCCCCACCGCCGGGGAGTTTGCCTCTGGGGACTATGTCCAGATCACTGTCCGCACCCAGGGGACGGTGGTGGGGGCGGCCCGGCAGCTGCGCAACGTCTACCCCAACTACCTCCAGATCCGGTACCAGAACCCCGCCATCCAGGCCCTGGAGCTGGAGGGCCGCGGGGAGCTGGCGCGGCTGCCCCTGGGGGAGCACTTCCTGGGCTTTTACCGCCAGGTGACAGGACAGGAGCTTTCCCCCGCCGGGAAAGCGGTATTGGAGACCCTCAGCCGCCAGGCGGAGGAGGAGGAACGGGAGGAGGAAGCCTGATGAAGCCGGTCACCCTGACCCTAAGCGCCTTTGGCCCCTACCGGGAGGAGGAGACCCTGGATTTTTCCGCCGCCGGGGAGGAGGGAGTCTTTTTGATCAGCGGCCCCACCGGGGCAGGCAAGACCACCCTGTTTGACGCCATCACCTTCGCCCTGTACGGCAAGGCCAGCGGCAGCGCCCGCCAAAGCGAAAATTTCCGGTGCCACAGTGCCGATCCCCAGCGGGAATGCTTTGTCCGCCTTCGTTTTCGCCTGGAGGGGAAGGACTACCTGATCTACCGCAGGCCCTGGCAGGAGGTGGCGAAAAAGCGGGGGGAGGGGCTGAAGCCCCTCCTTCACCGGGCGGAGCTGACCCTCCCCGACGGGCGGGTCATCAATTCCCTGGGCGGGGTGTCGGAACAGATCCAGGCCCTGCTGGGGATCAACTGCGAGCAGTTCCGGAAGATCGTCATGCTGGCCCAGGGGGAGTTCCGCCAGCTGCTGGAGGCCCCCAGCCGGGACAAGGTGGAGCTTTTCCGGCGGATCTTCGGCACTACCCTTTACAAAAGCTTCACCGAGCGGCTCCAGCAGGAAAAGCGGGAGCTGGAGCGGCAGCTGGGGGAGCGGGGCCGCCGGATGGAGCAGCTTACCGGCGCCCTGATCCGCCAGGGAGTGGCCGGGCTGGCCGCCTGCCCTGACCCCTCCGCCCTTCCCGCCGGTGCCCTGGCGAGGATCGTGGAGGAGGATATCGCCCGGCGGGAGAAGGAGGGGAAGGAGCTGGCGGAGCGCCTGAAGGCCGCGGTAAAGCGCCGGGAGGGACTGGAGCTTTCCGGGGCCAGGCTGCTGGTCCAGCGGTTCCAGCGCCGGGATACCCTCCTGGCCCGGGAAAAGGAGCTGGAAAAAAGCGCCCCGGAGGTCGCCGGGGAGGAAGCCCTGCTGAAGGCCATAGAGGCCGCCGCAAGGCTGAAGCCCCTGGAGGACCGGTTCCACAGCCTGAGGGCCTCGCTCCAGACCCACTGCCGGGAGAAGGAGACCCTTCTGGCCCAGCAGAAGGAGGAGGAAGCATCCGCAGCGGCCCTGGAAAAGGAGCTGGCGGAAAAGCCCCGGCGCCTGGAGGAGCTGACCCGGGTGGGGGAGGAGCTCCGGCAGCTGGGGGAGATCCTCCGCCTGGCAGAGGAACAGAAGGGCCAGGAAAGGCTTCTGGCCGGGATGGGGAAGCAGGAGGCCGCCCTCCGAAGGGAGAAGGAGGGCCTTGCCCTTTTGGAGGACTACTGTGCCCGGGCAGGGGCGTGGGAGGAAGGCCAGGCCCTTCTCCGCCAGGGACAGGCCCTGAAGGCCCAGGGACTGCACGCCCTGAACCAGGGGAAGGAGTACCGCCGCCTGGAGGACCGGTATCTGGAGTGCTACCGGAGCTTTCTGCGGGGGGAGGCTGGCCTTTTGGCGGCGGAGCTCCGGGAAGGGGAGCCCTGCCCGGTGTGCGGCTCCCGGGAGCACCCTGCCCCCGCCCGAAGGGAGGGTTCCGTTCCCACCAAGGAGGAGCTGGAGGAAAGGAAAAGGGCCAGGGACCAGGCCATGGCCGCCAGCCTCAAGGAGGAGGAAGCCGCCAAGGTCATGGTCACAGCCCTGCTGCCCCGGTGGCCGGAGCTGTCCCTGGCGGGTCTCTACCAGGGGGATGGGCTGCTGGAGCGGCGGCTGGGGGAGCTGACCCTGGGGCTGGCAGAGGAGGACCAAGCCCTTCGCCTGACCCGGGACCGGTGGCGCCAAATGACCGATGAACCCTTTCCCACAGCGCTTTCGCCCCAGGAGCTGGAGGCGCAAAAAAGCAGCCTGACCGCCCGGCTGGCCCATTGCCAGGGGAGCCGTCAGACCGCCCGAAGGCAGCTGGAGGACCTTTCCGCCAAACTGGCGGCCTGCCCGGCCCAGCTCCGGGAGGGGGACCCTGTCCGGCGCCAAAGGGAGCTGGAGGCGCGGAAAAAGGCCCTGGAGGACCAGAACGCCCTTTTAGACAAAAGGGCTGCCGGTGCCGCGGCCCGGCGCTCCAACCTGACAGGGCGCCTCCAAACCCTGGAGAAGGTCCTTCGGGAGGAGGAGGCAAGCAAGGCCACCGCCTATGAGCAGCTAAAGGAGGTCATGTCCCAAAGCGGCTTTGGCAGGGGGCCCGCCGCCAGGGAGAGCTATCTTGCCGCCCTGGGGCAGCTTTCCCGGCGGGGGGAGCTGGAGAAAAAGCTGGAGCTCCGCCGCAGGGAGGTGACCTCGGTGGCTGCCGCCCTCCAGGAGCTGTCCATAGAGCTGGAGGGAAAGACCCTCCCCGACCTGCCCCGGCTGATCCGGGAGGAGGAAGTCCTCCGGAAGGAGGAGGAGGTGCTTCAGGGGCAGCACTCCGCCCTTTCCCAGGCCCTGGCCCTCTGCCGCACCAGCTGGGAGGAGCTCCGCCAGGAGACCCTTGCCGCCGAGGAGCTGGCGGAGCGGGCCGCCATCACCACCGAGCTGGCCCGGCGGGCGGCGGGGGACAACAACAGCCGCATGACCTTTGAGACCTATGTCCTTTCCGCTTACTTCGAGGACATTGTGAAGATGTCCAACTTCCACCTGGGGGAGATGACCGGGGGGCGGTACCAGCTCTGCCGCATGGGGACCACCGCCCGCCACGGCGCCGCCTCCGGTCTGGACCTGGAGGTGCTGGACAACGACACCGGCCTCCGGCGCCCCGTCTCTACCCTGTCCGGCGGGGAAAGCTTTAAGGCCTCCCTGGCACTGGCCCTGGGGCTGGCGGACGTGGTGCAGCACTACTCCGGCTCCATCCGCATTGAAACGCTGTTTGTGGACGAGGGCTTTACCACCCTGGACAGAAGCTCCCGCCAAAGCGCGGTGGATACCCTTCTCTCCCTGGGGAGCAGCGGGCGGCTGGTGGGGATCATCAGCCACGCGGAGGGCCTTCGGGAGCAGATCCGCAAGGTGCTTTCGGTGGCGGCCGGCCCAGGCGGAAGCCATGCAGCCTTTTTGTAGGCCCCGGTTTGTCCAAAACAGCAGCGCGCCGCTCCCGGCGGTTTCTTCCGGGGGCGGCGCGCTGTTTTATATAAGGTCAATCTTCGTCTTCGTCATCCTCCACTGCCGGGGTGTTCACCAGCTCTGCGATGACGGTGCGGTTGGTGATGTAAAGGCGTTTGTGCTGGTCGGGCGCGATGCCCACAGTGGCGGCAGTGGGCTGTTCCCCGGCCACCAGGGCCTTAGCCAGCTTTCCCACTGCGGTCCCGGTGTCGCCGCCGTTGATCCCGGTGGCGAACATGGCGGTCCCTTCCTCTACCATCTTCTGGGCCCCTTCATCGGCAACGGTAAGGTACAGCCTGGTGTTCTGAAGGCGCTCGGAGGTGAATTCCTCCGGGTCGTGGAGGTATTCGGAGATCTGCCGGGCGTAGCTGCTGCTGTCGCAAATGATCATCTCGCCCCCGGCGTAAAGGATGTTGTCCACCTCTTTTTTCAGGTTGAAGTTAAAGGCGCTGGTGACACACTGCCGCCCCAGCTCCACCTGGATGCCGGCGCTGCTAAGGTAGCCCTCCAGGGTTTCCTGGTTGCCGTTTTCCTCGTAGCTCTCCTTGGTAAAGACACCGTACACCAGCCGGTCGTCCCGCTTCAGGTCGAAAGCCTCCTGGTTGTTGTTCCAGCCCAGGATCAGGGCGTCCGCCAGCTCCCGCATAACGTTCCCCTCGGAAAAGCCCACATAGTATAGGTCGTTTTTCCGGTCCATCTGGGCGTCGCTGGGTTCCTCCCCGGTGAAGATCAGGGCAACGCCGTTTTCCTCGGCCAGGTCGATGTATTCATCCGCCAGACTGGTGTCGTACAGCTCCACAATGATCAGCTTGTACCCCTTTTCCACCATCTTCCGGAACATGGCAGGCTGGTCCCCGGTGTCCGAGGTGGACAGGGCGTGGACATCAAAGCCTTCCCCCAGCTCCTCCAGCAGGGCGTTTTTAAAGTACATATCGTCCATGCTGCTCATTTTCACCTGCAATAGCCCGGTGAGCACCGTCTGCTCCTCCGCCGGGGCCTCTCCATCGGGGAGGGCCGCTGTTTTGGCTACTGTCGCCATGGGGGCGGCGGTGCGCTCCGCTGCGGAGCCGGTTTCCACTGCCGCAAAGCGCCCCAGCATGGTAAAGATCAGCACGGCGGCCAGTCCGTATATCAGAAAATGCCTCATGGTACACTCCTTGTTCTGTGATTTGGCCCCGGGCTTTCCCGGGGGCTGTGCAAAGATTCCTCCTGTTATCCTACCACAAAGCAGGGGGGAATTCAAGGGCCGGAATATGAACAAATTTTACAAATTGTAGAGTTTTTCCCGGATATTTCCCTTTCTGTTACTGTCCCCGGCGCAGGTCCTCCACCAGCTGCCGGAGGTGGGCGATGACCTCCCCCGGGAGGCCGCTTACGTCCAGCAGCTCCCCGGCGTCCAGCCCCAGCAGGTAGTCGGTGGAAACCGAAAAGACACCGGCCAGCCGGACCAGGACCTCGATAGAGGGCTGGATATTGTCGTTTTCCCAGTTGGAGACACTTTGCTTTGTTACCCCCAGCTCCCTGGCAAGGTCTACCTGGCTCAGGCCCCGTGCCTGACGGAGGGCGCGAAGTCTTTGATTCAGCATGTTTTCCTCTCCTCAAATATTGCAATACCATTGTATCTTTTCCCTTGACAGATTAAAAATACTATGGTATTGTAATATTGTACTTTTCAGAAAGGCAGTTCCCGGGGCAGGCCGGGATGACAGCTATGCACTATCGAATTTTCGCGTTTCTTCTTATGGTCTTTCTATTTCTCACCCTGGACAGGCTGCTGGGCTGGCAGGTGGGCGCCCTGTTGGGGATACAGCTCCCGGAGCGTTGGCTTTGGGGGCTTCTCCAGCCTTGAGTCCCGCCCTCCGGTCCCACGGCCCGCAGGGTCCCCCCATCCCGGCAGGCAGAAAAAAGGACCGCCCCCTCCGGTAAATTCCGGAAGGGGGCGGTCCTTTTGTTTTCCCTTATCAGCCTTGGGGCGGGATCATTCCTTGGCTGCTCTGGCCTGCTGGACCATCATATCCTTGATCTTCATAAGCCGGGCCAGGTTTCCGCGCTCGTTTTCATCCAGCTTCATGGAGATGCTCTTAATGGTCTCCTGGAGGGAGGGGATCTGGACATATTCCAGGGCGTTGACGCGGCGGCGGGTCTTTTCGATCTCCTCCGCCAGCAGCTGGGAGCTCTTTTCCATCTGGGCCAGCTCCAGCATCAGGGGAAGCACCTTCTTCAGGGCCGCCACCGAATCGTCAAGCTCCCCGGAGGTAAAGGCGAAGCCGTAGGGGGAGATATCCTCCTCCCCGTCTGCGGAGCGGCTGAAGTGGAACACCGGCACATCCACGCTCATTACGTTTTGGGTGCCGATATCCAGCTCCACCTGCTCCTTGGGGAGCATTAGAGCTTCCTCCAGCATGTTGGGGCTCATGACGGCGCCGGCAATGGCAAAGCCATCGTAGACGCCCATGATCATCTGCTCCACCTGCTCCCGCAGCTCCTTGTTCCGGCGCACCTGCTCCAGGAATTTCTTCATCAGGTCATCCCGCTTGTTCTTCAGGAGGCTGTGGCCCCGCATGGAGGTTTTGAGCCGGGCCTTCAGCCGGGTCAGCTCCATCCGGGTGGGGTTTACCTGCATGATCGCCATGGCTCGGCCTCCTTACTGGTCATCTTGCTGCTTGGGCAGATACTTCTCGATCATCTCCGGCTTGATACGCTTCAGCTCGGTAACAGGCAGGATGGAGAGAAGCTCCCAGCCGATGGTGAGGGTCTCCTCAATATCCCGGTTGGTTTCGTACCCCTGGGAGACGTACCGCTTTTCGAACTCGTCAGCGAACTTGGCGTACAGCTTGTCGGTGTCGGAGAGGGCGGCCTCGCCCAGAATGGTCATCAGCTCCTTGGCGTCCTTACCGCGGGAGTAGGCGGCAAACAGCTGGTTCATGGTGCTGGCGTGGTCCTCCCGGGTCTTGCCAACGCCGATGCCCTTGTCCTTCAGACGGGACAGGGAGGGCAGCACGTCGATGGGCGGGGTGACACCCTTGCGGTACAGCTCGCGGGAGAGGATGATCTGACCCTCGGTGATGTAGCCGGTAAGGTCGGGGATGGGGTGGGTCTTGTCGTCCTCGGGCATGGACAGGATGGGGATCATGGTGATGGAGCCCTCGCTGTCCTCCCGGCGGCCGGCGCGCTCGTAAAGGCCGGCCAGGTCGGTGTACAGGTAGCCGGGGTAGCCGCGGCGGCCGGGGACTTCCTTCCGGGCGGCGGAGACCTCACGAAGGGCCTCGGCGTAGTTGGTGATGTCGGTGAGGATGCAAAGGACGTGCATCCCCTTTTCAAAGGCCAGGTACTCGGCGGCGGTCAGGGCCATACGGGGGGTGGAAATACGCTCGATGGCCGGGTCGTTTGCCAGGTTGATAAACAGCACGGCGCGGTCGATGGCCCCGGTGCGCTTAAAGTCGCTGATGAAGAAGTCCGATTCCTCGAAGGTGATACCGATGGCGCAGAACACCACGGCGAACTTGGAATCGGTGCCCAGCACC
>JAAWEO010000097.1 GCA_022794295.1 Angelakisella sp. | reverse complement strand
TTGCGCTCCGAAACGCGCCTGCGGGCGCAGTGCGGCGGGCGACCAGGCGCTGTCCGCCCTGGACCCGGACCGGACTGATGTCCGGTGACAGAAAGGCTAGCCTGTTCTGGGCGTTGGGCTTCGGGCATGGTGCTGCACCGGTAGGGCCTCAGCAGGCACCGGGCCGCAGTACCAGTTTGTTGGCTTGACAGTCTACTGTCAGCTTCGTCCCCGGCGCCGGGTCCTCCGCAATCATCTCCCTTGCTACCATCGTCTCTACCTTGGACTGGATCAGCCGCTTCAGCGGCCTGGCCCCGTAAACCGGATCATACCCAGACTCTACAATAAAGTCCCGCGCCGCCGGTGTCAGCTCCAACTCCAGCTGCTTCTCCCGCAGACGCCGCCGCAGATCCTCCATCAGCAGATCCACCACCCTGGTGATCTCCCCCTTGGTCAGCGGCTTGTAAAAGACGATCTCGTCCAGCCGGTTGAGAAACTCCGGCCGGAAGCTCTGCTTCAAAAGCTGATCCACCTGGCTCCGGGCTGCTTCGCTGATCTGGCACCCCTCGCCAATGCCCTCCAGGATATACTGGCTCCCCAGGTTGGAGGTCAGGATCAGAATGGTGTTTTTAAAGTCCACCGTTCTTCCCTGGCTGTCGGTGATCCGCCCGTCGTCCAGCACCTGGAGCAGGACGTTAAACACATCGGGATGGGCCTTTTCAATTTCATCAAAGAGCACCACGCTGTAGGGCCGGCGGCGCACCGCCTCGGTGAGCTGTCCGCCCTCCTCGTAGCCCACATATCCCGGAGGCGCCCCAATCAGGCGGCTGACCGAGTATTTTTCCATATATTCACTCATATCAATGCGAACCAGGTTCTTCTCGTCGTCAAAAAGAGCCTGGGCCAGGGCCTTGGCCAGCTCTGTCTTGCCCACACCGGTGGGACCCAGGAAAAGGAAGGAGCCAATGGGCCGGTCGGGGTCCTGGATCCCTGCCCGGCTGCGGAGAATGGCTTCGCTTACCTTGCAGACCGCCTCGTCCTGGCCGATGACCCGCTGGTGGAGGATGTCCTCCATCCGCAGGAGCTTCTCCCGCTCCCCTTCCATCAAACGGCTGACCGGGATGTGGGTCCAGCGGCCCACGATCTTGGCGATCTCCTCGTCGGTGACCTTGTCCCGCAGAAGCCGGTCCCCCTTCTCCCGCTGATTTTTCTCCGCCTTCTCCTCCTCCTGGGCCAGACGTTTTTGCAGCTCCGGCAAACGCCCGTATCTCAGCTCGGCGGCTTTTTCCAGGTCATACTCCCGCTGGGCCTTTTCGATCTGGGCATTGACCTCCTCCAGCTCCTCCCGCAGCTTTCGGACACTTTGGATGGCGGTCTTTTCGTTCTCCCACTTGGCCTTCATCTGGGCAAACTGCTCCCGCAGCTCTGCCAGCTCCTTCTGAAGCTCCTGGAGGTGCTCCAGGGAGAGCTTGTCGCTTTCCTTTTTCAGGGCGGTCTCCTCGATCTCGTGCTGCATGATCCGCCGGTTGATCTCGTCCAGCTCGGTGGGCATGGAGTCCATTTCGGTGCGGACCATGGCGCAGGCCTCGTCCACCAGGTCGATGGCCTTGTCCGGCAGGAACCGGTCGCTGATGTACCGGTGGGAAAGGACCGCCGCAGTGATCAGGGCCTGGTCGGTGATCTTTACCCCGTGGTACACCTCATACCGCTCTTTCAGTCCCCGCAGAATGGAGATGCTGTCCTCCACCGTGGGCTCTGCCACCAGCACCGGCTGGAACCGCCGCTCCAGGGCGGCATCCTTTTCGATATACTGGCGGTACTCATTTAGGGTGGTGGCCCCGATGCAGTGGAGCTCCCCCCGGGCCAGTAGAGGCTTCAGGAGATTTCCGGCATCCATGCTGCCCTCGGTCTTACCGGCCCCCACAATGGTATGCAGTTCGTCTATAAAGAGGATGATCCGCCCCTCGCTGCTCTTGATCTCCTCCAGAACCGCCTTGAGGCGTTCCTCGAACTCCCCACGGAACTTGGCCCCGGCAATAAGGGCCCCCATATCCAGGCTGAAGATCTTCCGGTCCCGAAGATTTGCGGGAACATCCCCGGCCACGATGCGCAGGGCCAGCCCCTCAGCGATGGCGGTCTTGCCCACGCCGGGCTCCCCGATCAGGACGGGATTGTTTTTAGTCTTGCGGCTCAGGATGCGGATGACATTCCGGATCTCGCTGTCACGGCCAATGACCGGGTCCAGCTTGTGGTTCCGGGCCAGCTCCACCAGGTCCTGCCCGTACTTTTTCAGGGCGTCATAGGTGTCCTCCGGGGTGTCGGTGGTGACCCGCTGGTTCCCCCGCACCGTCACCAGGGCGGAAAGGAACTTCTCCCGGGTAATGGCAAAGCGGTCAAAAAGCCGCTTTATCCCGGAGTCCTCTGCCTCCAGCAGGGCCAAAAACAGGTGCTCCACCGAGACAAAGTCGTCCTTCATCCCTGCGGCCTGGTTTTCCGCCCCCATCAGACAGCGGTCCGCCTCCCGGGAGACATAGATCTTCCCCGGCTCCCGGCCGCTGCCGCTGACCGCGGGGATACCGGCCACCAGGCTTCTGACCTCCCGGGCAAAGGTCTGGGCGTCCACCCCCATTTTGGTGAGCAGCTGGGGGATCAGGGCGTTTTCCTGTTCCAGAAGGGCCGCCAGAAGATGGGCAGGCTCGATCTGCATATTTCCCCGCTCCAGGGCGATGTCCTGGGCCAGCTGGACTGCCTCCAGGGATTTCTGTGTAAATTTCTGCGCATTCATATCCGTCTGACCTCCTAATATTCATCCGTTTTCTATGGGTTATTGTTTCCTGTCTTTGCCGGGTCTTTCCTCCCGGTGATTTTTATTGTATCACAGGAATTAGCACTCGTCAATATAGAGTGCTAACTGTTTTCAGAATCTTCATATTTTCCGGACCCGGTATCATTTTCCCCTTTTCCGCATAAGATAGCAGGTATGGGAAAGGGGGCGAGGACGATGGAGGACGCCAGAGAGGAGCTGTTCCGGGAGGAGGAACGCCAGGACTGGCCGGAGGGGTGGTTCGATACCCCCGGGGACGTGGACGATTTTATCTTTTACGGATATGGCGATGATGACCGAAGCGGGCGGTGAACCGGCAGACGGCAAAGGAGGCGGGCCTTACAGGCCCGCCTCTTATCATATTGATAACTATCGATTTATGATTCTCCCAGGGTGAGCTGCTCCCCCTGCTCCACCCCATCCTTGACCAGAGCACCGGCAGCAGGAAGGGCCTTGGTGCGCAGGCGGTGGGGATTTTCCACCATGCCCTCGATGTAGGGGCGCACCCAAAGGAGGCGCACGGCTCGCTTTGTATTCATGGTGAGGACCTGGAGCCCCTGGGTGTCCCGGGCGGCCTTGGGGGTCACCATGGCGGTGTTTACCAGGAGCATCCGGGAGGCGGTGGTGGCGCACAAAAGCTCGGTGTCCTCTGTGATAGCGGCGGCATAGACCAGGGGGGATTTTGTGCTGTAGGCCCCCATAAGCTTCTTCCGGTTGGTTTTTGTCTCATAGGAGGACAGCTCCACCTTTGCCATTTTGCCGTTTTCAAAGGCGAACACCATGTATCCCTTGTAGTCCATGGTCACCGCCAGGTAGATGGGCATCTCCCCGGGATCCATCCCCAGCTTGGTGGGGATGTAATCCCCCAGGACGCTGGCCTTGGTGTCGTCAAATTCGCTGGCCCGGCTTTTGTACACCTGGCCCTTGTCGGTGAAGAACAGCAGGTGGGCCCCGGTGTTGGTCTCCACCGTCTGAACGATCTCGTCCCCCTCCTTCAGCTTCTGCTCGCCGCTCATGCGCAGGGACTGGGGGGTGATCTTCTTGAAATACCCCTCCCGGGTAAAGAACAGGGTCACCGGGTAAACCGGGGTCTCCTCGTCGTCCTCCTGGGCGGAACTGGGCAGATCGTAAAGGATCTGGCTCCGGCGGGGCTTGCCGTAGCTTTTGGCGATCTCCTTCAGCTGGCTGATAATAAGGGCATCCACCTTTTTGGGGCTGTTCAGAATATCCTCCATACCGGCGATCTCCTCCAAAAGGGATTCGATCTCCTTGGTGCGGTTGAGGATATACTCCCGGTTCAGGTGGCGCAGCTTGATCTCCGCCACAAATTCCGCCTGGGTCTGGCTGATGCCGAAGCCGATCATCAGGTTGGGGACGACTTCTTTTTCCTCCTCGGTCTCCCGGACAATGGCAATAGCTTTATCGATATCCATCAATATTTTTTGCAGACCCTTGAGCAGATGGAGCTTTTCCTTCTTCTTTTGCAGCTCAAAAAAGACGCCCCGGCGGACACACTCCCGGCGGAAGGCGGTCCATTCGTCCAAAAGGCCATCCACCCCCAGCACCTGGGGGGAGCCGGCAATGAGGACGTTGAAGTTGCAGGAAAAGCTGTCCTCCAGGGGGGTCATGCGAAACAGCTTCTGCATCAGCTTGTCGGGGTCCACCCCCCGCTTCAGATCGATGGTGAGCTTCAGGCCGGAAAGATCGGTCTCGTCCCGGATATCTGCGATTTCCCGAAGCTTCCCCGCCTTTACCAGCTCCACCGTTTTGTCCATAATAGCCTCCACGGTGGTGGTAGGCGGAATCTCAGTAATATCCACACAGTGGCTCTGCTTGTCGTAGGCGTAGCGGCTGCGGACCCGCACCGAGCCGCGTCCGGTGGAGTAGATCTTCTCCAGCTCGTTCCGGTTGTAGAGGATAAACCCGCCGCCGGGGAAATCCGGGGCCTTCAGTGTTTCGCTGATGGGGGCCTCCTTGTCCCGGAGCCGGGCAATGGCGGTCTCGCACACCTCCGCCAGGTTAAAGGGGCAGATGTTGCTGGCCATACCTACAGCAATGCCGGTGTTGGCATTGGTGAGGATGGAGGGGTAGGTTACCGGCAGGAGCACCGGCTCCTTCATCTGACCATTGTAGTTGTCTACAAAGTCCACCGTGTCCCGGTCGATCTCACCGAACAGCTCCCTGCAAATTTTTTCCAGCTTGGCCTCGGTATACCGGGAGGCGGCGGCGGACATATCCCGGGAGTAGGCCTTTCCGAAGTTTCCCTTGCTGTCCACATAGGGCACCAGCAGGGCCCCGTTCCCCCGGGTAAGACGCACCATGGTCTCGTAGATGGCCTGATCCCCGTGGGGATTGAGGGCCATGGTCTGGCCCACAATATCGGCAGATTTCCGCCTATCCCCGTTTAATAGACCCATTTTATACATAGTGTATAAAATTTTCCGATGGGAGGGCTTAAAGCCATCGATCTCCGGAATAGCCCGGGAGACAATGACACTCATGGCATAGGGCATATAGTTTTCCCGCAGGGTGCTGACAATGGGCTGCTGGATCACAACACCGCCGTTTTCAATATGTCCCTTGGCCCCACCCCGGGGCGGGGAGGGGGCATCGCTTTTCTTCTTTCTTGGCATACACTACATCTCTCGTTTCTTCCTATTGATGGGGATTTTCCCTGCTGACCGTCAATTTCGCTGCCTGAAGCGCCAGATACAGCGCCTGGGAGGCCGCTATTTCCCGGATATATTCCCGGCCCCGGTTCCCGGTAGGGGGGATGTGCACCTCCTGAACGGTGGTCATAGCATCGCTGTCCACCCCGATAAACACCAGGCCCACCGGCTTTCCCTCGCTGGGCTCCGGTCCTGCGTTGCCGGTAACCGACACGGCGATATCCGCCCCGGATTTCCGTCTGGCGCCCCGGGCCATCGCCATCGCGGTCTGCGCAGAAACCGCCCCGTAGGTGTCCAGCATCCTTTGTGAGACCCCCAGCACCCGGCGCTTGGTCTCGCAGGAGTAGGTGACCGCTCCCCATTCAAAGGCGCCGGACGCCCCGGGGACACTGGTGATCCGCTGGGCAACCATGCCGCCGGTGCAGCTTTCCGCAGTGGCTACATGCAGCCCCTTAGCCAGAAGGGTGTGGATCAGGGCGGTTTGAAGATTTCCCACATTGGTGCCATAGAGGTACTCCCCTGCCACCTGGCGGATCTCCTCCACCACCGGGTCCAGAAGGGCGCCGGCGTTCTCTCCCTCTGCCACCCGGGCGGTAAGGCGCAGCATCACCTCGCCGGGCTTACAGTAGGGGGCAACGGTGGGATTTGTGGATTCCCGCATGAGCCGGTCCAGCTTCTGGGCCAGGTCGGATTCCCCAATGCCGTAGAAATAGAGGCACCGGCTCACCAGGCGGGAACCGCCCCGAAGAAGGGGCAGGACCTGCTCCCAGAACATGGGCTCGCACTCGTGGGGCGGCCCCGGCAGGAGGATGGCCTGCTTCCCCTCCCACCTTCCCGTTCCGCTGATCAAACAGCCGGGGGCGGTTCCATTGTGGTTTTGGAAAACCTGGGCACCCTCCGGCATCATAGCCTGCTTCTGATTGTTGGGACAGGGGGTACGGCCCAGGCGGAGGAAATATTCCTCCACCCACCGCTGGCTCTCCTTGTGGGGGACAAGCTCCCGGCCCATTGCTTTTGCAATGGTCTCCTTGGTAAGGTCGTCGTAGGTGGGGCCCAGGCCCCCGGTGGTAATGACGATATCCGCCCGGGAAAGAGCCAGCTCCACCGCCTCCCGAAGCCGCTGGGGGTTATCCCCCACCACCGTCTGGTGGTAGAGGTTCAGCCCTGCCTCCGCCAGACCCCTGGCTAGAAAGGCGGCGTTGGTATTAACGGTATTCCCCATGAGCAGCTCGGTGCCCACACAGAGGATCTCAGCGGTCTTTGGGGTTTGGTCCACGGCAAACATCTCCTTAGAAGAAATCATTGCTATGCTTCAACAGCTTCTGCCCCGGCAATGCTGCCCCCGGCCGGGAAAGCCATCCTATGTTCACAAAGCAGGTCGTTTGCCGCTGCTATGTGCCCATACTGGGCTCCGGCTCTTCCGGCTGGTCCTGGTGCAGGTTGGCAACATAGACACCTGCCAGGATCAGGGCTACCCCCGCCATTTGGGCGGTGGAAAAGCTCTCCTTCAGGAACAGGACCCCGGCCAGAATGGACACCACCGTATTGACCCCCGCAAAGGTGGCGACGCGGTTCATCCCGATCAGCTGAATGGATTTGGTGGAAAAGATGAAAGCCAGAATGGAGCTGATGAAGCCCAGGTAGATGATCGCGGTGAGGAAACCGCCGGTGGTCGCCGGCAGGGCGATCAGCTCCGGAAGGGTGTTCTTTGCCAGGGCATTCAGGAGGGCTGTCCCTGTAAAGGCAAGGCAGCCCATTCCCATCATAACATAGGTGATCTCTGTCCCGGTAAAGCCCTCCGCCTTTTCCACCAGGACCCCCTGCACCGCGGCGGCCAGCACCGCCAGCAGCAGCATGGCGTATCCCGGAAGGGAAAAGGAGGCCTCCAGCCCGGCGGCGAACACCGTGAGAAGCACCCCTACAGAGGCCACTGCGATACCCATGATCTGCCAGCGGTTGGGGCGCTTTTTCAGAAAGATAGTCGAGGCCGCCAGGGAGGCAATGGGGATGCAGGAAAGAAGGGCGCCGCACTCCGAGGCGGTGGT
>JAAWEO010000096.1 GCA_022794295.1 Angelakisella sp. | reverse complement strand
TGATGTCCGGTGACAGAAAGGCTACCCGGTACTGGGCGTTGGGCTTCGGGTATGGTGCTGCGCCGGCAGAAACCTCGCCCGCCCCAGTCCGTCAAAGGCAGGGGAATCGTTTTGCCCTGTACTCGTTATGACTCCAGGCACCCACCAAGCCCCTGCACACCGTCAAGGCGCGCAGCGCCGGGTAGGGTCTGTCAGCGGCCATCAGGCCGCCGCGAAGCGGAGCGGACCGAAAATCCTCCCCCCCTCCCACGGTAAACTACCGTCGAAACAAAATACCGGATCTCGTCCATGGCGTGGTCATTCTCCTTGACCGGCTGGTCCCGCTCCTTTCCCTCCGCCCACCGGTATAACCCAAACTCCCGTATGGTGTCCCCGCATCCAGCCCCAATCATCAGCCGCCCCGCCCGGAGCTCCTCGCTCACCCGCCGGATGCCATCCATCACCTGGTTCACCGCCGGGATCGCCCGGTACCGCCCCTTCCTTCGAATACACTCCAAAAAGCTGGCCGCCGATGGATCTACAATGACCCCCCGCAGCACCCGCCCACCCGCCAGCCCCTCCAGGGCGGCATAGTATTCCTCGTCGGTGTGCTGTACCCCCGTCCTGCGGCTGTCGTGGTAGTACTCCGCCACACGGTACCAGGTCTCCCCCTGCCGCCCCCACAGCCCCATGGAACACGGGTTCACCGTCCCGTAGTCGCAGGAGATGTACCATTCCCCCAGCCCCTGGGGCGCCTCTGCCGCAACATGCTCCCCCGGGTTGAAAAAGGGGTACACCGCCCCGGAGGCCGCCGCCCATTCCCCCAACACATACCGCCGGTAAAAGGGGCCTGTGTACAGCCGCTTGTACCGCTCCAGCATCCCCGGGGAAAGGGATGGGTTGTCCTCCATCCGGAAGTGGAGCACCAGGGCGTTTTTCTTCTCCGCCCCCAGGATCCACTCCCGGTACAGCCAGTGTCCCGGATGCTCCGGGTTGCAGTTGAACCACAGCCGGGAGCCCTCTACACTGCACCGGGCCACCGCCTGCTCCACAAAGGAACGGGGCATCAGCGCCGCCTCGTCCAGCAGCACCCCCGCCAGGGTCACCCCCTGGATCAGGGCCCCTGCCCCCTCGTCCCGCCCCCCGAACAGCCAGAAGCGATTCTTCCTCCCCCCGCGGCTGATCTCCAAAAGCCCGCGGCCTCGCTGAAGGCGGCACCGGAAGCCCAGCCTCTCCAGCTGGGGCACCAGGGGCACAAGGAGGTTCCGCTCCACCCCGCCCCGGGTCTTCCCGCAGATGGCAAAGCTCTCCCCCTCCTTTTCCGCCATGGCCCACGACACAAAGGACAGCCCCATGCAAAAGGTCTTGCCGCTGCGCACCGCCCCGTGGCAGATCACCGCGTCCCGGTCTCTCCACGGGCTCCAGGGGGTCCACCAGGTCAAAAGCTCCATCTGTTTGGCCGAAAAAGCCTCCGGCCCCCGGGGACTTCTCCCTTGGGGGAACAGCTCAGCCCTCTGTTTTTGTGCCATCCCTTTCCCCCTCCCTGTGGTAAAGCTCGCGGGCCCCCTGGCTCAATGCCTTGTAAAAGGCGTCCTCCCCGCCCCCGTGCTCCTCACGGCAAAGCTGGGCCAACCGGTCCAGGGCCTCCAGCCTGCTGGCAAGCTTCACCTCCATGGTCCCCTTCCCCCGCTTCATCTCCGCCACCCCAAAAAGGTCCAGCTCCCCGTAATTGATGGCCTCCCCCTCCTCCGCCATCATCAGCCGCACCACATCCCCCACCGGCCCGAAGGCCAGCCGCCGGTATCCCTCTGCCACCGCCTCCCGGAGCTCCTCCCAGGGGGTTCTTTTCTTTCGTCCGCTCATCTCCATCACCTCTCACCCTACCGTCCAATCCCCCCCGAATTGTGCCATTTTTGTGCACAATCACACAAACATTTACAAAATATTAACATTTGCGCCCCCTTCCCCCCCAAAAAGGGCAAAAAAGAGGGGCGGATCACTCCGCCCCCCAAACCGGGACCTCCCCCTTACGGCACAAAAAAGGAATCCTATGGGGAGCCCGCTGTACTCCCCATAGGATTCCTTTTTTCGCCGGAACCGGCTTTAATCGACTCCGTGCCCTGTTTTCCGCTTTTTCTCTTTCTTGCGCTACTCCGCCCAGGCCGAGGCCCGCTGTACCGCCTTCTGCCAGCCTGCCAGCAGACGCTCCCGGTCCTCCGGCGCCATGTCCGGCTGATACACCTGGTCCAGGGTCCACTGGGCCCGGATGTCGTCCAGGTCGCTCCATACCCCTGTTGCCAGTCCCGCCAGGTAGGCCGCCCCCAGGGCGGTGGTCTCCCGGATCATGGGCCTGCGGATGGCACACCCCATAATGTCCGACTGGAACTGCATCAGGAAGTTGTTGGCCGAGGCCCCGCCATCCACCCGCAGCTCCCGCAGATGGATCCCGGTGTCCTGCTCCATGGCCTCCAGCACATCCCGGGTCTGGTAGGCGATGGCCTCCAGGGCCGCCCGGATGATATGGTTCCTCCCGGTCCCCCGGGTCAGCCCCAAAATGGAGCCCCGGGCATACATATCCCAGTGGGGGGCCCCCAGACCGGTAAAGGCCGGCACCAGGTAGACCCCGCCGTTGTCCGGCACCCGGGTGGCAAAATATTCGCTGTCGCTGCTGTCGGTGATCAGGTGCATCTCGTCCCGGAGCCACTGGACCACCGCGCCGCCTACAAAGATGCTCCCCTCCAGGCAGTACTGGACCTTTCCTTCACGGCCCATGGCAATGGTGGTCAGCAGGCCGTTTTTGCTTTGGATCATCCGCTCCCCGGTGTTCATCAGCAGAAAGCATCCGGTGCCATAGGTGTTTTTGGCGTCCCCGGCCTCAAAGCAGGTCTGGCCGAACAGGGCCGCCTGCTGGTCCCCGGCGCATCCGGCCACCGGCACCTCCACCCCCTGCAGGTTCGCCGTGCCGTAAACCTCGCTGCACCCCCGCACCTCCGGCAGCATCCCCATGGGGATGTCCAGGGCCTTGCAGATCCGCTCGTCCCAGCGCAGCTCCCGGATATTATAAAGCATGGTGCGGCTGGCGTTGGTGTAGTCGGTGACATGGACCCGTCCGCCGGTCAGCTTCCAGATCAGCCAAGTGTCCACCGTGCCAAAAAGGAGCTCCCCCCTCTCCGCCCGCTCCCGGACCCCAGAGACATTGTCCAGGATCCACCGCAGCTTGGTGCCGGAAAAATAGGCGTCCACCAAAAGGCCGGTGTTCTCCTTGATGTAGGCGGTAAGCTCCTTGTCCGCCAAAAGGTCACGGCACAGGGGCGCCGTGCGGCGGCACTGCCAGACGATGGCGTTGCAGACAGGCCGCCCGGTTTCCTTTTCCCAGACGATGGTGGTCTCCCGCTGGTTGGTGATGCCAATGCCGGCCAGCTCCCGGGCATCAATGCCGCTCTGGGCCAGCACCTCCATCAGCACCCCGTACTGGGAGGAATAGATCTCCATGGGGTCATGCTCCACCCAGCCGGGGTGGGGGTAGTGCTGGGTAAACTCCTTTTGGGCCAGTCCCACGATATTTTGGCTGCGGTCAAAGAGGATAGCCCGGGAGCTGGTGGTGCCCTGGTCCAGGGCGATGATGTACTGCTTTTGGTTACTCATAAGCGGCCCCTTTCATGATGTTTTCTGGAAAACAGCACAGATGCCGGAACACCCTGCGCCGCAGCCTCCGAAAAAATGGGGGTGCGGCGCAGGGAAAACGGATCGCTATGCCATTATGGCGATGGCCTTAACCGAGAGTCAACGTATTGGTGACCGACATGGTGCAGGCCAGAATGCCCATAATAATACCGCCGATGTAGGGGTTTTTGGTTGCACGGTAAATTTTGCTGCAAACAAATACCGCAAGAGGAAGAATCAAAACAATGGGATACATCCAGATGGCGGTAATGCTGGCTCCAATGGGCGAAATCTCACAGAGCATATACCCGGTGGTAAAGAAGGGGATCAGCTGGGCAAAGATGTAAATTTCCGGACCGATGAAGACGAAGAACATTTGCAGAAGGGTGCTGCCCCAACCATCCTTGCCCATTTTTATAAAGTTGAAGCCGTTGGTGGCAACAGAAAGAACAATGTAGTACACCAGCCAGAAGGGCAGGTAGCGCAGAATGATGCTGAGCTTTTCGGGATTAAAGGCCCGCAGGGTGGCAAAACACCACAGGCGGTAGTCGGTGAGGAACAGCCAGTCGGAAACAAACACAATGGCATAGGAAGCAGCCGCTACAAGCAGGGAAAGGAGAATGGTCTTCCAGAGCCGCGCCCCGCTGATGGCAACTCCCCGCTTTGCCAGGTCAAGACCGTTCTGCTTGCTATAGCTCTTGTAGGTAACAAAAAGGACCAGCAGCATAAACAGGCCGCACATCAGGGTCCACAGACCGATGTAGAAGGTGGCGAACTGGGGCAGGAAGGCGGGGCGGTTGTTGTTGCACCAGGTATAGGTAAAGCTGTACCACACCAGGGAGAAGATGACGCAGGCAATGCTGCCGCCATAGAACCACACCTTGCCCTTGCCGGTGGGTGCAGGCAGAGGCTCTACGGGACCCTTGCCCTTTACCGCCGCAAAGTACTTGGTCTCGCTCAGGGCGATGGCCAGGTAGATGGCGAACATCATAAAGCCAACCAGGCCCAGGCCGTTAAAGGCTGCCTTCACCTGCCACAGCTGGTCATTGGGGGCCAGCTTGATGGGGGCGTCCAGTGCTTTGTCGAAAAACTCTACACTGTTTTCCACCACGCCCTTGGAAAAATGCGCCCAGGGGTGCGTGATAGCGGGGTCAAAGATGGCCCGGATGGCCTCGGTGCCATCTACAGCTTCGGTGTAGTAGGTATAGCTGGTGCGCTTTTCCAGCCCGGTGGGGTCCTTGCCGAAATGGAGGAAAGACTGGGCGGTGGCGTGGTCGATGTATTCCACAGGGGAATAGTAGCCCTCCCCGTCCTCTTTCATCACGCCGTGCATGAATTCATCGTATTTGCAGGCGACAATCCCGGCGTCCCGGTCCCCGAACATATTGTAGTAGGTGTCGTTGTAGGGGTTATACCGCCGGCGGATGCCAGTGCCGGCTATGGCGGTATTCTCCACGGTGTAAATAGCGTCGTTGCAGACCAGCAGCACGGCGGCAATCAACTCGTCGTCATCCTGGAAGACCGCCTCACGGCAGGCCTGGGCACCATTGGAGTGTCCGGTAATCCCAATGCGGCTGGGGTCCACCACATTCAGCCGGGTCAGGTACTTGACGGCGTCATACAGGCCGTTGGCGTTGTTCTCGTCATCCCACCAGGTGCCGTTGGGCAGGGGCTCCGAATCGCCGTGGCCATACATGCTGATGGACATGACCACAAACCCCCGGCGAGCATACTCCACATAGTTCAGGTCCTGCATCTCCCGGTTGTTGTACCAGCCGTGGCTGCACACAATGGCCGGGGCGGGGGTTTCCGGGGTGGCGTTTTCCGGGATCAGCAGCAGGGCATCCAGCTCATGGCCGCTGTCTCCCACCAGGGTGACATCATGGTATTGGATTTTTCCTCCTGCCGATTGGGCGATGGCCGCGCCTACGGAGCTGATCAGACAGAGCACCAGTGCGACGGCGATCCAGAACTTCGCGTCCCTTTTCTTTTTCATGCCACTACTCTCCTTTCCAGGTCTGGCCGCTTCTTTTTGGCGTTCCCTGCGGCCCAACTCCATGGTATCGAAAAGTCAAGAAAAAGACAATTCAGAAAAATTTTCTGAATTAGGAAAAAATTGTTGCACTTTCTTGTCTTTTGGCACAATCTTATGATTCGATTTTGACAAAAAATTATTTTAAACAAAAAAGAAATTGTCTATTTGGTCATAACAGAGAAATTTCATTTTTCCCTCCCTCCCCCTTCTTTTTGCAGTTTTCCGGTCACCGGTGCTTATGCTGACGGTAAACCAGGGGGGTGACCCCCTCGTATTTCTTAAAGACCCGGATGAAATAGCTGGTGTCCAGGTACCCCAGCTCGGCGGCGATCTGACTGACGGTAATGCTGGGGTCCCGGAGCATTTCCTTCCCCCAGGCAACCTTTTGGTGGTTTACATAGTCGGTAAAGGTCTCCCCGGTGGCCCGGGAGAAAATGCGGCAGAAGTAGCTGGGGGTCAGGTGGCAGAGCCGGGCCATGTCCGCCATGGTGACCCGCTCCTGGCGGTGGGTCGTCAGGTAGCGGATGGCCGGGTAAACCGGGCTGCCGGCCAGCTCCCGGTCCACCATCGCCGTTTCCTGCTGCTCCTGCAATTCCTGAATATCCACAGGGGCCTGCAAAAAGCTCCGCTGGTCCTTGGCAGAAAGCATCCACTCGTAGGTCAGGGTCTGGCTGCGGCGGTCGATGGCCTGGCAGACGATGTAGCGGACAATGGCCTCCAGCAGCTGGGCGGTCTCCACCACGCGGCTGTACTCCATTTTGGGAATGCGCTCGTACTTTTCCATCAGCTCCCGGGCCTGTTCCCCATCCTCCTGCTGCAGCGAGGTGATCTCCCCCACCAGCCGCTCCACCTTCACGTCGGCGCTGTTGTCCGAAAGGCGCACCTCCCCGAACATCACCGCCCCCAGGTAGCGGTCCCCTACCACCACCGGCACCGCCGCGTCCACAATGCCGCAGTGGCACAGATAGATGAAGGGGCTGTTCAGCCGCACCGCCTCCAGCCCCGCCAGGGCATCACAGCGGAAGCACCGCTTGCGGGACACCGGGTTTTCCCGTATCACGGTACAAAACTCGGTCCGGCAGCTGTGGCGGGTGACCGGGATCCCCTTATAATCCACCGTGATAATGGCGGTGCCGGTGGTTTTGGCGATCATGTCCTGGAGTGTCTCAAACAGGGGGATGTTCAAAATGGTCTTCAGATCGTAGCCTCTGCCGCTCATGGGGAAAGTCCTCCCTCAGTCCTTATCACTGGCAACGTCAATGAGATATTTGTGGATCTGGAGCTTATACCGTTCGTATAATCCTATCTCAGTATACAATTCCTTGTAGAATTCAAAGAGGTTCAGCTTGGTCTCGATGGTCCGGGGAAGCTTTGTCAGACCAAAGCTGGTGGAGGTAATGCCCTTTTTGTTTTTAAAATAGTAGTACAGGGGCAGCTGAACCGAGGCAAAGCTTTGGCAGTACCGGATATATTCCAGGTTAAAGAGAAAGTCTTCGCTCCACCCCAGCTCCTCGCTGCACCGGATGCCGTGCTCCTGGATGATGGCAGTGCGGTAGAGCTTGTTCCACATCACCCCGTAGTAAAAGCTGGAGGGCTCCTCCATAAGCTGGACGGCAAACTCCTGCTGGGAAAGCACCTTGTCGGTCTCCAAAAAACCGTGAACGCTTTTCCGCTTTTTGCCGGTGACCCGGTAATAGTGGCAGATGACCATATCAGCCCGGGTCCGCTGGGCCCGCTCCACCAGCAGCTGGGTGGCCTCCATAGCCACCCGGTCGTCGGCATCCACAAACTGGAGGAACTCCCCCCGGGCCCTGTCGATGGCGGCGTTGCGGGTGGCGGAAACCCCGCTGTTCT
>JAAWEO010000095.1 GCA_022794295.1 Angelakisella sp. | reverse complement strand
CCGGCCTTGGGCGGATAACCCACGGGGCCGCCTGATCTCACCCACGGGGCGGGGTCCATGGTGGGCAGTACCTTGATCTATTACCAGCGTGTTCCTACTAGCAGCGCCAGGCGGCTGGGCTAGGTGGCATCCTGGATTTGTGCTGCCGCTTGCCGGCGTCCGGGCTTTTGCGGCCGGAGGCTCGTTGGCCGGATTAGGTGCTTTTTTCTGCGGAAAAAAGCGGTGCCCTTCGGGCAAGTGGCCTGCGGGCCAGGGGTGGGAACGGGTTTGGTGCCTCCGGCGGAGCCGCTTCGCGGCTAATGGCCTGCGGGCCAGGGGGTTGGGACGTCTTTGGTGCCTCCGGTGGGGGAAACCATTTGGGGGTGTTTGGGGGCTATTTGTTTTTTGAAAGGAGTTTCTTATGGTTAACATTCGCAAGGCGGTGGCTGGGGATGCTTCGCGGTTGGCGGAGATTTTTATCTTTGCCAAGAGGGGGCAGTACCGGCCTATTTTTCATGACGACAAGACCACTTTTGGGGTCATGCAGGTGCTTCCTTTGGCTTTGGAGTACCGGGACTGTCCGGAAAAGCTGGAGCACATGTGGGTTTATGACGACGAGTTTGTCAAGGGGCTGGTCCACCTGGAGGGGGACTGGATCGAGGAGCTTTATGTGGACCCCTTCTTCCAGGGGCAGGGCATTGGGGCGGCTTTAATGGGCTTTGCCCTGGAGCAGGGCGCCTCCAAGCTTTGGGTGCTGGAAAAGAACGACGGGGCCATTGGCTTTTACAAGCGCCAGGGGTTCCATATGACCCAGGAGCGGCAGCTGGTGGAGGGAACCCCGGAGTATGTTGTAAAGATGGAGCGGTAACTTTTTCAAAAGGGAGCGGTTGCTATGATGATCTATCCAATTCCCCTGTCCCCCGGTGACAGGGTCGCCCTTGTGGGTCCCAGCGGCCCTGTTCCCCCGGAGCGGGTCCAGCCCGCGGTGGATGCTGTGAAGGCCCTGGGGCTGGTGCCGGTCCTTTTCCCCAGCGCCACCGCCGCCCGCGGCTATCTGGCCGGGGAGGACCGCCAGCGGGCCAAGGACCTTACCGATGCCTTTCTGGACGACGGGATCCGGGGGATCCTCTGCATTCGGGGCGGGTACGGCGCCCAGCGGATGCTCCCTTACTTCGACCCCCGGGCGGCTGTCAGCCACCCCAAGGTGTTCTGCGGGTACAGCGACATCACCGCCATCCACACCCTGCTGAACCAGACCGGAGAGGGCCTGGTCACCTTCCACACCCCTATGCCCAGCACCGAATGGTACAAGGGGCTGGATGATTACACACTGGCCTCCCTGAAAAACCTGCTGTTCGACCCCTGGGGGGAGTGGACCTTCCCCGGCAGCGCCCCCGGAACTCCCGCCCCGGAGGTGATCGTCCCCGGAAAGGCCTCCGGTCAACTGGCGGGGGGCAATCTTTCCCTGGTGGCTTCCTCCCTGGGCACCTTCTACGAGATCGACACCCGGGGCCGCGTCCTTTTTCTGGAGGATGTGGATGAACGCCCCTACCGCCTGGACGGAATGCTGACCCACCTGCGCAACGCCGGCAAGCTGGAGCAGTGCGCCGCTATCCTTTTGGGGTACTTTACCAACTGCACCGCCGAGGAGCCCGCCCGGAGCCTCACCGTCCGGGAGGTCATTGCCGATGTGGTAGAGCCGGTCTGCCGGGAACGGGGCATCCCCCTGGTGACCGGCATCCCCTGCGGCCACAGTCTGCCCACGGCCAGCCTCCCCCTGGGGACCGAAGGAATCGTCTCTGCCGGGGCGGACGGGAGCTTCTCCCTCGGGTATTCCCGGGTGATCGGGGAGGGCTCCTGCACCGTTTCTATAGAAATCGACGGGTAAAGGGAGGTTCTTTTTATGACAGCAGCAGCACTGATCAAAAGACCCATTGCACCCCTGTTTCTGAAGCCGGAGGACCCCGGCGAGCTTTCCGACGAGGCCCTTTGCGGCTGGCCGGTAGAGCTTCTGGAGGAGCTTCCGGGGGGGTGGCGCAGAATCAAGACGCACTACGGCTACACCGGCTTTGTTCATGGGGACTGCCTGACCGGTGACGATCAGCTTCCCGCCTGGTGGGCAGCCCTTCCCAAGCAGGTGGTCACCCGGTTCACCGCCGATATTCTGGATGCCCCCAAGGTCCAGGGGGGGCTGGTGGAGACCCTCCCCCGGGGGGCCTGGGTAAGCCCCACCGGCCCTGCGGAGGAAAACGGCTGGCTTCCCGTCACCCTTTGTGACGGGCGGACCGGCTACACCAAGGAGAGCTTTCTGGGAGAGGTGCTCACCACCTGGGACCCTGCCGGGGAAGGGGAGCTCCGGGAAAGCATTGTCCGCACCGCCCTTTCCTACCTGGGCTGTCAGTACCGGTGGGGGGGCCGCACCCCCCTGGGCATCGACTGCTCCGGCCTGTGCAGTCAGGCCTACCTGATGAACGGCATTCTGATCCACCGGGACGCCCGCATGGATCCCGCCTTTGCCATGAAGCCCATTTCCCGGGGGGAGATGAAACGGGGGGATCTTCTGTTTTTCAAGGGTCACGTCGCCATGTACCTGGGGGAGGAGCGTTTCGTTCATTCCACCGGGAAGGGGGGCAGCGATGGTGTGGTGATCAATAGCCTGGACCCCGCCGCCGCGGATTACCGGGAGGACCTTGCCACAGGCATTCTGGAGATCGGAAGTGTCTTTGTGGGGCAGGGGGCTGGAGGCTGAACACCATTTGACAGAAAAATGGGGACGTCTCAAGGGCGCACCCCATGAAAAAGAAAACGGCAAGGCGGACCGCAATGGGAACCCTTGCCGTTTTTATTCTATAACTTCCGCTTCTGCCGCCAAGGGCAGCAGGGATCAGAGCAGGCCCAGGGAAAGGAGGGTGTAGAGGATGCAGAAAAGGCTGACCACCGAAAAAATGGTGGAAAAAACCACGATCTGCCCGGCCAGCTGCCAATCTGCCCCAGGGGTGTTCCGGGCCATAATGCTGGCGGTGACTGGGGAAGGGGAGGAAAAGAGGATCAGCAGGCAAAGGAGCTCCATGTGGGAAAAGCCCATCCACACAGCAATGGGGATAAAGATCAGGGGAAGGAGCACCAGCTTGGCCGCCACTGTAAGGATCAGCTCCTTCCGGTAGGCGCCGATCCCCTGGAAGGTAAGCCCCCCTCCCAGAACGATCAGGCTGATGGTGGTAGCTGTGGCGGAAACGTTTTTGATGGTGGTATCAATGGCCGCCGGGAAGCGGATCCCCAAAAGAAGAAAGAAAAGCGCCGCCGCAGAACAGAGGATCAGGGGGTTTTTCACCACGTCCTTTACGATCTTCCGCAGATCGGGGCGCTGGCGGCCAAAGGTCTCCAGACAGATCACGGCATAGGCATTAAACAGGGGGGCCACCACCGTGGAGGCGATGGCGATAATGCTCATGTCCTGGCCCGGGTACATGGAGGAGGCAAGGCCCATTCCCAGCACCACAAAGCTGGAGCGGAACACCCCCTGAATCACTACCCCCACCCGTCCGGGATCCTTTTCCAGCCGGGGAACGGCCGCCATAAGGACAAGAAAAACCGCCGTGACCGAAAGAAGGCAAAAGAGAAGGAGCCGGGGATTTTTCAGGGTGGAAAGGTCAGCGGTGTAAATATTATAAAACACCATTGCCGGAACAAGGACGTGAAAGCAGAAGGTATTCATCTTCCCGCAGCCGGTTTCGTCCAGGATCCCGGCCTGGCGTAGGAAAAACCCCAGAAGGATCAGAAGGGAGATGGGGAGGACGATTGTGACCGTTGTGAAAAAGGTTTCCACGCCATCCCCTCCGTTTTGTTTCTTAGAGCCTATTCAAGATCTCCAAGTATGCCGAAAGGGCAAGGATTTTTCTGTCCTGCAAGGCAAAAAATTGCAGGAACCCTAACGGGGCTGTGCCCCTTCGGGTACGTCGGCTGCGCCGAATACTTGGTGTATTACAAAATTTTTTCCAGATGCTAAGAGCCGCCTGTGGCGGTTGCATCTGGACGCGCCTGCGGGCGCAGTAACGCAGCAGGGCGGAAAAAGACCTGCCCTGGCGGCGTGCAGGGAGATTTTGAATAGGCTCTTAGAGACAGTATAGCATAAAAGAAAGGGATGGGCAAGGGCAGCCCGCGGGGGGTGATCGCCTCGGGGACCGGGGCCTGCTGGTATTGGCGGGACTGCTGTAAAATATTGCAGCCGGGGAAGAAAAGCCTTGTATGAAATCCAGACAGCGTATATAATGATAGAGAGCTTTTCTATCACCGTAATTTCAAGAGCCTGTTCAACCGCTCCCTGTACATATTTGTATGGATAAGCCTTTGGAGCCTATCCAAGGCGGGCCTGCTCCGGCGGCGCGCGGGGAGATGCAAAGCAAGCTTTTACAGATTAGGCAAGGGGGATTTTTTACAAATGGCAAAGATCCTTTGCGTTTCGAACCAAAAAGGCGGCGTAGGCAAAACTACCACCACCAACGCGTTGGCTATGGGCCTTCGCCGGTTGGGGCGAAAGGTGCTGTGTGTGGACTTTGACCCCCAGGGGGACCTTTCCTTCGGCCTGCGGGCGGACAACCGGGTGGAGATGCAGAACTCGGTGTACCATGCCCTGAAGGGGGAGCTTTTGACCGTGCAGACCATTCAGCACACCCCCTTCTGCGATGTGATCCCCTCCAATATGCTTCTCAGCGGCATAGAGCTGGAATTTACCGGCAAGGGTCGTGAATTTCTCCTTCGGGACTGCCTGAAGCCGGTGCTGAACCTTTATGACAACATCCTGATCGATTCCCCTCCCGCTTTGGGTATCCTGACGGTAAACGCCTTCACCGCCTCCGATACTGTGCTGATGCCTGTGCTGCCCGACATTTTCTCCCTCCAGGGGCTGGTGCAGCTAAACGGCACCCTGGAGGAGGTCCGCCGCAAAAGCAATCCCCGGGTGACGGCGGCGGGGGTGCTGCTCACCCGCTTTGTGGCCCGGGAACGGGCCAGCCGGGTCATTCGGGAGGCCAGCGAGGACATCACCCGCCAGCTGGGGATCCCCCTGCTGGAGAGCACCATCCGCAGCAGCAGCATTTTGACCACCGCCCAGATCAACCGGGTGGACCTGAATACCTTCCGCCGGAACAAGGCGGTACAGGATTATCAGAATCTTTTGGACGAACTGATCCGCCGGGAGGTGCTGTAACCAATGGCCGCACAAAAGGAATTTGACAAGGAATATATTTTTAACCTGATCATGCCCACCGCCAGCGCCGCGGCAGAGGAGGAGGAAGGGGAGGCCGCACCCTCCCCGGAGGAAGCGGAGGCCCGGGAGCAGGCGGCCCCGGAATCCCCGGACAGCCTCTCCCTCCTGCGGGAAAAGCTGAGCCAGCCGGCAGCCCCGGTGCAGCTGCGCCCCTCCCGGGAGCTGGTGCTGGTGAACCTGGTGGAGCAGCTGGTGGCGGACCGCCTGGATGCGGTGTTCGAAAAATTCAACTGCTGCCGCTGCGACAAGTGCCGCCGCGATGTGGCGGCCTTCGCCCTCAACACCATTCCCCCCCAGTATGTGGTGGCCCTCCCGGAGGAGCTGCCCAGCCTTTTGGGGGCAGCCGAAACCAAAGAGGTGGCCGGGGCCCTGGTAAAGGCCATCCTGCACGTTAAGAGCCATCCCAAGCACTGACCGGCAAAACGGTCCTTCCCCTGGGGGCGGCTGTTTTCTTTTCACAGGGCCCGGTATGGGAAAAAGGCAGAGGGGAGGGCGGACTATGAAGCGAGTCCTTGTTGTAGGGAGCCCCGGGGCGGGAAAAAGCACCTTTGCCCGGGGGCTTCGGGACTGCACCGGCCTGCCCCTCCATTACCTGGACCGGATCTGGCACAGGCCGGACCGCACCAGCATCAGCCGGGAGGAATTCGACCTTCGCCTGGGGGAGCTTCTACAGGGGGAGCGGTGGATCCTTGACGGAAACTACCGGCGCACCCTGGGGCCCCGGCTGGAGGCCTGCGACACCGTCTTTTTTCTGGACATTCCCCTGGAGGACTGCCTTTCGGGGGTGGAAAGCCGGATCGGGAAGCCCCGGGAGGACATGCCCTGGGTGGAGACCGCCCTGGACCCGGAGTTTCGGGAGTACATCCTTGCCTTTCACCGGACCCAGCTGCCGGAGCTTCGGGCTTTGCTGGAGAAGTACCGGGAAAAGGGGACACTGATCCGGTTCGCCTCCCGGAGGGAGGGGGAGAAATATCTGGCCCATCTGCAAGAATCCCCGGGGAAAGAGACACTATTAGGATAGAAGACCCATTTCTCGTCAAAAAGGAGGTTTTTATGTTGAAGCGCAAAAAAGTCACACACCTTTTGGGGATGGTAACCGCCATCGCCTTGGTCATGAGTCTGTTCCTGCCGGGATGCGGGGGCAGCGGCGGCGGCAACAATGCCCCAGCCCCGTCGGCGGCGGCGCCCAGCCCGACCCCGTCCTCCTCTATGGCAAGCGGGGGCGGGATGAAGCAGGACTACAGTCCTGCGGAGCCGGAGGAGGATTTTTCGGCGGACGGGGGAGAGGCCACATGGGAGATGCCCCAGTTCCAGATGCCAGACAGCCGGAAGATCATCCGGCACATGTCCATGGACCTGGAGACCCGGACCTTCACCGAGGCCATTCAGAGCATCCAAACCGCCGTTGCAGAGGCGGGGGGCTACATAGAGAGCCAGAACCAGGAGGGCTACAGCCTGGGCGGCAACCGCAGCCGGTACCAGGAGCGGTACGCCAGCATTCAGGCCCGGGTACCCTCCGGGAAGCTGGATGAGGTTGCCCGGTCGGTGGGGGGCTTCTGCAACGTCCTTTCCCAAAGCGAGAACATGGACGACATTACCGACAGCTACTACGACGCCCAATCCCATTTAAAGTCCCTACGGATCCAGGAGGAGCGGCTGCTGGCTATTTTGGAAAAGGCGGAGAAGCTGGAGGACATTATCACCCTGGAGAACGCCCTCACTGACGTCCGGTACCAGATCGAAAACCTGACCGCATCCCTGCGGCGGATGGACAGTCAGGTGGCCTACTCCTACCTGAACATTTCCCTGCGGGAGGTTGTAGAGTACCAGGAGGTACAGGAGAAGCCACGGTCCTTTGGGGAGCAGATGAGGGAAGCCTTTGGGGATGGCATGGGGGACATGGTAGACGGGTTACAGACATTCGCGCTGTTCCTTGCCCGGGTTGGTCCCAGCCTGGTGGTACTGGTGCTGATCATTGTGGGGATCGCGGCACTGATCCAGGTGTGCAGGAAGGCCGCAGGAAAGCAGAGGAAGAACAAATTTGATCAATGGTATCCGGCACCGCCACCGGCACAGGTGCCGCCGGCGGCACCGCAGCAGCCGGCGAAGCCGCCTGTAGACACATCTGAAAAATAAGAGGATAGTTTAAACGAGCACAAGGCGAGACGATTCCCCGGCCTTTGACAGGCTGGGGAATCTGACGCGCCTGCCGGCGCAGCACCAGGCCCGAAGCCCAACGCCCAGTACCGGGTAGCCTTTCTGTCACCGGACATCAGTCCGGTCCGGGTCCAGGGCGGACAGCGCCTGGTCGCCCGCCGCAGCG
>JAAWEO010000094.1 GCA_022794295.1 Angelakisella sp. | reverse complement strand
GGAGCCGCTTCGCGGCAAATGCCGCATGGCGGCTGGGGTGTGCTGGCATCTTGGAATTGTGCTGCCGCTTACCAGCGTCCGGGCTTTTGCGGCCGGAGGCTCGTTGGCCGGATTAGGTGCTTTTTTCTGCGGAAAAAAGCGGTGCCCTTCGGGCGAATGCCGCTTCGCGGCTAAGGTCTGCGGGCCGGGGGTTTCTATTTTCACGGCAAGGGAGGTTTTTATCATAACGTTACGGGAAGATGCTGATCGGATCATTCGGGATGCCATTGGGGCTGCTATGCCGGATGCGGCTGTCCGGCGGGCTTTGGAGGGAGGGAATTTTGGGGCGGGGCGGATTTTGCTTACTGCGGCCGGGAAGGGCGGGTGGCAGATGGCACGGGCGGCTTATGATTTGCTGGGGGACCGCATAGAAGACGGTGTTGTGATCACCAAGTATGATCATGCCAGGGGTCCCATTGGAAGTCTGCAGATCTTTGAGGCCGGGCACCCCGTTCCTGATGAAAACTCCTTCCGGGCCACCCAGGCGGCTATCGATCTGGTCAGGGACCTTGCCCCGGAGGACACGGTTCTCTTTCTGCTTTCCGGTGGTGGCTCCGCCCTGTTCGAAAAGCCCTTGATCCCCCCGGAGGAGCTTGCCGGTCTGACCAGGCAGATGCTGGCCTGCGGGGCGGATATTGTGGAGATGAACACGGTGCGCAAGCGCCTTTCTGGGGTAAAGGGAGGGCGGTACGCCGGGCTTTGCGCCCCTGCCCGGGTCTTTTCGGTTGTCCTTTCGGATATTATTGGGGATCCCCTTGATATGATCGCCTCCGGGCCCGCTTATCCGGATCGATCCACCTGCCGCCAAGCCCTGGACATTGTGGAAAAGTACAGCTTGTGCCTCTCCCCCCAGGCCATGGAGCTTCTTCACCGGGAGACCCCCAAGACCCTGGACAACGTGGAGACCCACATTACCGGCAGCGTCCGGGAGCTTTGTGCCGCCGCCGCAAAAAGCGCCAGGGCTCTGGGATACGAGCCGGTGGTTCTCACCGACTGCCTCACCTGCGAGGCCCGGGAGGCCGGGAGCTTTCTGGCCGCAGTGGCCCGGTACCACAAGGACACCGGCCGCTCACTGGCCTTTATCGCCGGGGGCGAGACGGTGGTGCACCTCACCGGGGACGGAAAGGGGGGCCGCAATCAGGAGCTGGCCCTTTCTGCTGCCCGGGGGATCGCCGGGCTCCGGGGCGCGGCGGTGTTTTCGGTGGGCTCTGATGGCACCGATGGCCCCACCGATGCCGCCGGGGGCTATGTGGACGGCACCACCCAAGACCGCCTCCGGGAGCAGGGGGTGGAGATTTTTGAAGTGCTCCAGCGCAACGACGCTTACCACGCCCTCCAAAAGGTGGATGGCCTGGTATTTACCGGCGGCACCGGAACCAATGTGAACGACGTAAGCGTTGCTTTGCTGAAACGGAAATAAAAGAAAAAGGCCGTGGGCATCCTCCCAGGAGAGATCATGCAATCGCTCCCTGGAGGCCATACCCGCGGCCTTTGCCATTCCCCACCCCTGGCCCGCAGGCCATAGCCGCGAAGCGGCTCCGCCGGAGGCACCAAAGCCGTTCCTCCATCCCCTCGCCGCCGTGCGGCGCTTGCCGCAAAGCGGCTCCGCTTTTTTCCGCAGAAAAAAGCACCCTATCCGGTCAACGAGCCTCCGGCCGCTAAAGCCCGGACGCCGGTAGGCGGGAGCACAAAACCAAGCCGCCAGCACCCCCCCAGCCGCCTGGCGCCATCAGTAGGAACACGCTGGTAATAGATCAAGGTACTGCCTGCAACGGACCCCGCCCCGTGGGTGAGATCAGGTGGCCCGTGGGTCAACCGCCCAAGGCCGGAGCCTTTGGCCGCCACCCCACCCCCGGCCCGCAGGCCATTTGCCCAAAGGGCTCCGCTTTTTTCCGCAGAAAAAAGCACCTAATCCGGCCAACGAGCCTCCGGCCGCGAAAGCCCGGACGCCGGTAAGCGGCAGCACATTTTTATGATGCCAGCACCTCCCAGCCGCCTGGCGCCATCAGTAGGAACACGCTGGTAATAGATCAAGGTACTGCCCACCATGGACTCCGCCCCGTGGGTGAGATCAGGCGGCCCGTGGGTCAACCGCCCAAGGCCGGAGCCTTTGGCCGCTCCCCGGGTCCAGGGGGGACCTCCTGGGCGCTCTTTGGTTACTTTCTGTGCAGCAACAGAAAGTGACCCCTCGCCGGGGAGGCGAAACGAGGCAATAGGTCTTTAAAACGAGACAGGACTGCGAAGGGTCTGACTGCCGCGTGGCAGTCAAAGAAAACAGCACTACTAATCATAAAAGCCTATATCCAGGATCGAGAGGCAGGCACGTTCAAGAAGCGGCCCTTCGGGCCTGTCTTGAAGGAGAAAAAGGTGCAGGGCGTTAGGCTTTTGGCGCTCTCCGCAGCTGGATAACGGTCAGTCTCGTTACCGGCCGCGGCTTGTCACTTCGAGAATACAAAGATACAAAGGGAAGCAGCTCGTGCCTTTCACAGCGCCAGGTTTTCAGCCGCGGCCTATATCGAAGGATACTGCCTCATTCCAGGGAGTTTCGCCCGCTGCGGCGGGCGACCAGGCGCTGTCCGCCCTGGACCCGGACCGGACTGATGTCCGGTAACAGAAAGGCTAGCCGGTACTAGGCGTTGGGCTTCGGGCATGGTGCTGCACCGGCAGAAACCTCGCCCGCCCTCCCTCTGCGATAGTAGTGGAACAGCGTCTGTTGGGCAATCCCCCCGTAAGGCTTCAGGTAGCTGGGAAAACCCTTGGGATAACACTCCGCCATAACACGCTTCATCCATACATCCATAGGTATGCACTCCACCCGGCCAAAACCAAAGAGAAGAATACACTGAGCCACCTTTTTGCCCACTCCCGCAACCTCCAGGAGCCGGGCCTCTGCCTCCAGAGTGGGCAGAGTCTCCAGCTCCTCCAGATCCAGCCGGCCCTCAGCTACCCGCCGGGCGGCGTCCAAAAGGTATCGGCTCCGCCAGCCGGCCCGCAAAGGGGCCAGGTCTTCCTCGGTAAGGGACGCCAGAACCTCCCCCCTGGGAAAGGCGTGGAACCCTGTCCCGGGGATGTCCTCCCCCCAGCCCTGGCAAAGGCGCTCTACGATCCCTTTGATCCGGGGGACGTTGTTGTTGGCGCTCAGGATAAAGGTGCAGAGGGCCTCCCAGGGGTCCTGGCGCAGTACCCGGATCCCCGGACAAAGGGCCATGGCCCGGCGAAGGGTGGGGTTTTTCCGGAAAAGCTCCCACAGGGCCGGGTAATCCCGCCCCAGATCAAGGTACCGGGCCCAAAAAGGGAACTCCGCGCTTCCAATACCGGCCAGAAAAAGGTCCTCCCCCTGCTGCTCCAACCGGAGATACCGTCCGCCGGCGACCCCCTCCCAGGAGCCATCCTCCCGCTGGCGCCACCGGAAGGCCTGGCCGCAGTCCAGGGTCTCCGCCAAAGCCAGCTGGCCGGCCCAGCCCGGAAGGCGGACCCCTCCTGCCTCAAAAACCGGGGGCACCCCCAGGATGATCTTGTCTGCCATACCCCTCCCCTCCTTTCCACCCCAGTATACCAGAAAACGGCGCCCTTCGCCACTTTCGGACAAAAAACAATGGGGAACTGTCTGGAAATATGAATAAAAATACGATTTTATGATGAAATATCCGGTTTTCAAGGGAAAAATCCCCCTAGGTGACAAGGCCGGATAACTATTTGTATGAAAAGAACAAAAGGGCTCGACAGCCGAAAATTAGTTCTTAACAGCCTGTCTCCCCCGGGACAGGATGGAAAAACAAGGGGTTATTCACTTTTTCCACTGGGTTTTCAACAATTCTTGTGGAAAGCGAGGTTGAAAGTGTGGAAAGTCTCCGATTACCCCGGGTATATTTTTCTTTTTGGCCGGCACAGGAAAATCATGTATAAAAACCCAGACCTGGTGAAAAAATAGAACCAAAGAATGGGCTTCCGGGCCCAAGGAGAACAGGGGGACAGGCGATGCTGAAGGGTGTCAACAAGCATGTGGTAGAGGTCGTGGATATGGAAAATGAATACTTTGAAAAGGCGATCCTATTCCTCCGGCCGGACCGCCCCAGTGCCGACGAAGGCACGCTCCGGCAGCGGGCGGGGGAATATATCCGCAACGTGAAGTACCGTCCCAGAACCTCCTTTTTCCCCTGGAAGGCCCTGGCTGTTCTCTTGGGAGCCGCCCTTTTGGCTCTGGGGGGCTTTGCTGTGGCAGGGAGCCTTCCCTTGTAGGGATTCCCGGGTGTCATCCAAATCAGAAAAAGAGAAGCTGCTTATTTTTTGCATGGTATCTTCCTTTTTCTGCGTTCCTGGGCTACAATAGGGGTACACCAGAAACACAGGGAGGAAATCAACATGATTACAGCAGTCAGCAAGCCCCATGGCTACGTTACCGAGCTTGGCGACGGGAGCCACTACTTTTTTGCCGATACCCCCGCCGCGGACGGAGGAAGCGGCCTTTACCAGCGGCCCGGGGACATTCTGGCCTCGGCCTACGCCTCCTGCTACAACATCACCGTCCGGAAGCTTCTGGATGCTCGGGGCCTTGCCTATGAAGAAGTCACCACCCAGGTAGAGATGGACCGCTCCCAGCCCGGGAAGCTCACCTTCCGCAACCACACCGAGATCCGGGGGGAGATTCCCGAAGAAGTAAAGGAGGAGATCCTCAGGGAGGCCCGGGAGTGTCCCGTTTACAGGCTCTTGCAGGCAGAGAAGGAGTTTCTTTATTAGGGTGATTTTTGTCGCGCTCTGGTCTGATGGGGATACGATTTTTTGGGCCGCCTGGGGGCGGCCTTTAGAAGGTCGAATGGACCGGCCTTATGGGCCGGTCCATTCGAGGGGGGCTGAGGTTGCAAAACACCCCACTGGGGTGTATTTGCAGGTTAGCTGGGTGCAGGGCGAGCAGGCTTCTACTTTCTTTTTCTATCGCAAAAAGAAAGTAGCAAAGAAAAATGCTCACTCCGTATAAGGTATTTCGCCCTCTGCGGAGGGCGACCAGGGCGCCGCCCTGGACCTGCCGCCCTTTGTAAAGGGCGGCCCTAAACTTTAGACCCTACGAGAGTGTGTGCGGGGCGAAAGGCGGTACCTGGAGTCTTGGATTGGTAGGAGTTACCCCCATCCAGTCCATCAAAGGCAGGGGAATCGCTTCGCCCTGTGCCCGCTTGGACTCCAGGCACCCACTATCCCTTTTGCACACCGTTAAGCCGCGCAGCGGCGGGTAGGGTCCGTCAGCGGCCATCAGGCCGCCGGGTAGGGTCTATTAGACCATAATGTAATTTTTTACTAAATAGAGCAGTTCTGTGGGGATGTTGGCGTCCAGAAGGGTGCCCTCTGGGGTGTAGTCCCGGGAAAAGACCTTCCCGTCCCGGAGGATCTTGGCCTCCAGTTCCCCGGCGGAGTAGGGCAGAAGAAGCTTCGCCCGAAGGTGAGCCGGGGGCAGGGCCTTGGCAATGGCGGAAAGAAGCTCCGGCAGGCCTGCCCCGGTTTTGGCGGAGATGGGGACCCACTGCCCCTCCAGGCCTTCAGGGAGCTGGGGCAGAAGGTCGCACTTGTTCAGCACAGTCAGTACCGGGACCCCCTCTGCCCCCAGCTGGGCGAGAAGCTCCCGGGTTACTGCCAGCTGCCGGGGGGCCTCGCCGCTGGAGGCGTCGCAGACATTGAGCACCAGATCGGCCTGGGCAGCTTCCTCCAGGGTGGAGCGGAAGGCCTCCACCAGGTGGTGGGGAAGCCTGCGCAGCAGTCCCACCGTGTCAACAAGCATGACCCGGCGCCCGTCAGGAAGGTCCAGGCCCCGGGCGGTGGGGTCCAAGGTGGCAAAAAGCTTGTCCTCTGCCAGCACCCCCGCCTGGGTCAGGGTGTTCAAAAGGGTGGATTTTCCCACATTGGTGTAGCCCACAATGGCTACAGTGGTAACGCTGTCCTTTTTCCGGCGCTCCCGCATCCGTTGGCGGCGCTGGGTCAGGTCCTCCAGCTCCCGGGAAAGGGCGGTGATCCGCCGCTGGATGTGCCGGCGGTCTACCTCTTTTTTGCTTTCCCCGGCGCCCCGGCGGGCACCGCCGCCACCACCACCGCCTCCTCCCTGGCGGGAGAGCTGCACCCCCCACCCTGCCAGACGGGGCAGCTGGTACCGCAGGCGGGCCAGCTCCACCTGGAGCTTCCCCTCGGCGCTTACCGCCCGCTGGGCGAAGATATCCAGGATCAGCATGGTGCGGTCAATAATGGGGCAGTTCAGGGTCTGCTCCAGGTTGCGGATCTGGAGGGGGGAAAGCTCATGGTCAAAGATGACGGCATCCGCCCCGGTGTTTTGGACAAAATCCCGGAGCTCCTCCAGGCGCCCGGCCCCCAGGCAGGTGGCGGCGTCGGGCTCCTCCCGGCGCTGGGTCAGGACCCCGGCCGTTTCATATCCGGCGGAGGCGGCCAGCTCCCGCAGCTCGTCAATGGAGAGCTCCATTTCATATTCCCCGGTATCCACCCCGGCCAGAATGGCGGTGGGGAGGCTTTGGGTTTGATTTTCGTACATAGGGTTCCCTTTCTGCCTGACAGGGTCAGGCCTTTTTCTTTCCCTGGGAGATCCCCAGCCCCAGGAGGATAAGCCCCATCCCCGCCAGGGCCTGGACCGTCACCGGCTCATGAAGGATCAGCACCGAGGAAAGGAAGGTGATCCCCGGGGAAAGATACATATACACACTGGAGGCCACCGGCCCCAGGACCCCCACCACATAATTCCAGAGGGAGAAGCAGAGGGCGGTAGCCACAAGGCCCAAAAAGAGCAGGCAAAGGAGATTCACCGGATGGAGGAGCCGGTCCGCCCCCAGGCGGAACCCGGAGAAGGGCAGCACCGGCAGCATCCACAGCAGGCCGTAAAGCATGATCCGCCGCGTGGTAAGGAGGAGGCTGTACCCCCAGGCGCCGACTCGTTTGGTGATCTGGCTATAGACCGCCCAGGAGCAGGCGGCCAGCAGGGGGAGGACATTTCCCAGGGGGTTCAGGTCCAGGGAGGAGGAGACCAGGGTGATCAGGATGATTCCCGCCATAGCAAAGGCGAACCCCAGGAAAAAGGGGAGGCCAAGGGGTTCCTTTTCCCCAGGCAGGAGCAGTCCCAGGATGGCGATAAAGAAGGGGGCAGCGGAGAGGATGATCCCCACATTAGAGGCCAGGGTAAAGGTGAGGGCGAAATTTTCCAAAAGGTAGTAGAGGGCCACTCCGGTGAGGCCGGCGGCGGCCATCATCAGCTCTTGTTTTTTCGTGGTACCCTTCAGGGGGTGGGGGTTTGCGGCGAGGAGGGCCAGGAAGCCCAGGACGAAGCGGAAGAAGATCAATTCGATAGGCTGGAAGGATTCCAGCAGTACTTTACTGACGATAAAGGTATTACTCCAGACCACAATAACAAAGAGGGCCATAAGGTGGCCCCGGAGCAGGGATTTATTCATAGTATGGGTTCCTCCTGGGGGGGTTATTCGGGGGGATGGATGGTAAGGCAGCAAAGGGCGCAGCACCATACCCGGAGCCCAACGCCCAGTACCGGGTAGCCTTTCTGTCACCGGACATCAGTCCGGTCCGGGTCCAGGGCGGACAGCGCCTGGTC
>JAAWEO010000093.1 GCA_022794295.1 Angelakisella sp. | reverse complement strand
CCAGGCGCTGTCCGCCCTGGACCCGGACCGGACTGATGTCCGGTGACAGAAAGGCTACCCGGTACTGGGCGTTGGGCTTCGGGCATGGTGCTGTGCCGGCAGAAATCTCGCCCGCCCCAGTCCGTCAAAGGCCGGGGAATCGTCCCGCCCTGTACCCGTTAGGACTCCAGGCACCCACTATCCCCTTACGCACACCGTCAAGGCGCGCAGCGCCGGGTAGGGGCTGGACACGGCCTCCAGGCCGCACGTTTTAGTGCTTTTTGGCATAGGATGATGGCAAAGAGGATTTTTCCGTAAGAAAGGGGCGCGTTTTTTATGCCGATGAACCGTCAGTACCGACCCTTCCCCTGTTGCCCCCCCGGACCTCCGGGCCCCCAAGGCCCCAGAGGTCCCATGGGCCCGCAGGGTAAAATGGGCCCCCCCGGCCAAAGGGGAGTCCCCGGGCCCGTGGGCCCAAAAGGTGACCGGGGCCCCGCCGGCCCAATGGGGAACCAGGGACCTCCGGGGGAGCCGGGGCCTCAGGGCCCCTCCGGCTTGATGGGACCTATGGGCCCTGCCGGAACCAAGGGCCCCCAGGGCTCTGATGGCCTGCCCGGCCCTCCGGGACCTGTGGGTCCCGCTGGGGAACCGGGTCCCCAAGGGGAACGTGGCCCCGCCGGGGAACGTGGGCCCCAGGGAGAACCCGGTCCTGCCGGGGAACGGGGCCCCCAGGGGGAGCCCGGCCCCGCCGGGGAGCGTGGCCCCCAGGGAGAGCCCGGCCCCATGGGCCCTCCCGGACCGGGGGGCGGCGGGGCAAGGGTGCCGCAGTTTGCCATGCTGTACCAGAATGACCTGCTCACAGTCCCCTTTGGGGGCGGCGCAGTGCCCCTGACCCCGGCGGCCCAAAGCGTTGGCATCCAGTTCCAGGAGGGGGCGCTCCGCCTGCTCCAGCCGGGGGTGTATTGCTTCCGGTACCTGGTGCTTTTCCCGGTGGCGGCCCGGCTTTCCACCGTCCTCTCCCTGCGGCTCAATGGGGAGGTCCTGCCCGGATCGGTGTGCCACGTGGACAAGGAAAACGCCGGCCAGCCCTTTACCGCAGCGGGCCAGACTGTTTTCAGCCTGGAAGAGCCCGGGGAACTCACCCTTTGGGCGGAAAAAGGCTTTTCCATTGCCGCCGCAGCCGAGGGCGACACCCTTGCCAGCCTGGCGGGGGAGCAACTGTAGAAAGGGGATTCCCCTGTTTCAAAAAAGGGACCTCCGCCCGGGAGGTCCCTTTTGCTGTTCTGCTGTTATTCTGTTGGGATCAGCCGCACCTCCATGGCGCAGTGCTCCTGCCCCGGGGAGAGCTCTGCCTCCAGCACTCCGGCCTGCTGGTCAAAGCCAAAATCATTCCGGACAAGCAGGATCTGCTGGGTGTTTTTCAGACGGGCGGTGGTCTTTTGGAAGGCCAGGCTGCTCCCCAGGCGGGTGCCCAGGTCAAAGCCGTACAGCCCCTGTTTTTCGGTGCCTGTACAGGCAAAGTCGTAGCTGGGTTCCTTTTGGAACCGGGCGGTGACCGTTACCGTCTCCCCGGCGGGGATGGAGATCTCGGCGGTGGTCCAAATCACCCTGGTGCAGGTGAGCGCCCGGGACAGAAGATCCTCCGTAGTCAAGGAGTCGTCCCGCTCCTCCCCCGGGGAAAGGAGCCGGGCAAAGAGCCTGCGAACGGCGGCCTTCCCTTCTTCCAGACGGTGGAAGCTGTCCCTGCTTTCCTCCACCAGCCGGTCTGCCAGCTCCCCCAGGGAGGTGGTAAAGGCGGATATTTGGGCGGTGACCCCCTCCAGAGGCTCCTTGCAGGCGCCGTTTTCGTAGCCCTCCATGGTGTAGGTTTTGGGGACCTCCCCCAGGAAGATCAGAAACCGGGAGCTGTCCCGCTCCTGCTGCTGGGGAACAAAGTAGCTGTACCGCCGCTGCCCGTCCTCCCCGAACTCCCCGCCGTTGAACCCCCAGGTGAAGACCCGGGTCTTTTCCTCGTCGATCTGGAAGCGGATAGCCATGGTAGGGGCCCCCTGGCCGGTTTCCGGGGCGGTGCTTTCGGTCAGTTCCCAAACCGTGACGGTCTGCTCCAGGGCAGGGGGCTGCTGTTGGGCGGAGGTCAGACAGCTTCCGTCCTCCAGAAGGAGCCGCACATCCTCCCAGCTTTCCAGGCGGGGGGTGCGCCACAGGGGTTCCTCATTGCTGCGGTCCCCCCACAAAAGGCCGGTCTCTGATGGCGTCCCGTCGACCTCAAGGGAGGGAAGAAGGGCGCCTTGGGTCCGCAGATCTCCGGTGACCGGGTAGGCCACAGTAAAGGTCAGATCCTGGTCCCGGTCGTTGGTGATGGCAGTGGCGTCGGTGACCGTCACAGTGAAAAGACCGTTTTGTTCCCCCTGGCCGCCGGCAAAATCCCAGGTCACCTCCCGGGTGGCGGGGAGTCCCTGGGGGCCATCCAGAGTGGTAAGGGACAGTACCGGGCCAGCATAGGAGAGAAAGACGGCCTCCCCGGGGGCGGTGTCACTGCTGATCCCCGCTCCGCTGCCGTTCCCACCTATTCGGGACAGAAGGGGAAAGAGCCCCGCCACCAGGGCAAGACAGGCGACCAACGCCATCCAGCGGTGCCGGAGGGGCTTTTTTTCCCGGGGTCCTTCGGGGCTGGCGGCTTCGGCCACCATGGCATCCGGCACCCCGCCAATGGCTAGGAACAGCATTTCCTCCCGTTCCATGTTCATATCCCCACTCCCTCCTGTTCCAAATGCTCCCGCAGTCTTTTCCGCAGCCGGTGCAGCCGCACCGCCAGGTGGTTTTCAGTGGTGCCCCTGGCTCGGGCAAGAAAGCCCAGGGGGTCCCCGTACCAGTACCGCCGGAGGAAAAGGGTGCGGTCCCCGGGGGCCAGCCCCTCCAGCCAGGCGGCAATGATCCCGGAGAGCCGTTCCTCCCCGCAGAGGACCCCCTCCCCCGGACCAGGCAGACACTCACCCAGCTCGGAAAGAAGGAGCTCCATGGTGCCCCCGCCCCGGCGGGCGGCGTTGTTTTTCCGCCAGCGGTTCAGGGAAAGGTTCCGGACAATGCGGCCCAAATAGGCCGCCAGGGAATCGGGGCGCCGGGGCGGGATGCTGTCCCAGGCCCGCCCCCAGGTGTCGTTGACACACTCCTCGGCGTCCTCCCGGCTGCGGAGGATATTCATGGCGATGCCCCCGCAAAGGCCGCCATACTTTTTCTCGCTTTCTGTAATGGCCAGCTGGTCCCGGGCCCAATATAAACCGATGATCTCCAGGTCGTCCACAGGTGCGCCTCCTTTCTGGACAAACAGGTTTCACCCTTATTGACCCCCTTTGGGGCGAAATATGACAGGGGAGGGGAAATTTTTTTTGGGCCCCGGCAGATGCAGAAAAGGCCCTCCGCGAAAAGCGGGGGGCCTTTGGGGCAGATTTGCAGGCGTGGTCCTTACTTGCCGGCCTTAATGGCAGCCTGGGCGGCGGCCAGACGGGCGATGGGAACACGGTAGGGGGAGCAGGAGACGTAGGTCAGGCCCACTTTGTGGAAGAACTCCACAGAGGAGGGGTCGCCGCCCACCTCGCCGCAGACACCCAGATGGATGTCGGGGCGGGTCTGACGGCCCAGCTTGGCGGCGATGTCCACCAGCTTGCCGACACCCTTCTGGTCCAGACGGGCGAAGGGATCCTGCTCGTAGATCTTGTTGTCGTAGTAGGAGCCCAGGAATTTCCCGGCGTCGTCGCGGCTGAAGCCGAAGCACATCTGGGTGAGGTCGTTGGTGCCGAAGGAGAAGAACTCCGCCTCGGTGGCGATCTCATCCGCAGTGATGGCGGCGCGGGGGATCTCAATCATGGTGCCCACTTCGTACTTCATGGTCATGCCGGCCTCGGCCAGGACCTTGTCGGCAGTCTCCACGACTACGTTCTTGACGAACTTCAGCTCCTTGATCTCTCCCACCAGGGGGATCATGATCTCGGGAACAATCTTCCACTCGGGGTGGGCCTTCTGAACGTTAACAGCGGCCTCAATGACGGCGCGGGTCTGCATGGCGGCGATCTCCGGATAGGTGACAGCCAGACGGCAGCCGCGGTGGCCCATCATGGGGTTGAACTCGTGGAGGGAGTCGATGATGGCCTTCAGCTTCTCCACAGTCATGTTCATCTCCTTGGCCAGGGCGATGATGTCCTCCTCCTCGGTGGGCAGGAACTCGTGGAGAGGGGGATCCAGGAAGCGGATGGTAACGGTCTTGCCCTCCATGGCCTCGTAGAGAGCCTCAAAGTCGGCCCGCTGCATGGGCAGGAGCTTCGCCAGCGCCTTCTCCCGCTGCTCCACAGTCTCAGAGACGATCATCTCCCGCATGGCGGGGATGCGGTCTGCGTCGAAGAACATGTGCTCGGTGCGGCAGAGGCCGATGCCCTCGGCGCCGAACTCGGCAGCCTTCTTGGCATCTCTGGGGGTGTCGGCGTTGGTGCGGACACCCAGGGTGCGGTTCTGGTCGGCCCAGGCCATCAGACGGCCGAAGTTGCCGGTGATGGAGGCGGGAACGGTGGGAACAGCCTCCAGGTAGATGTTGCCGGTGGTGCCGTCCAGGGAGATGTAGTCCCCCCGCTTCACCGTCTTGCCGGCGATCTCAAAGGTGCCCTCCTCCTCGTGCATCACGATCTCGCCGCAGCCGGAGACACAGCAGGTGCCCATGCCGCGGGCCACAACGGCGGCGTGGGAGGTCATGCCGCCCCGGACGGTGAGGATGCCCTCGGAAACGTCCATGCCGTGGATGTCCTCGGGAGAGGTCTCCAGACGGACCAGGACCACCTTCTCGCCCTTTGCGGCCATCTCCACAGCCTCATCGGCGGTAAAGACCACCTTGCCGCAGGCGGCGCCGGGGGAGGCGGGGAGGGCGGCGGCCACAGGCTTTGCAGCCTTCAGGGCAGCGGCGTCGAACTGGGGATGGAGAAGGGAATCCAGCTGCTTGGGATCCACCATGAGCACGGCCTCCTTTTCGGAGATCATGCCCTCGTCCACCAGGTCGCAGGCGATCTGGAGGGCGGCGGTGGCGGTGCGCTTGCCGTTGCGGGTCTGGAGCATATAGAGCTTCTTGTCCTCGATGGTGAATTCCATATCCTGCATATCCCGGTAGTGGTTTTCCAGGGTGGCGCAGATCTTGACGAACTGCTCGTAGCACTCGGGCATGACTTCCTTCAGCTGGTCGATGGTCTGGGGGGTGCGGACACCGGCCACCACGTCCTCGCCCTGGGCGTTCATGAGGAACTCACCAAACAGCTTCTTCTCGCCGGTGGCGGGGTTGCGGGTGAAGGCAACGCCGGTGCCGGAGGTGTCGCCCATGTTGCCAAAGACCATCATCTGCACGTTGACCGCGGTGCCCCAGGAGGAGGGGATGTCGTTCATGCGGCGGTAGTAGATGGCGCGGGGGTTGTCCCAGCTGCGGAAAACGGCCATGACGGCGCCCATGAGCTGCTCCTTGGGATCCTGGGGGAAGTCAAAGCCCTTCTTCTGCTTGAACTCCGCCTTAAAGGCGTTGGCCAGCTCCTTCAGGTCCTCGGCGGTAAGCTCGGTGTCCAGCTTGACGCCGCGCTTCTCCTTCATCTCGTCAATGAGCTTTTCGAAGTAGCCCTTGCCCACCTCCATGACCACGTCGGAGTACATCTGGATGAACCGGCGGTAGGAGTCGTAGGCGAAGCGGGGGTTATTGGTCAATTTGGCGAAGGACTCCACCACCTCGTCGTTGAGGCCCAGGTTCAGGATGGTGTCCATCATGCCGGGCATGGAGGCCCGGGCGCCGGAGCGGACAGAGACCAGCAGGGGGTTCTCCACAGAACCGAACTTCTTGCCAGAGATCTTTTCCAGCTCGGCCATGTTCTTGTAGATCTCGGCCTGGATGTCGTCATTGATCTTTTTGCCGTCTGCATAATACTGGGTGCAGGCCTCGGTGGTGACGGTAAAGCCCTGGGGGACAGGCATTCCCAGGTTGGTCATTTCGGCCAGGTTGGCGCCCTTGCCGCCCAGCAGCTCCCGCATGGAGCCGTTGCCTTCCTTGAACAAATAAACAAACTTGCCCATTGGTATCAACCTCCTAAAATTCCCACAGCGATGGCCTGTCCCCTTTGGCCCCAAAGGGGCGCCGGAGGGCAGGCTGCCATGGATTCGTAACTATTATAACAAATCAACAAGGGGTTTACCATAGGTTGGGAGAAAAATATTCCAGAAAAATTACACTTCGGTGAAAAAAAGACAGCCCCGGTGGCCGGGATGCCCAAAGACGGCGTCCTTCAGGACTGCCCCAAAAGGGCGCTGCCCGCCTGGGAAAGCTTTTTCAGGCGCCCCAGGGCCCGGTTCAGCCGGCGGCTCATGGTGGAGGGATGCACCCCCAAAAGCTTTGCCGCCTGGGTGGCGTTGTGCCCCTGGAAAAGGCAAAGCTCCACCGCCTCCCGCTGGGGCGGGGTCAGGCAGTGCTTCAGCCCGTAGGCCAGCACCAGCCGCCGGAACTCCTGCCCCGGGTCCGGGCCTTCCTCCCGGGGGCGGGGCCGGCTGGGCAAGGCCTCCCAGCTGCCCAGCTGTACCCGCCTGCGGGGCCCCGCAAGGGGAGCGCAGTCCGCCCTACGCATAATACTCCCGGAGGTACCGGGACAGGCTCCGCAGATCCATAAGCTCCAGGCGCATCACCTCCTCCCGCCGCTCCAGGGCCAGGGCCTCCTCGCCCCGGGCACCGGCCAGCTCCCGGCGGACCTTTTCCAGTCCCCGGGCCAGCCGCTCCGCCGATTCTCTGTACTCCTCCGCCAGCTGTCTCAGATCCATTTTTCCTGTTCCTCCGTTTTTCACTGCTGCCGCCCCGCCGCCGCAAAGGGAAAACGCCGGCAGGGTCTACGGTTCCTCCGGGGACGGGGAGCCCCAAAGGAAAAGAACAAATGTTCTTAATTCCAGAGTACCACAAGGAGCCCTCCTTGTCAACCATTCCGTTTTTGCTGTCCCGATAACCGGCCAGGAAAAAACCTTCCATTGCCTGGCGCAAAGGGTGGTGGTACAATGAAGAAAAGAGGTGTAAACGTATGTTCTGCATTTGGCTGCAAAACGCCAGAAAAACCCTTGGCCTGACCCAAAAAGAATTGGCGGCACACCTAAAGCTCAGCGCCAGCACCCTGGGGATGTACGAGCAAGGAAGGCGGCGCCCAAGCCCAAAAGCCAAAGCGCGCCTAAGGCTGTTTTTTTCCCGAACAGAGATCGGCTCCCCCTCTACCTTCCTCCCAGGAGCACCAGCCAACCGCCAGTTCCGCCAAGAAGTGCAAGCCTCCAGACACCCCTCCCCCCACCCCTAGCCCCCAAAGCCCCGCCAGAAGCCCCACCCCCCGGCCCGCAGGCCATTTGCCGCGAAGCGGCTCCGCTTTTTTCCGCAGAAAAAAGCACCTAATCCGGCCAACGAGCCTCCGGCCGCGAAAGCCCGGACGCTGGTAAGCGGCAGCACAATTCCAAGATGCCAGCACACCCCAGCCGCCTGGCGCCATTAGTAGGAAAACACTGGTAATAGATCAAGGTACTGCCTGCAACGGACCCCGCCCCGTGGGTGAGATCAGGCGGCTCCGTGGGTCAACCGCCCAAGGCCGGAGCCTTTGGCCGGTCCCCCGGGTCCAGGGGGGACCCCTGGGCGTTCTTTGGTTACTTTCTGTCGCAACAGAAAG
>JAAWEO010000092.1 GCA_022794295.1 Angelakisella sp. | reverse complement strand
AAAGTAAGCAAAGAAAAATGCGCCCTCCGGAAGGATGCGGGGGAGTTTCGCCCGTTGCGACGGGCGACCAGGGCGCCGCCCTGGACCTGCCGCCCTTTGGAAAGGGCGGCCCCAAACTTTAGACCCTACAAGGGATTGTGCGGGGTATAAGCTACTGCCTGGAGACATAGCCTGTTCTCCGAAAGATTTACCCTTGTTTCTTCCAGGTAAATCGGTTATACTATACAAAGGAAATTTTTAGAAACGAGGCTATGACAATGAAAATCAAAGAGATCCGGGAGGTCCCCCGGTACCTGCGGCAGCGGGTACTCATGCCCATTGCCCGATTTGAACTGATCAGCTCCCTGGACGAGGAGCTCCTGTCGGTGGCCCTGAACGATGTGGTCCTTTTGGACCCGGAGGACACCATGGAGGAGGTCAAGGACCGAGCCGCCCAGATCGCCCGCTTTCGGGAGAAGGGGCTTCTCACCGTCCGGTACGACATGCGCATCGCCGATGGGGACCTGTTTGCCATGTACGAAAACAGTAACCTCTTTAACGAGCTGTGGGTACTGGCCCAGCAGGGCCGGGGCAAGGATGGCTTCCTCTTTGACGACGCCCAGGTGCGGATGGGGCTTATCGTCCTCACCGCCAAGGGCCGGGGCCTCTTTGGTGTCCCGCCGCTGGGAGCCATCCCCTTCTGACCCTTCCCCTGCCCCAAACTTATCACCTTGGAGGGATACGACCTTTGGCTGATTTGAAACAAGAGATCCAGCGGAGAAGGACCTTCGCCATTATCTCCCACCCCGATGCGGGCAAGACCACCCTTACCGAAAAATTCCTCCTCTATGGCGGGGCCATCGCCCTGGCCGGGTCGGTAAAGGGCAAAAAGGCCGCCCGCCACGCTGTTTCCGACTGGATGGAGATCGAAAAGCAGAGAGGGATCTCTGTCACTTCCTCCGCAATGCAGTTTAACTACAACGGCTTCTGCATCAACATTCTGGACACCCCCGGACACCAGGACTTCTCGGAGGACACCTACCGCACCCTGATGGCTGCCGACTCCGCTGTTATGGTCATTGACGCCGCCAAGGGGGTGGAGGCACAGACCCGGAAGCTCTTTAAGGTCTGTGTCATGCGGAACATCCCCATCTTTACCTTCATCAACAAAATGGACCGGGCGGCCCGGAACCCCTTTGACCTGATGGAGGAGATCGAGAAGGAACTGGGCATCGGCACCTATCCGGTCAACTGGCCCATTGGCTGCGGCAAGGAATTTAAGGGGGTGTTTCACCGTGGCCGCCGGGAGATCATCTCCTTCGAGGACAGCGGCCAGGCCAGCAACGCCCAAAAGGTAAAGGCCACCGAGCTTTCCCTGGGGGACCCCCGTCTGGACGAGATACTGGGCGAGACCCTCCACCAGACCCTGGCCGACGACATCGAGCTGCTGGACGGGGCCAGCTACGAGTTTGATTTGGAGAAGGTGCGCCGCGGCCAGCTTTCCCCGGTGTTCTTTGGCTCGGCCCTTACCAACTTCGGGGTGGAGCCCTTCCTGGAGGAGTTTCTGCGGATGACCCCGCCTCCCCTGGCCCGAATGTCCAACCAGGGGGAGATCGACCCCTTCTCCCCGGATTTTTCTGCCTTTGTCTTTAAGATCCAGGCCAACATGAACAAGGCCCACCGGGACCGCATCGCCTTTATCCGGGTCTGCTCCGGCCGGTTCGAAAAGGGGATGGAGGTCCAACACATCCAGGGGGGCAAAAAGGTGAAGCTGGCCCAGCCCCAGCAGCTGATGGCCCAGGAGCGGGAGATCGTGGAGGAAGCCTATGCCGGGGACATTATCGGCCTCTTTGACCCGGGGATCTTCTCCATTGGGGACACCCTCTGCGGGGGGAGCAGCCGCTTCCGGTTCGGGGGCATTCCCACCTTTGCCCCGGAGCATTTCGCCCGGGTGCGCCAGGTGGACACCCTCAAGCGCAAGCAGTTTGTCAAGGGCATCACCCAAATCGCCCAGGAGGGCGCCATCCAGATGTTCCACGAGCCGGATTCCGGCATGGAGGAGATCATCGTGGGGGTGGTGGGGGTGCTCCAGTTCGAGGTGCTGGAGTACCGCCTGCAAAACGAATACAACGTAGAGATCCGCCGGGAGGACCTTCCCTACCAATACCTCCGTTGGATCGAAAACGACGAGGAGGACTTCGACGCCAAAAAGCTGGTCCTTTCCTCCGATACCAAAATCGTCCAGGATTTCAGGGACCGGAAGCTGCTGCTTTTCACCAGCGCCTGGAACATCACCTGGGCCACCGACAAAAACCCCAAGCTGCGCCTGGCGGATTTCAGCACAGCGGAATAACAAAAAAGGGATGCGCTTCTGTTTTGCGCACCCCTTTTTCATTTAGGACAAGCTCTAGGGCATGTCCTTTATGAACAGGTCCCAAATCGCCTTGCCGATAGCCTTGTTATCGGTTTTATCTGCCACCATTTCCATCACCTGGTTTACCTTCTCGACAAACTGGCCGGACAGCTTCGATTCTATGATCTTTGTCACCCAGTCGACGTCCTCAAAGGTTTTCTTTCCCAGGTAGATCTGTTCGAAAATAAAGATGGAGCCCTCCCCCAAAGCTGCCACAATGCTCCCGGCGACAATGGCATTCAGCACCGCTGCACCAAGATTGACCCCGGGAATGGCCTTTAGGGTGTTAAGGGCCGTTTTTGCCGCCATACTCACCGTTCCGGCACCTAGTATGGTCATAAAAAACTCGCTGGACTGGTCATCCTTTTTGATGCCGTAAACACGGGCGATGGCAGTAATCATCGCCATTTCCGTGGGGACCAGTATCGCCGCGTCGGGAACCGGCACCGGCACTGCACCTACCACCACCCCTGTTGCAGCCGCTGCCGCAACGACCCCTTGGGCCAGGGTTCTTTTCCGGTTCAGCTTAAAGCTTTCAATGTCCTCCTTTGCTGCTTTGATCCCTTCCGGCAGCAGGCTGTTGGTAATCTCCACCAGGTCCTCAATGCCCTCCGGGGCGGCAAAGGCGTTTTCGTTCAGGACAAAGGTATCCGCCACAACAGGGATAACGCCCCTGAGATTTTTGGTAAGACGTTTTTGTGCTATAAAAGCGTCGTATACCATCTTCCGGTTTTCTTCCCGTTCCGGAACCGAATAGGATTTTGTAATGACAACAAGAATGGGAACCGAGCTCCAAATAGAGGTTGCCTTGGAAAGGTTGGCTATTGTCTTTTCAAAAAGCCGCTTTGAGGTGCCATCCACACAAAACCAGATAACACTGATCTGGGAATCCTCCCTGCCCTCCTTGATATTCTGGGCAGACCATTTCTGAACTGCCTGGATGGCCTTATGGGTTCCGTTCCACGAGGGCTCAAAGCCGATTGTATCGATCATGCGAAAACGAATCTCTTCTTTTTGGTCCTCCAAGGGCTCCCTGACCAGCAGTTCCCTGGTCATGGTGGTTTTGGTCCTCTCCCCCAAAACGGCATGAATCAGGGTAGACTTTCCCACACCAGAGTTGCCGATGACCAACACATTTCCCCTTTCCATTCCTCTGTCCTCCTTGAAGCTTTCATTGGGCAAACCAGCCCTTCTGTCCTAAATTATAGAAAAAACCACACTTTCCGTCAAGGGTTCCCCACCTGTTTCACAAATCAGTGACAAAATCCTTTTTTCCCGCATAGGATACCCCAAACGATTTTGCGGAGGAGGATGGGGAGATGGCGAAGGTGGTTCGGTTTTTTCTGGAAGCCGCCAGTCCGCACGGGATGGTGGCCCGGCCCGACCAGCTGGGGGAGCCTGGGAGCTGGCGGACCTGGATGGTAACAGGGGGCTCTGCCCGGGGAAGGGCTGCTCTGCTGGCCCAAGTGGAGGAAGCCCTGGCAAGGGAGGACCGGGAGGAAATCCTTTCCCTCTATAACCCCAAGGAGCTGGCAGGGGTGATCGTTCCCGCCCGGAAGGTCTCCGCCGCTGACGGGGACCGCTTCCCGTCCCCCCGGCCCCGGTGCCCCGGCGGCTTTGAGCGAATGGTCTCCCTGTGGGACTGCCTGGACCAGGGGCAGCTTTTCGCCGCCCGGCGGGAGCTTCTGAACCTTTCCGGGGAGGAAAAGCGGCTGCGGAAGGATGCCGGGGGATATCTTTACGCCGCCGGGGCGCTGCTGGGGGAGCTTGCCTCGGTGGGGAATGCCGCAATGGACCGGGGAAAGCTTTTGGCCTATGCCCAAAGGCTGGCCCTCCGGGAATTCCCTCGCCCCCTCCCCGGGGGAGCAAGGGGAAAGGAATCGGTGCGGTTCCTCTCCGCCCTCACCGGGGAGGGACCGGTCCTTCTCCGGGAGACGATCCCCCTGGCTGCCCCCCGGACCATCGCCATTGAGGACAGCTGGGGGGCGGTGTCCAACGCCCTCCTGGAGGCTCTCCGGGAGCTGGCCCTGGAGGCCGGGTTGGACGTGATCACCTGCCGCTGTCCCCTTTTCCCCTTTACCAAGCTGGAGTACCTTCTCCTCCCCGGGCCGGGGCTGGGGTTCTTTGCCCTGAACCCTGGAAATGCCAAAGCCATCGCAGGGACGGCGGAGCGGACCATCCACGCCAGCCGGTTCTCCGATATGGCCCTCCTGGGGGAGCGCCGGGCCCGGAGCGCCTTCCTGCGCAAGGCTGCCGCCGGTCTGCTGGACCAGGCGGGGCAGGTGCTTTGCCAGGCAGAGACGGTCCGCCTGGAGCTGGACCGGTTTTACCACGCCGCCATGGACCAAGCTGCCGCTGGGGAGATCGCCCGGCAGGTGGCGGCGGAGATGATGCAGTAAATCAAAAGCGCCCGGGTGTACTGTGCCGCCCGGGCGCTTTTTACTTTGCCGCCAGAAGCCGCAAAGCCTCCAAATAGCCATTCAGGCCGTGGCCCCGGATGGTGGCGGCGCAGGCGGCCCGAATGTAGGAGGTATGGCGGAATTCCTCCCGGGTGTCCGGGTCGGAAATATGTACCTCCACTGTGGGAATGCCCACCGCCTTCACCGCGTCCAGCAGGGCCACACTGGTGTGTGTGTAGGCGGCGGGATTGATGACAATGCCGTCTATCCGGCGGAAATAGGCCTCCTGGATGGCGTCCACCAGGGCGCCCTCGTGGTTGGACTGGAAAAACTCCACCTCTACCCCCAGGGCATCCGCCTCCTTTTGGACCATGGCCTTCAGGTCCTCATAGGTGGCCCGTCCGTAGATCTCCGGCTGGCGCACCCCCAGCAGGTTCATATTGGGGCCGTTAATCACCAGAATGCGCACAAAAATCCCTCCATATCCTTTGGGCCGTTTCCTCCGGGGCGGTGTCGTTTGCCACCCTTTGATCGGCAGCTGCGGTGTACAGGGGGAGCCTTGCCTGGTACATCTTCTCCAGATCCCCCTGCCGGGAAAGGGGGCGCCCCTCGGTGGGCAGAAGCGCCAGCTCCCGGGTGAGGAAGTACACCCGTCCCGACCGCCTCATGGCCTCCCGGTTTTCCCGGCGCAGCACCGCACCCCCGCCGGTGGCGATGATCCAGCCGTTCCGGCCGGAGGCGGCTTCCTCCAGGGCCTGCTGTTCCAGCTCCCGGAAGGCCTCCTCCCCCTCCGTCTGGAAGATCTCCGGGATGGGCCTTCCCGCCCGGCGGACGATCTCGCTGTCCAGGTCCAGGAGGGCCCGGCCTGTAAGCTGGGCCAGGGCCCGGCCCACTGTGGTCTTGCCGCTGCCGGGCATCCCCACCAGCACCAGATTGGCCCGGTCCTGCCAGAGGCCTGTAAGGATCTCCTCTGTTTTTTCCCCGGTGACAGGGCGGCCGAAAAAGAGCTCCGCCGCCGCCGCGGCCTGGTCCACCAGCATGGGCAGTCCCCCGGAGCAGGGGATGCCCAGCTCCTGGGCCTGGAGGAGCAGGCTGGTCCGAAGGGGGTTGTAGATCAGGTCCAGCACCGCCTGGAGACCCGGCAGCCGCCGGAGCTCCACCGGCCGTGCCTTCTCCCCGGGCCACATCCCCACCGGGGTGGCGTTCACCAGGATCTGGGCATCCCGGTGGCGTTCCAGGTTTTCGTAGCTGTCCGGCCCCTTTCGGGAGATGACCACCACCTCCCGGGCCCCTTCCCCTTTTACGGCAGCCTGGACGGTGAGGGAGGCTCCCCCGCTGCCCAGCACCACCACCTTTTTCCCGGCAAAGGATACCCCTGCCCGGCGGGCCATGGTCAGAAAGCCCCGGAGGTCGGTGTTATATCCCCGCAGCTTCCCGTCCACGCCGGGGACCAGGGTGTTGACACTGCCGATCTCTGCCGCCCCCGGGTCGATGGCGGCGCAGTAAGGCATCACCTCCCGCTTGTAGGGGATGGTGACATTGAGGCCGCCCAGATCCCCCCGGGACAGAAAGGCGGGGAGGTCCTCCGGCTCCACCTCCAGAAGACGGTAGCCCTGGCAGCCCAGGGCCCGGTGGATGGGCACCGACCAGCTGTGGCCCAGCTTGCGGCCCAGCAGGCCATAGATCTTCTCCCCCATGGCCTAGACCTCCGCGTAGGCGCCCAGAAATTGGAACTGGGCACAGCTGCGCTCCATCTCCTCCAGCATAGCCAGAACACCGGGGTCCTGGACCGGGGCCTCCAGCTCCAGGAAAAAGACGAATTCAAAGTCGCTGCCCGCCACCGGGCAGGATTCCAGCTTAGTCAGGTTGATATCCAGCGCCGCCGCCTTGGAAAGGATCTCGTACAGCGCTCCGGGGCGGTTGTCAAAGGCCAGGATCAGGCTGATGCGGCTGGCCCCGGCGTAGATCACCGGCTTTTTGGTGACACAGATGAACCGGGTGTAATTATTGTCGCTGTCCTGGATCTCCCGGTTGATGCACTCCAGGCCGTAAAGGGCGGCACAGGGGTGGGAGGAAATGGCCGCGGCGGTGGGGCTCCCGCTTTCCGCCACCTGCTTGGCGGCCAAGGCGGTATTGCCCCAGGGGATGATCCGGACCCCGCTGAGGGACCCCAGGAATCGGGAGCACTGGCCGATGGCCTGCTCGTGGGAGTAGATCTCGGTGATCTCCTCCTGCCTGACCCCAGGAAGGGCCAGCAGCTCGTGGCGGATGCACAGCCGGGTGGAGCGCACCACCGTAAGGTCGTGCTCCTGAAGGAGCTGATAGACCGCCCGCACCGAGCCGTTGGAGCTGTTTTCAATGGGCAGCACCCCAAATTTGCATAGGCCCGATTCCACGGCGGCGGCCACCGCCTCGAAGCTCTTTACATAGACGATGCTTCCCCGGGGCAGGAGCCGGTCACAGGCCACCTGGGAGTTGGCCCCCTCCACCCCCTGGCAGGCCACCTTGCCCGTCTGGGGAAAGACCCCGGTACCGGCGGCCAGGGCGGCTTCCACCCGGGCTTTTACCTTGGTGGGAGCGGAGATCAGCTCCGCCTGGCGGGACCGGGCCAGCTCGAAAAGGGTGGAATACAGGTGATAGGCATACCGCTCCTTGTCACCGGCCCGCTGGGTGACCTTTGCTAAGATCTCCCGCTCCCGGGCCTTGTTCAGGATGGGGAGGCTGTGCTGGTTTTTGTACCGGGCCACCTCCTCGCTGAGAGCCATGCGCTCCAGAAAAAGCTCCAGCAGCCGGTCGTCTACCGTGTCGATCCTTTGGCGAATGTCAGAAAGTTCCATGATTTCCCTCCAGTAGTAAGTCTAGCAGAACGGCGGCGGTTACCGCCTCCACCACCGGTACAGCCCGGTGGGCGATGCA
>JAAWEO010000091.1 GCA_022794295.1 Angelakisella sp. | reverse complement strand
CCCCGTGGGCCCCCTAACCCTCCGGGGGGGATTTTGGTGCCTCCGGCGGAGCCCTTCGGGCTAGAGCCGCTTCGCGGCAAATGGCGCCAGGCGGCTGGGTTGTGCTGGCATCTTGGAATTGTGCTCCCGCTTACCAGCGTCCGGGCTTTCGCGGCCGGAGGCTCGTTGGCCGGATTAGGTGATTTTCGCTGCGGCGAAAATCGGAGCCCTGCGGGCTAATGCCGCTTCGCGGCTAGGGCCTGCGGGCCGGGGAGGTGGGGGCTGCTTTGGTGCTTCCGGTGGGGGGCTTGGGTTTTCTTTTGTGGCTTGAGAGATCGTTCTTTGTTTTCAACACCAATCATTTATTCCGCGCTGCCGGTTTTGGCGCGCGGGGAAACGGCGGTGAATCGTGAATCAAAATGTGATTTTTTCTATTAACGGTCCTGTTGTGACCGTTCGCAATTCCAAGGACTTCTCTATGCAGGAGATGGTCCTGGTGGGCAAAAAAAGGCTGGTGGGGGAGGTCATCTCCATCAGCGACAGCATTACCACCATCCAGGTGTACGAAAGCACCACCGGCTTGCAGCCCGGGGAGCCTGTGGAGCCTACTGGTTCCCCTATTTGCGCCACCCTGGCCCCCGGCATCCTTTCCAACATCTTTGACGGCATCGAGCGGCCCCTGGCGGAGATGGAAGCTCTTTCCGGCGCTTTTATCTCCGAGGGCGGGGACATTTCTGCCCTGGACCGGGAAAAGCTGTGGGACGTGACCCTTCTGGTCCGGCCCGGAGACCAGCTGAAGGGCGGCCAGCCCTTTGCCTCCTGCCCGGAAACCAGCCTGATCACCCACAAGGCCCTGGTGCACCCGGAGCTTTCCGGCACTGTCACCTGGTGCGCCCCTGACGGGATGTACAACATCGACGCCCCCCTGATGAAGCTCACCGACGCCGATGGGAAGGAGCACACCCTTTCCCTGACTCAGAAGTGGCCCATCCGCTCCCCCCGTCCCGTGGCTAGCCGTATGCCCATTACCCGGCCCCTGATTACCGGGCAGCGGGTCATTGACACCCTGTTCCCCATTGCCAAGGGGGGCACCGCCGCGGTGCCCGGGGGCTTCGGCACCGGCAAAACCATGACCCAGCACCAGCTGGCTAAATGGTGCGACGCCGATATTATCGTTTACATCGGCTGCGGCGAGCGCGGCAACGAGATGACCCAGGTGCTGGAGGAATTCAGCCATTTGATCGACCCCAAATCCGGCAAGGCCCTCACCGACCGGACCGTCCTGATCGCCAACACCTCCAACATGCCTGTGGCCGCCCGTGAGGCCTCCATTTACACCGGCATCACCCTGGCGGAGTACTACCGGGACATGGGCTACCATGTGGCTATTATGGCGGACTCCACCTCCCGGTGGGCCGAGGCCCTTCGTGAGATCTCCGGCCGCCTGGAGGAAATGCCCGCTGAGGAGGGCTTCCCCGCCTACCTGCCCAGCCGCCTTTCCGGCTTCTACGAGCGGGCCGGGTATATGAATACTCTTGCCGGCGCCGAGGGCTCGGTGACCATCATCGGCGCAGTCAGCCCCCAGGGCTCCGACTTCTCCGAGCCGGTCACCCAGAATACCAAGCGGTTTGTCCGCTGCTTCTGGGCACTGGACAAGGCCCTGGCCTACGCCCGTCACTACCCTGCCATTAACTGGATCAACAGCTACAGCGAATACCTGGACGATCTGCGGGTATGGTACCGGGAAAATGTGGACTCCACCTTCTCCCGGAAGCGCCAGCGCCTGGTGGGTCTCCTCCACGAGGAAGAAAAGCTGATGGAGATCGTGAAGCTGATCGGCTCCGATGTTCTCCCCGACGATCAGAAGCTGGTTATCGAGACCTGCCGGGTCATTCGGGTGGGCTTCCTCCAGCAGAACGCCTACCACAAGGACGACACCTATGTCCCCATGGAAAAGCAGCTGCGGATGATGGACGTGACCCTCTACCTTTACGACAAGGCCAAGGAGCTGGTGACCCGGGGCGCCCCCATCAGCTCTGTTTTGGAGACCGGCCTTTTTGACCTGCTCATTAAGATGAAGTACGACATCCCCAACGACAAGCTGGAGATGTTCGACGAGTACAAGCGGGAAATCGAGCTGAACCTTGCCAAGGTGTACATCCCCGAGGGAGCCGAGGCCGGGCAGCACGACAACCGGGAATAAGAAAGGAGGGCCAGAACAATGAGCATCCAATTTGTGGGACTGAAAGAGATCAACGGCCCTCTGGTGGTGCTGGACCATGTCCAGAATGCCAGCTTTGAGGAGATGGTCACCCTGGAGCTGGAGGACGGCACCACCCGGGACGGGCGTATTGTCAGCCTGGAGGGGGACAAGGCGGTGATCCAGGTCTTTGAAGGGACCACCGGACTTTCCCTGACCAACACCAGGACCAAGCTTTTGGGCCACCCCATGGAGATGGCCCTCTCCCCAGAGGTGCTGGGCCGCGTCTTCAGCGGCAGCGGCAAGCCCATTGACGGCCTGGGGGAGGTGTTCGCAGAGGTCCACCGGGATATTAACGGACAGCCCATCAACCCCGTTTCCCGGACCTATCCCCGGAACTACATCCGCACCGGCATTTCCTCCATTGACGCCCTGATGACCCTGATCCGGGGGCAGAAGCTGCCTATCTTCTCCGGTTCCGGTATGAACCACAACAAGCTGGCGGTACAGATCGTCAGCCAGGCCAAAATTACCAAAAACGGCGAGGAGGACCCGGATTCCAAATTCTGCGTGGTCTTTGCCGCCATGGGTGTTAAAAACGACGTGGCCGACTACTTCCGTTCCTCCTTCGAAAAGAACGGGGTCATGAAGAACGTGGTTATGTTCCTGAACCTTTCCAACGACCCCATTATCGAGCGCCTTCTCACCCCCCGGTGCGCTTTGACAGTGGCGGAATATCTGGCCTTTGAGCAGGATATGCACGTTCTGGTGATCCTTACCGACATGACCTCCTATGCCGAGGCCCTTCGGGAATTCTCCTCCTCCAAGGGGGAGATCCCCGGCCGTAAGGGATACCCCGGTTACCTCTATTCGGAGCTTGCCTCCCTTTACGAGCGGGCCGGTGTCATTAACGGCCACAACGGCTCGGTGACCCAGATCCCCATCCTCACCATGCCCAACGATGACATCACCCACCCGGTGCCGGACCTTACCGGCTACATCACCGAGGGGCAGATCGTTCTGGACCGCGGCCTGGACCTTATGGGCATCTATCCCCCCATTTCGGTGCTGCCCAGCCTTTCCCGTCTGATGAAGGACGGCATCGGCGAGGGCTACACCCGGGACGACCACAGCGCGGTAAGCAACCAGCTTTTCGCCTGCTATGCCAAGGTCCAGGATGCCCGAAGCCTGGCCTCGGTCATCGGCGAGGAGGAGCTTTCCCCCATTGACAAGGAGTACCTCCTGTTTGGCCGCAAGTTCGAGGAGCACTTCCTGGGCCAGGGGGAGGACGAAAACCGCACCATCGACCAGACCCTGGACCTGGGGTGGAGCCTCCTTTCCATGCTGCCCATTGAGGAGCTGGACCGGGTGGACAAGGAAATGCTGGAAAAGCATTACGACCCCGAAAAAGCCAAAATGTTCAAAGGCTAAGGGAGGTAACGAGGAATGAGGACCGAAAACATCTCCCCCACCAAGGGAAACCTCATGAACGTCAAAAAGTCCCTCCAGCTGGCCCGGATGGGCTTTGACCTGCTGGACCGGAAGCGGAATATCCTGATCCGGGAGCTGATGACCATGATCGACAGCGCCAAGCAGCTCCGGGGACAGATCAGCTCCACCTATGCCAAGGCCTATGTGGCCCTCCAGCGGGCCAACATCACCCTGGGGGTCATCGAGGGGATCGCCAACGGCATTCCCATTGAAAACGGCCTTGATATCCAGTACCGCAGCGTTATGGGCACCGAGCTGCCCACCGTCCGGCTGGACGCCCCCAAGGACCCGGAGGTAACCTACGGGATGTACGGCACCAACTCCCAGCTGGACAACGCCTACCTCTGCTTCCACAGGGTGAAACTGCTCACCGCCCGGCTGGCGGAGGTGGAAAACAGCATCTACCGCCTGGCAAACGCCATTAAAAAGACCCAAAGCCGAGCCAACGCCCTGAAGAACATTATCATCCCTGGCTTTGAGTACTCGTCCAAATTTATCACCGAGGCCCTGGAGGAAAAGGACCGGGAGGAATTCAGCCGCCAGAAGGTCATCAAGCGGCAGAAGGTCCACCGGGAGGAGATCGCCCGGGCCCTGGAGCAGTCCAAGCCCCAAGGAGCAGAACTGGAGCCCCTGGAATAATAATGCGAAAGCCGCCTTCCCCGGCTGTGGGGAGGCGGCTTTTTGTATAATTGCAGCAGAATAGGGGAGGCTAGGAAGTAAGACTCCAGGCACAACCTTCCGCCCCGCACAAGCCCCCGTAGGGTCTAAAGTTTGGGGCCGCCCTTTGTAAAGGCGGCCCCAAACTTTAGACCCTACGGAGGGGTGTGAATTGTGCCTGGAGTCTTACCTTGTATTTTTATTGTTATGACGCTTGTTTTTATTTTTTCAGCGTCATGGCTTCAACTAACCAAAAAGGAGGGCAGGGGGATGCTGGAAAAGCTGGCTATCCTGCTTGCTGTAGCAGGTGGACTAAACTGGGGTCTCATTGGGCTTTTGGGTCTGGATATGGTAGAGCTGTACCTGGGCGGCGGGGTCACCATCCTGGGGCGGGCAGCCTACACCCTGGCGGCAATGGGGGGGATCGGCTGTCTGCCCCTGCTGTTCCGGCGGTCCGGCCGCTGACCCCGGCAGCTGTGTATTACCTGAGAGGTCCTGCCTTCGCGATTTTCTGGGAGGTCCGGGGGTACCGCGCCGGTGCTGCCTCCACCTTTTCCACCACGACCAGCGTCCGGCCGTCCCCGCTGGGCAGCTGGTAGCCGATCACATCCCGGATCCGCCCTCCGCAAAGGGCAACCGCCTTTGCCCCAGCTTCGGCTTCCTCCCGGCCGCCGCTTCCCTTCAGCGCCAAAAAGGTTCCGCCCACCTGCAAAAGGGGCAGGCAGTACTCCGCCAAAAGGTCCAGTCCTGCCACCGCGCGGCTGGTAGCCACCTGATATTTTTCCCGGTGGGCGGGGTTTCGCCCCGCGTCCTCTGCCCGGGCATGGACCAGGGCTGCGTCGATACCGATCCCGGTGCACACCGCCTGCAAAAAGTCCAGCCGTTTCCGCAGGCTGTCCAGAAGGGTCAGTTCCAGGTCTCTCCGGACCAGCTTCATGGGGACAGAGGGGAACCCTGCCCCTGTCCCCACATCGATCACCCTGGCCCGGGCGGGGACCTCCCACAGGGTCAGGGGCAGGACGCTGTCTGCAAAGTGCTTCATCGCCACTCCCTGGTCGTCAGTAATGGCGGTCAGGTTCATTTTTTTGTTCCACTCCTGAAGAAGATCACAGTACAGGGCGAAGGACTGGTAATCCCCTTCCACCCCAATTTTTTGGAACAGAGCTTCAAATTCCTCCCTGGGGATCATGGGGCTTCCTCCTTTCCTTTGTTTCCAGCCAGATCATCAGCACCGAAATATCGGCGGGGCTCACCCCGCTGATCCGGCTGGCCTGGCCCAGGGTGGCCGGCCGGAGCTTTGCCAGCTTTTCCGCTGCCTCCAGCCGCAGCCCCCCAATGGACTGGTAATCCACCTTATCTCCCAATGGTCTGGTTTCCAGGCGCCGCATTCCTTCCACCTGGGCCTGCTGTTTTTTCAGATATCCCTCATACTTCACCTCGATCTCCACCTGCTCCGTTACGTGGGGGTGGAGGGGCTTTCGCCCGGGATCGAAGGGGGCCAGGCCCTGATAGGTCACCTGGGGGCGCTTCAGCAGCTCGGCGGCCCGGATGCCCCGCTCCAGGGGGGTGCTTCCCACCGATTCCAGCCAGGTGTTTACCTCCGGGCTGGCGGAGATGGTCAGGGCGGCCAGACGCTTCTTTTCCGCCTCCTTGGCCTCCTGCTGGGCCAGAAACTCCTGGTACTGTTCTTCCCCGATCAGGCCCAGGCGGTATCCCAGGGGCATCAGCCGGACGTCGGCGTTGTCCTGTCGGAGAAGGAGGCGGTATTCGCTCCGGCTGGTCATCATCCGGTAGGGGTCCATACACCCCTTGGTCACCAGGTCATCGATCAGGGTCCCGATGTAGGAGCCGGACCGCTCCAGGATCAGGGGCTCCCGCCCCAGGATCTGGTGGGCGGCGTTCACCCCTGCCACAAAGCCCTGGACGGCGGCCTCCTCATAGCCGGAGCTTCCGTTAAACTGCCCCGCCCCGTACAGGCCGGGGATGCTTTTCACCTCCAGGGTAGGGCGCAGGGCGGTGGGGTCGATGCAGTCGTACTCGATGGCATAGGCGGTGCGCATCAGCTGCACCTGTTCCAGGCCGGGAATGGTGCGGTACATTTGGAGCTGGACCTCCTCGGGCAGGCTGCTGCTCATTCCCTGGAGGTACACCTCCCGGGTGCTGAGGCCCATGGGCTCAATAAATAGCTGGTGGCGTTCCTTTTCGGCAAAGCGGACCACCTTGTCCTCGATGCTGGGGCAGTACCGGGGGCCCACCCCCTGGATCTCCCCGGCATACAAAGGGGAGCGGTCCAGGTTCTCCCGGATGACCCGGTGGGTTTCGCTGTTGGTGTAGGCAATGTGGCAGGGAAGGAGGTTCCGGTACTCCCTTTTGCCCCAGTTCCCAAAGGAGAAGGGGATCACCGGCTCGTCCCCCTCCTGGAGCTCCAGCCGGGAAAAATCGATGGAATCCCTGTGGACCCGGGCAGGGGTCCCGGTTTTAAACCGCCGCAGGGGAAGGCCCAGCTCCCGAAGGGAATGGGAGAGGGCCCTGGCGGGGTGGGACCCATCGGGACCGCTTTCCTGGGAAAATTCCCCCACAAAGATCCGCCCGGAAAGGTAGGTGCCGGTGGCAATCACAACGGCCTTGACCTCGTACCGTCCCCCCATGGTGGTGGTAACGGCAGCCACCCGGCCTTCTTCATCCAGGGAAACAGAGGCAGCCTCCCCTTGGCGGACCAAAAGGCCCGGCGTGGATTCCACCACCTCCTTCATGTACCGGTGATAGGCCATCCGGTCCGACTGGACCCGAAGGGAGTGTACCGCCGGCCCCTTCCCCCGGTTGAGCATCCGGCTTTGGAGCATGGTAGCGTCCGCCGCCCGGCCCATCTCCCCCCCCAGGGCATCCAGCTCCCGGACCAGGTGCCCCTTGGCCGTGCCGCCAATAGAGGGGTTGCAGGGCATGTTGGCAATGGCATCCAGGGAGATGGTAAACATCACCACCGAACACCCCAAACGAGCAGCCGCCAAAGCAGCCTCCACCCCCGCATGCCCCCCGCCAATTACAGCAATATCAAACTTTCCGGCAAAATACTCTTTCATAGATGACCTCTTTTTCTGGAAGCGTTACGGGGTAATTATACCTGTTTCAAAGGAGAGAAACAAGTGCCTTCTTAACCAAAGATACCCCCCCAGCAGAAAAACCTCCCCCCGCCGCAAGCACCAAAGCCGTAACCAACCCCCGGCCCGCAGGCCATTAGCCGCGAAGCGGCACTGATTTTCGCTCCAGCGAAAATCACCTTAGCCGTTCCCAACCTGCCGCCGTGCGGCATTAGCCCGAAGGGCACCGCTTTTTTCCGCAGAAAAAAGCACCTTATCCGGCCAACGAGCCTCCGGCCGCGAAAGCCCGGACGCTGGTAAGCGGCAGCACAATTCCAAGATGCCA
>JAAWEO010000090.1 GCA_022794295.1 Angelakisella sp. | reverse complement strand
CCACGGGCCGCCTGATCTCACCCACGGGGCGGGGTCCATGGTGGGCAGTACCTTGATCTATTACCAGCGTGTTCCTACTGATGGCGCCAGGCGGCTGGGCCAGGTGGCATCTTGGATTTGTGCTCCCGCTTACGGGCGTCCGGGCTTTTGCGGCCGGAGACTCGTTGGCCGGATAAGGTGCTTTTTTCTGCGGAAAAAAGCGGGGCCCTTCGGGCTAGAGCCGCTTCGCGGCAAATGGCCTGCGGGCTGAGGTGGGGGCGGTTGGGGGCTTTTACGAGGCTGCTTGGGCTTGGGCTGCTTCTTGTACTCGTTTTTTCACTTTTCGGATCAGGGGTATGGCTAGGATGAGGGAGAGGAGGTCTGCCACTGCTTGGACTGAGGCTACACCGTAGCCGCCCCACAACCAGGCCATGGGGTAGACGATGGGCAGGAAGCAGGTTCCCTGGCGGGCTGTGGAGAGGGTCAGGGCGCCCTTGGCATCTCCCAGCCCGGCGCAGAGCATATTCACCACCGCCACCCATCCATGGATGGGCAGGGCCAGAGCCTGGAGCTGGATACAGAGGGTGCCAAACTCCAGCATGGAGGCATCCGTTTTGGCGAACAGGCCAATGAGGGGACCGGCTCCGGCGGCCAGGGCCACCCCCATCAGGATGGTTCCGGCGATGGCGGTACGGGAGGCAAACCGGTAAGCCTCGGTGACCCGGTCGTACCGTTTGGCCCCCCAGTTGAACCCTGCCACCGGCTGGAAGCCTGTCCCAAAGCCCAGGACAACACCAAAGGGAAACATCATGATCTTTGTGGAAACCCCGATGCCGGCCATAAGGGAATCGGAGATATTCCCTGCCAGGTTATTAAGGACAATACCGGAGACCACCGCCAGGCCTGACCGGAACAGCGACGAGGAGCCCACCATAAAAATCTCCCCAACCACCTCCCACCGGAGGCGGAAGCTCCGGAGGGAGATACGCAGGGTGGTGCGCCGGGCCAGGTACGGAAAGATCAGGATGGAAAAGCTTACCAGCTTCGAAATGGCGGTGGCGATGGAGGCCCCTGTCACCCCCATATCCAAATAGAAGATAAAGAAGGGGTCCAAAAAGCAGTTCAGGATACCGCCAAAGCCCATACCGAACATGGAAAGGAGGGCGTTCCCCTCGGAGCGCAGGCAGTGGTTCATGACGAAATTGGCGGCCATAAAGGGGGCCACCAGCAGGACATAGGTGGCATATTCGATGGCGTACTGCTCGCAGGTATCGGTGGCTCCCAGGAGGCGCACCATCGGCCGGATGAAGGTGACCCCCAGGAGCATCACGGTAGTTCCGAAAAGGACTGCCAGGAAAAACGCCGTAGAGATCACCTGATTGGCTTTCTTGGTGTCCTTAGCCCCCAGCAGCCGGGAGATATAGCTGGCGGCGCCCACTGCCAGCATCGATCCGGCCATCATGATCACCTGATCCAGGGAGGCATTGACACTTACAGCTGCTGTGGCATTGGTTCCCAGGGAGCTGACGAAAAAGGCATCTGCCAGGTTATAAATCGAGGTAATAAGAAAAGAAATGATCGAGGGCACAGCCATTCGGCTGATGACCTGTGGGAGGGGGCCTTCCAGCATCATGGTTTCCCGGTGGGTTTGGTGTTGGTTTTCGAGTTGTTCCATAGGGCAGGTCCTTTCCGCTGGTGAACGATTTATTCCAGCTTTCTCACATAATTCGTACTAATTATAACACCAAACCGCAAAAAAAGCCACCCCACGCGGGCGGCCTGATGGCCGCTGACAGACCCTACCCGCCGCTTTGCGGCTTAACAGTGTGCGAAAGGGATGGTGGGTGCCTGGAGTCCGAATGAGTACAGGGCAGGACGATTCCCGGCCTTTGACGGACCGGGGCGGGCGAGGCTTCTGCCGGTGCAGCACCATACCCGAAGCCCAACGCCCAGTACCGGCTAGCCTTTCTGTCTCCGGACATCAGTCCGGTCCGGGTCCAGGGCGGACAGCGCCTGGTCGTCCGCCGCGGTGGGCGAAATACTCCGGCTAGAGGCAGTATCCTTCGACTAAGGCCGCGGCTAAAAACCTGGCGCTGTGAAAGGCACGAGCCGCCTCCCCCGTATCTTTGTATTCTCGAGGTGACAAGCCGCGGCCGGTAACGAGACTGGCCGTTACCCAGCCGCGGGGAGCGCCAGGCGCTTTCGGTTTTTGCTGTCTGTCCTTCAAGACAGGCCCGCAGGGCCGCTTCTTGAACAGACAGCCTGGGGGAACTGGTTCTCTGGGTTACCCTTAGCCTCCGGGAAGTCACCCTCGGTCTTCTGTCAGGGAACCATCTTCACCGGTCACGATCCTAACCCCCGCACACTCTATTCACATCATTAAACGCACTATTATGGAGAAAAAATCTAAAGACGCAATACAATATAGAACCGCGATTTAGGCATTTGACTCTTTCCCCACAGGAAAATAATCGAGCGTATCTTTGCAGATGCCAAAGAAAAACATACTATATGTTATACTTACTACCATGGTCTGCTCAGGCCTCCAGCTGGATAAGGCTTCGATCCGCTTTTCTGAAAAACATAGTGTCGGCAACATCGAAAAGCCCCCATAGAAACAGCACAGGAGCCCCGGCCATTGCGGTCAAGGCTCCTGCGCTGTTAGAGAAAATGAGAAGTGTGAGCAAAAGATAGAGATTACCCCGGGGTCAGGCGTTCTTTTTTGCCGCCTCAAAATCCTGCCACAGCTTTTCCATGATCCCCTCCGTGGCAATCAAATCCCAGGCTGTGGCCGCCAGGATCTTGGCACCGGTCAAAACGGCTTCGTGGGCCTCTGGGCTTTTGCCCGCGTCCACATAGGCCTGGGAGTGACTGGAAGTACCGGTGGGGACAAACTGCACCCGGATACAGCTGCCGGGCATCCGGTTGGTCACATTACCAAAGTCGGTGCTGCCGGTCTTCTTCCGGGGCGGGGTGACCCCTGGGGCCTTGCAGTCCTCGGCGTTTTTCATGATAATTTCGTTGAGGGTGAGGCAGGGGACCTTGTTGTCCATCTGCTTGTCCTTGCTCATATCGTAGGTGACATCTGCCATCAACGCCGCCCCCTGAATGATCTGTTCAAATCGCTGGCAGACCTCGTTGAGCACCTCCCGGGAATAGCTTCGCAGGGTAAAGGACCCCACCGCCCGGACAGGAACCACATTGGCAGGGCCAGGGGTTTCCTCGATGGTGTAGTGCATCCGGGTGTCCTCCCGGACATGCTCCCGCAGAAATTCTACCCCCTGGAAGGCCAGAAGCAATGCGTCCAGGGCACTGCGGCCCTTTTCGGGGGCCAGGGCTGCGTGGGCCCGCTGGCCGTGGAAGATGACCTGATAGCTATTCATCGCCAGGCTCTTTTCGTCCACACAGGTGTCCGGTCCGCCGTGCATCATCAGGGCTACATCGATGTCACGGAAGTATCCGTTATCCCACATGGTGATTTTGGCGCCCCGGGTCTCCTCGGCAGGGGTTCCGTAGACTACCACCTCAAAGGGTTTGGTGATTCCGGCGTTTTTTAGCGCCACCGCAGTCCCGCAGATGCAGGGCCCCTGCATATGGTGGCCGCAGCCGTGGCCCAGCTGCCGCAGGGCATCGTATTCGCAAAGCAGACCGATACGGGGACCGCCTTCCCCCTGCTTCCAGGTGGCGCGGAAAGCGGTGGGCCAATCGGTGAGGCCCCGCTCCACCTGGAAGCCGTTCTCCTCCAGGTAATCTTCCAGGAGGCCGGCGGCAAAGTATTCTTCCCCGTCGTATTCGGGGCGGTCAAAGATGGCGTCCGCCATCTCCAGCAGCTTTTGTGACTGGTCAAGGACAAGTCCGTACAGCTTTTCTTTCATCTGAAAACACCCTTTCTTCTAAAAATCACAGGCTGTTTACATGGGACCATATTGGAGCAGCTGGGCAATGACCACCAGCACAGCGCCCACTGCGAGCCAGGCCAGAAAGATCTTCCACATAAAGCGCACCCAGCGGTCATAGGGGACATTTGCGGCACCCAGAATGCCCATCAGGGCGGTGGAGGTAGGAAGGATGTAGTTGCAGAAGCCGTCACCGAAGTTGAAGCTGAGGATACAGGTCTGACGGGTCACGCCCAGCAGGTCGGCCAGAGGGATCATAATGGGCATTACGGCGGCGGCCTGTCCGGAGCCGGAGGTGAGCACCACATTGATGAGGGTGTTGGCAATCAGCATTCCCACCCCCAGCAGAGCGGCGGGCAGGCCGGTGAGGACCACGGCCATGGCATGGACGATGGTGTCGGTGATGACGCCGGCGCTGAGGACACTGCCGATGGCCCGGGCAAACATGATGATAAAGGCAGCGCTGAGCATCTTTTTGGTGCCGTTCATAAACTCGGTGCAGATCCGGTTGGCGTCAAAGCCGCCCAAAATGCCCACGACCACGCTCAGCACCAGGAAGATGGCGCTCTGCTCGGCAAAATCCCAGCCCAGGTTGATGCAGCCGTAAACGATGGTAACCAGGGCGACAAGGAGGGCCACGATGCACAGGATCTTCCGGGTGTCCAGGGTGCCGAAGCTGTCCATGTCGGCGTTTCTGAACTCACTGGACTGGTCCAGGTCATAGGTGGGACTCAGCTGGGGGTTCTTTTTGATCTTTTTGGCATAGCGCACCAGCAGGGCGCAGGTGATCACATAATAGACGGCGAAGCAGATCCAGCGGTAGCCGATGCCGGAGTAGTTGGGCAGCTCAGCGATCTTCTGGGCCACCAGGGTGGTGCTCACATTCAGGGTGCCGGTGGAAAAGCCGATGGCTCCGCCCAGCAGGATGATACCGACCCCCACAATGGAATCCAGCCCCAGGCTCAGGGCCAGCATGACGGTAATGGGGGCAAAGGCAATGAAGGTGTTTACCCCCTGGGTGGTGCAGATCAGGGCGAAGACCAGCATCAGCAGAGGGATAAAGACCTCCATCCGGTTACTGAAGCGGCGCACAATGGTGGCCACCAGGGCCTGGAGGGAGCCTGTTGCCGTCAGCATATGGATGCCGGCACCGCTGAGAAGGATCAGCGTAATCAGATCGGCGTTGGCAGAAAATGCCTTGATGATGATGCTGGGGAGGTTCAGGGGATTTACCCGGACATTCTCCACATAGGAGAAGGAGGTTGCGTCAACCACCTTCTTCCCGGAAACGGGATCCTCGATACGGGCGTACTCACCGCTGGGAATGACCCAGGTAAGGGCGGTGGCAATCAGAATGATGACAACGAGGATGACAAAGGTATGGGGCATGGTAAAGCCCTTTTTCTTTGTCTGGGGGGCGGCTTGTGCTGACATGATTTCCAACTCCTTTTGATGTTTGTTCCATATGCTTTTCCAACAGCATCGGTACAAGTACCAGTATAATCGACTTTTTCAAAAAACACAATTCACAGTTTCTTAACGATAGAGTTAAAAAACTTTGATAATAATAACCGCTGACCCGCTTTTATAGCTTTCTATTTCTGTCGGTATATGGTATAATGACATGACAATAAGCACACTTTACAGAGGCGCTGAGGCGGGAGGTTACCAGATGAATCTGAAAGAACAGCTCTACATATGCACGTTGGCCCGCTGCCAAACCATGACCAAAGCGGCGGAGGAGCTTTTCCTCACAGTCCCCGCCTTGAGTATGTTCCTGAGTAGTTTGGAGAAAACGCTGGGGGCCAAGCTGTTCCACCGGACTGGGAAAATCCTCCAGCCCACCCCTGTGGGGGAGCGGTACCTCTACTACGCCGAGCAGATGCTCCGGCTAAAAGAGGATTTTGACCGGGAGCTGACCGCTGAGATCGGGATGCAGAAGCAGACAGTGCGCATCGGCATCCAGACAAGGCGCGCCATCTCCGCCATTCCCTGGATGCTGCCCCGGTTTAAGGAAAAGCTGCCAAATCTCCATGTCATCTTCCGGGACGGGGAGTACTATTCCCTGATGAAGCTGTATGAACAGCACCAGGTGGATTATCTGTTTTACACCATGGATGAGGAAGTTCCCGATGCAGAATATGTGCTTCTGGAAGAGGAACCGATCCTGGTTGCTCTTCCCAAAGACCACCGCTGCAACTGTCTGGCAAAGCAGGATCCCCAGCTGGACTATCCCTATCTGAATTTAGAGGCTCTGAAGGGGGAGACTCTGATCCTGCCGCTCCAAGCCCAAAGTCTGCGTCTCAAGATAGACCGGCTCCTAAAAATGGCGGGATTTTCTTCCGCTGATGTCAATATGCTGGAAATCCAGAACTTCGCCGCCATCATCAAAACCGCAGCGGAGGGATTGGGGATCGGCTTTATCCGGGCAGGTTACCTGGAGGATCTTTTACCGTCAGAACGGATCTGCTATTACTACCTGGGCCAAAAGCCCGCCGCCTCCCCCCTGGTTCTGCTCTATGCTAAAGGAAAAAAGAAGGCAATTTACCACGAACAGCTGGTGCAGATCTTCCGGGAATATTTAAGCAGCCGCTGAACCGGAGCCTGTGCGGAGATCTTGTCTCCGGCTCCTTAAACGGGCCTTAAAGGCGGCCTTTAAAATGTTTGAATTGTTTTTTTCTCCGGGGAAAATTATAATGGGCATCAGTGCTTATGATTAAAACCGGAGGAGGAAACTGCGTATGAGCCAGCTGAAAAGAAACAGCAGGATCGTGGATTGGTTTGTTGACATTTTGGCATCTCTGTTGCAGGCAGTGGGTGTCTGGTGTTTTATTGAGCCCTGTAAGATCGCGCCCGGCGGGGCCTCCGGCATAGCCCTGCTCATCAATCATGTCACCGGCCTGCCGGTGGGCACCTTGACCCTGGTCATCAACATTCCGCTGCTCATCGCCTCCTTTCTTTTGCTGGACAGGAAAATGACCCTGCGGACGGTCAGAACGCTTGTGATCATGACGGTCTGCCTGGACTGGGTCGTTGCCCCCATTCTCCCCCAATATGTCGGAGACCGGCTGATCAGCTCCGCCTTTGGAGGAATTCTGGCAGGGGCCGGCGTGGCGCTGATTTTCACCCGAGGTTCTACCACCGGTGGCGGCGACATTATGGGGAAGCTGCTTCAAAAGCAGTTCCCTTGGATGCGCACCGGGTACGCCATTATGCTTGTGGATTTTGTCATCATTGGGATCTCCATTCCCGTCTTCGGCGGATTGGAAGACGCGCTGTACGGCATTATCTCCATGGTCTGCTCCACCCAGACTATTGACGCCATCCTCTACGGTATGAACAAGGGTACCATGGTGCTGGTGGCCTCCAAGCACAACCGGCAGATTGCCGGCGACATTATGAGCCAGTTGGGACGGGGCACCACCTTCTTCAAAAGCGTGGGCGGTTTCAGCCAGAAAGAAAGCGAGACCCTTATGTGTGTTGTAGACCGCAAACAGTTCTATGAGGTCAAGGGGATCATCGACCGGTGGGATCGGAACGCCTTTGTCGTTGTCTCGGAGGCAAAAGAGATTTACGGCGAGGGGTTTTTGGATGATCCCCGGAGCGCCGCGGAGATGGAAAAAGCCGCTGGGTGAATCGCCCCTTCCTGGCAGCAAAGAGCGATCCAGTAAAAAGTTTAACAAAGAAAAATGACTTTAATGGTTAAGGACTTTGTTTCGCTATTGGGATGAAATGATTCTATATTTGGGTATTACTACGCCAATGTCAATAAAAACCACTAGGGCGTGTCCCAAAAGTCGAAGTGCCCGGATTTTTCGCAGGGGGAGGGAGATTGCAAGGAGAAAAGCGCAAGGAATACTGTATGTATTCCGAGCATTTTCGACGCAG
>JAAWEO010000089.1 GCA_022794295.1 Angelakisella sp. | reverse complement strand
ACCATCTGCGGGTTTAGCTCATCTGGTAGAGCGCCACCTTGCCAAGGTGGAGGTAGCGAGTTCGAGCCTCGTAACCCGCTCCAGCAGGAGGGAAGTACAGCGGTGCTTCCCTTTAATTATTAGTGCCTATTGTTCGGTTGGCAGAGCAGGGAACAAAAACCCCGGCATAAGTGCCTGGGCACTTAAATATCTAAAGTGTTTTATGCTGACAGGTCCTTAGCCAGCTGTATGGCTCCGGGCCTTTTTATTTTTCCGCAATATTTTCTTTTTTTCAGCGTTTTATTGGGTAGAGCCCAAACGAAAGGAGAACTATGATGCCATCTCGTATCCTTGCGCTGTCCCTCGCAATCCTTCTTGTCCTTGGTCTTGCTGCCTGCGGTCCCGGGGGAAAGGAAAAAGATCCCGGGAAAAACCAACCGGTCGCCTCAGGGGGCGGCAGTCTTTCCCAGGACGGTCCCAAGAAACCGGACACCAGCCCTGCTGCCCTGGACCGGAAGCCCATCGGTACTCCGGCGGTCATCGACTACCCGGAGCTGGCAAACGAGACCCTTACCGCCTCGGCTCTGTACCGCCAGGCTTTGGAGCGGCCCTCGGTGATCTGTTACCAGGAGGAACCCCTTACCGATCCCCAGCCGGTGGAGGATTTCCTGGCAGCGGTGGAGAAGGGGGAGGACCGGGACCTTTATCTTTATCAGTTCCGCTGCTGGGAGGGGAACGACGACCCTTATATCTGCTTCATGGTCCATTTTCTCTCCACCGGGGGAACGATGACAGTGGCAAGCGACTACAGCTACAACTGGGATACCCTGGAGGAGCGAAGCAGCCGCCCTCTCACCGCCATTTCCCGAAACGAATACGGCATGCTGATTTACCGGGAGGAGGGCATCACCGAGCCTACAGCGGTACAGGTGGTCAACGACCGGGCCCTCTACGAGAATGCCGAGGAGTGCCACCGGCTTCGCGATACCTACCTGGCCCCCTTGGCAGCTGCCGCTCTCATTGACTGTTCCTGGTCATCAGCCGGAGAATTAGCGGAATCGGCGGGACTTGTCTGGATCTTCGAGGACCTCTATCGCCATGAAAATGGCGATCCCTGGGACAGCCTTGGGTCAAACTGGCCCCTTGAAACCATGCAGGAAACCCTCTCCCGCTATTTTGATGGCGTCACCAAGGAGATGATCCTTGGCAGAAAGTACGCTGGCAGCTACGACCCCCAAACGGACACCCTATTTTACGAAGGGGGCCGGGGCGGTATGATGCCCAGCTTCCGGGTCACCGGTTGGACCCAGGAAGGGGACTGGCTTATGATCCACTATGAAGCCTGTGATTATTTCTCCGGTGCCCCTGTGGAGGGCAGCCTCTACACCCTTACGGTGAGGATCCTGGAGGATGGCAGCTTCCGCTATTGTTCCAACCTGCCCCGCAGCTGACGGTCAGAGACCAAAACAGAAAGGCCCTGGGATGCCCCGGGGCCTTTTTCTATTGCTGTTCCAGGATCAGCTGGGCAAAGGCTGCTGCGTCCTCGCTGGCGCTTTGGGAAAGGCGCTGGTAGACCGCCCGGTCCCTCTGGAGCCTTTCCCGGAGGGCTGCCCGCCAGGGCTCTCCGGAGCCCTTTACCGCCGCACCGGCCGCAAACTGATAGAGGATATCCAGCACCTCCACCTGAAGGTCCGGCTCCAGCTCCGGAAGCCCCTGTACCAGCAGGTCATAGACCGGCAGAGCAGCGGGGACCACCTGCCCCTGGTTGCAGAGGATGTTCCATAGCTCATAGCTGGCGTTCAGGGCCTGTTTTTTCTCCCCAAAGAACAGGGTGGGGAGCAGCGTTGCCAGAGGACCGCTTTGCTCCTCCGGCGGCAGGGAAGCGAGGAAGTTGGAAATTGGTTTCATCACAGTCCCTCTCCTTCCAAAAGAAAGATTGATAGAGAACTATAGTTCCGGTAAAAAACCAGAAGTCCCCGGTAAACCAATCTATCACAGGTTCGAAAGATTGTTAAGAAAACGCCGGAAATGGCCTTCATACCATCTTGACAAACGAGGTTTATTGGAGTAAACTAAAAAGCGGAGAGAGGTCTATCACAATAAACCAAAGGAGGATTTCCGGTGGAATACAAGCTGTTTGATGCCGAATACCGCTTTATGGATATCATTTGGGAGCTGGAGCCGGTAAACTCCACCCAGCTTTCCCGGGTCTGTCTGGAACGGCTGGGATGGAAGAAGCCCACCACCTACACCATGCTCCGGAAGCTGGGGGAGAGGGGGCTTCTGAAAAACGAAAACGCCACTGTCACCGCCCTGGTGGGGCGGGAACAGGTGCGCCAGTACGAAAGCCAGGCGGTGGTGGAGCGGGGCTTTGAGGGCTCCCTGCCCCTCTTTCTCACCGCCTTCCTGGGACAGCACAAGCTCACCCGGGAGGAGGCGGCAGAGCTGACCAAAATCATTGTGGAGGCGATCGAATGAGCATTCCGGTAAGCTGGTTCATCCAGATTTTGAATATGAGCATCGGGGCGGCCTGGGCGGCCCTGGTAGTAATGGCGGGGCGGCTGCTTCTGCGCCGGGCCCCAAAATCCTTTTCCTACCTCCTGTGGGCGGTGGTACTGTTCCGGCTGGTCTGCCCGGTGTCCTTTTCCAGTGTCCTCAGCCTGATGCCCCGGCCCCAGACCGTTCCCCCGGAGATCATCTATGCCGCCCGGCCGGAGATTCAAAGCGGCTTCCGGTTCTTTGACCAGGCGGTCAACCACAGCCTGCCCCCGGCCATCCCGGAGGCCTCGGTCAATCCGGTGCAGCTTTGGCTGGGGATAGGCTCTATGGTATGGCAGGTGGGAGCCATTTTGATGCTGGCCTACTGCGTGCTCTCCTACCTGCGCTTTCGGCGGGGGCTCCGGGAAGCGGTGCTCCGGGAGGGGAACATCTGGGAAAGCGACCGCATCCCCACCGCCTTTGTTCTGGGGTTTTTCCGGCCCAAGATCTATCTGCCCCTGAGCCTCACCCAGGAGGAACGGCGGTTTGTCCTCTGTCATGAGGAGGTCCACATCCGGCGGAAGGACCATTTGGTGAAGCCCCTGGCCCTTCTTCTTCTGTGTATACATTGGTTCAACCCGGTGCTGTGGGCGGCCTATTTCCTGATGTGCCGGGATATGGAAATGTCCTGCGATGAACAGGTGATGACCCGGCTGGGACCTGGGGTCCGGAAAAGCTATTCCAGCGCCCTTCTGGCCATTTCCCAGCGGCAAAGCGGCCTGGTGACCCCGTTGGCCTTTGGGGAGAACGATGTGAAAAGCCGGATCAAAAACGTTCTCCGCTATCAAAAGCCCGCTTTTTGGCTGTTGGCCGCTGCGGCGGCGCTGGGGGCGGTGCTGGCCTTCTGCCTTATTGCGGACCCGGCAGGGGAGGGGTGGGTTTCCCTTTCCCGGCAGGAGGGGCTTGCCTATCGGGAGCCCGGGGAAGGGGAGCGCCTGCGGGTGGAGCGCCAGGGCTCCGGCTCGGTCTCCCTGGAGGACCCGGAGCAGGTGAGACAGCTCATGGAGCTGACCGCCGCTTTAGAGGTGGCAGAAAAGCCCCTTCCCGCCGGGGAAAGGGCTATGGACTGGGAGCTGCGGTTCACCTTCGGGCAGCCGGATCCCACCACGGCGGAAAGCCTTGCCCTTTGCTTTACCAAGACCCAGGTCTGGGGGGAGACAGGCGGCGAGAGCGGGCAGCATTACGCCCTTCGGGAATCGTCGGGGCTGTTTCAAATGGTGGAGGAATACACCTTCCTTCTTGATCCCGCCCAGATATGGGAATACCAGGTAGGATTCCAGGAAATTTCGGATGGAAAGGCGGGCCAGTACCTACTGGTCACTGAACCGCTGGTCGGCTCCCGGCTGGCCTCCCTCTTACTGGATGGCACTCTTTTGGAGGAAAAGCCCGGCAAGACCCCGCAGGCGGACAGCTACCTATTCATCAATATGGGACGTCCCGGAACCTCCTATTTTGTTTATCAAGCCGGGGACCGCTTCTTTATGGAGCGTCCGGAGGACTACCGGCTGGAGCTCGCCCGGGAAACCTACCAGGATATTTGGAGCATTTGGCAGACCATATCCCGCCGGGAGGCCCCGGACGAGACCAATGGCTATTACACCGGCTATGAGGAGACGGTAAACGGCCGGCGGCTGCGAAAATTTACCCACTACCAGGGGGAGACCGCCACCAAGCTGGCGGAGCTGATCCTGGGCGGGAGCGACGTTCCGCTTAATCCGCTGGAGAAGGAGGTCCCGGTGGACGATCATCTCCGTATTGAGATCAGAGAGCCCGGAAACGCCTACTATATTTACGAAGCGGACGGGCACTATTATGCAGAGCAGCTGACCAACTACCGGGTGGAGCTCACGCAAGACGCCTACCAGATGATCCGGGACCTCTACCTGGATGCGGCCGCCGACGGGATCACCAATGAGGCCCTCTCCTTCTACGCCGGCGGGAGCCTGACAGAGGTGGCCCAGGTGGGGATCCGGGGATACTTCGAAGCCTTTACCGCAGAGGATATCCCGGAGGAGCTGAAGATCCTGGACTTCACCCTGGGGGAGATCGCCCCTATGGCCATATCGGAGGATGGCAATGAATTTGCAGTAAACTTTTTGTGGGACTACAGCACCACCGAGTCCAGCCGCTGGATTTCTGCCAACGGCAACGGTGTCCCCCAGGGGGAGGGGTGGCGCTGGAGCGGAAACTATCAGGAGTTCCGGTTCCGCCGTGTGGCGGATCAGCTGCACACCATTATTGGCATTGGAACCGGCGGCGGAGCCCATGGCCTGATGCCCATTGGACCCTTGGAGGACGGTTCCTTTCAGAACGGCTGATAAAAATAAAAGGCGGCATGGCGGTCCCGGGGAAGGGAAGGCCATGCCGCTTTTTTTATTTTTAGATGACGTCGTGGGAAAGGATCTCGAACTCGATGGGGTCATCTAAGGCCAGAAATTCCGCCTCCAGGTCCAGACCCATATAGTCCTCTTCCTCGCCGCTTTCATCCCCGGTCAGGTGCAGGCCGAAAAGGATCTGGTAATACCGGGTGATCTCCGGACTGTCCAGGGGGAGGAATTCTTCCACCCACCCTTTGCCGTTGTGGTGCTTATACCGAAGCTGCCCGTTTTTAATATGGTAGGCAAAGCCGCGGCTGTCCCGGTAGATATAGCCGTAGCTTTCGCGCTCTACATAGTAATTCCCGGTAAGGTACCGAATGTCAGGGAAGGAATTCTCCTCGGACATCAGGTCATCGCTTTTGGGGTCCAGGTAGCTGCGCCAAAGGAGCTCCTCCGCCTGGCGCAGGAGCTCCTCCCGGCGAGCTGCCAGGGCCTGGTATTCCTCCTGGGTCATGCCATCTCTTAGGGTGACCTGGGGCTTTCTTTTATCCTCCCAGGTGACATAGGCGTTTTCTGTATTTTCCCGCTCAAAAACAAGCAGACGGGGATGGACACCGACGGTTTTCCGCTGTAACCGTTTGATAAGACCCATCCTGTGCTTACCTCCCTTTTCGCTGCCGGTCGTATACCTGGCTCTCCGAATCATAGGTCCATAATAAACAAAAAGTGGGGAAAAGTCAACCCTTCACAGGAATAAAGGACCTTGTCCCCTTCATATGACTTCCAGCGAGGGGGGATACCAATATGAAAGCTCGCTGCAAAAAATTTGCTGCCCTGGCCTTGGGGGGGATCGCCGCTGGGGGAGCGATCCTCGGGGCGCTGGCTGCCCTGGACCGCACCCTGGAAAGCCGTGTGGTAGGTCTGCCCACCACCACCCGCCCGGTGGTGATCCTGGACCCGGGCCACGGGGGAATGGATGGCGGCGCGGAGGGAAACAACATCACCGAGAAAAACGTAAACCTTGCCATTGCCCACAAGGTCCGGGAATACTGTACCTTGTTTGGCTTTCAGGTGGAGATGACACGGGAGACCGATATCTCCATCCACGACGAAGGGAAAAAGACGATCCGCGCCCAGAAAAATTCCGACCTGAAAAACCGTCTGAAAATCATGACCGCCAACCCCAGCGCGGTGGCGGTAAGCATCCATCTGAACAAATTTCCCCAGTCCCGGATCAAGGGGGCCCAGGTGTTTTACGCGCCGAAATCCCCGGGAAGCGAGGAATTGGCCCAGACCATCCAGGACAATTTCCGGGGGCTTCTCCAGCCGGAAAACACCCGGCAGATAAAAAAGGCTGACAGTTCCCTTTTTTTGTTATATAATAATACTGTCACTCCTGCTGTCCTGGTGGAATGCGGCTTTCTTTCCAACCCGGAGGAGGCGGCTCTTTTGGCCTCGGAGGATTATCAGGACCGGGTGGCCTTTGCCATCTGCTGTTCTCTGTTGGAATTTTATGATGGCAGCTTCGAGGAGGAAACACCGGACGATCCCAGTAAAGCGTAAAAGGAGAGGACGTTTATGATTTGGCTGCCGGAAGACTGCGGCGCAGAACAGCTGCCCTTTGCTCTAAAGCTGTACTCGCCCCCAGAGGAGCGGGTCCGCCTCGTCTTTCAGCCTCTGAGGCCTTCCCACAGCCCGGAGCAGGACCCCAGGTGGGAGGATTGGCACAGCTACCTGCTTCCCTTGAAGGTCGGTTTCCGGGATTACCAGGTGATGCTCCAGGAGTATTTTCTTGTAATGTACCCCACAAAGGACGCCATCAGCGGAACCCCGGAGACCGTCTTTGATCCCTGCTCCCCAAACTGGCTGGGAAGGGCGGATTGGGAAAAGCTGATGGAGCTTCTCAAAAGAGATCTGGGGCGGGTCACCAGAAAGCGGCGGCGGTTTTACGACACCTTTCTCCGCTGGCTGGAGGGGGCATTACAGCATACCGATATTATTGTTGTGGAAGGAAATCTATAAACATGGCCGTAAAAAGCAGATCCAAAACCGTCTATGTCTGCACCCAGTGCGGATGCGAGGTCCCCAAGTGGCAGGGGAAGTGCCCCGACTGCGGCAGCTGGAACACCTTTACAGAAGAGACCCGGGCCTCCGGCGGCCCCGCCGCCAAGGCCGCTGCCGCAGAGCGCCGGGCGGCCCCCGCTAAGGTAAAGTCCCTGGCAGAGGTCTCCGCCGATGAATCGGTGCGGTACCACACCGGGATGAAGGAGCTGGACCGGGTGCTGGGAGGCGGCATTGTCCCCGGGGCGGCCATCCTGGTCTGCGGCGACCCGGGCATCGGCAAGTCCACCATTCTGCTGCAAATGTGCCGCACCATCGACCCCGGTCTGCGGGTACTGTATGTATCCGGGGAGGAAAGCCTGCGCCAGGTAAAGCTGCGGGCCAACCGCCTGGAGGTAGGGGGAGGGAATGTCCTTCTCACCTCCACCACCGATGCCGAGGAGATCTACGAGACTATTTTGGCGGAAAAGCCGGATGTGGTGGTGGTGGATTCCATCCAGACCATCTCCCTATCCTCCATTACATCCTCGTCAGGGAGCGTCACCCAGGTGCGGGAATGCACCCAGCTGCTGATCAACGCCTGCAAGGGGAACGAGATCCCCCTCTTTATTGTGGGGCATGTGAACAAAGACGGGGGGATCGCAGGTCCCAAGGTTTTGGAGCACATGGTGGACACGGTCCTTTACTTTGAGGGGGACCGAAACCTCTCTTACCGTATTTTACGGGCCATCAAAAACCGCTTTGGCTCCACCAACGAGATCGGGGTCTTTGAAATGAGCGGCAATGGTCTTTCGGAGGTGGAAAACCCCTCGGAAATGCTGCTTACCGGCCGCCCCCTGGATGTTTCCGGCACCTGCATCACCTGCCTGATGGAGGGGAC
>JAAWEO010000088.1 GCA_022794295.1 Angelakisella sp. | reverse complement strand
CGTGGGCCCCCTAACCCTCCGGGGGGGATTTTGGTGCCTCCGGCGGAGCCGCTTCGCGGCAAATGCCGCACGGCGGCAGGTTGGGTACGGCTTTGGTGCTTCTGGTGGGTGTTGGGGGAGGATAGTTTTTCCGGCGGGGGTCAGAAAAAAGAGGGGGGTGCGGTGGTTGGATATGGGAGTGGGTGTTGTCGTGCTGAAAGAAAAATCTCAGCTTTTCCACCCTTTCTGACAAGATGCCCCCCTCCCGGAGGCTTATACTATTTCCTGGAAGTCATTCAGAGGGAGGGAGTCTTGGCGTTGGAATACGTGATCTACGGGGATGTGCTGGTGGCGGTGAATTTTATCATCGACCTGGTGATCCTCCGGCTTTGCCAGCCCTTGACAGGCATCCGCCAGAAGGGTCTGCGGCCCTACCTGGCTGCCGCTGCCGGGGGGCTTTGTTCTATGGCCATCTTCATCCCGGCAAGCTCCCTTTGGCTGGATCTTTTTATTCGCCTGGGGCTCTCCTTTATTGTGGTGTCCATCGCTTACGGGCGCCAGAAGCCCCGGGTCTTTTTGCGGCTGCTGGGGGTCTTTTATGCGGTTAGCTTTTTGGTGGCAGGGGCAGTGCTGGCGATTTGGTTCCTCCTTCCCAGGGGAGGGTGCGCCTACCGCAACGGGATGATCTACCTGGATCTGGATCCTTTTCTTCTCATTGGCTCTGTGGCGGCGGCTTACCTGTTTGTCCGGGTGTTCGAAAACATCTTCCACTGGGGCCGGGGGATGGAGGAGCGGTATTTGTTTACTGCCCAAAGGGGAGGGAAAACCATCCTGTTTACCGCCCTGGCCGACACCGGAAACCATCTTACCGAGCCCTTTTCCGGCCTTCCCATGGTGGTACTGGAGGAGGCCAAGGGCCTGGCCCTTCTTACCCCGGAAGAATGCTGCTGGCTGGATAGCGGCATGTCCGCCGGGGAGCCTCCCCCGGGGCTGCGTTTGGCGCCTTACCGCACCATCAACGGGAAGGGGCTGCTGGCGGCTCTCCGGCCCCAAAGCCTGCGGGTCCGGGTAGGGGAGCGGTGGATAGAGACCGACGGGTACCTGGCCCTTCTGCCAGGAGAAAAGGGCCCGGAGGGCTGCGAGGGGGTTTTTCACCCCAGGATGATCCAGCTGGCGGCGGAGGGAGCCGGAAAAAGGAAAGGGGGAACCATTCATGCGGGAAGCTAAAAAATGGTGGGGAAGGGGGCTGTTCCGGCGCCTGATGTGCCTGCTTCTGGGTGAACAGGAGAACGGAGTTTTTTACATCAACGGTCCGGAGACTCTCCCAGCGCCCCTCAGCCGGGAGGAGGAGGAGAAGGTCTTTACCCTATTGGAAAACGACACAGCCAAAGCCCGGGAGGAGCTGATCGTTCACAATCTCCGGCTGGTGGTATACATAGCCCGGAAGTTCGAATCCACCGGGGTAGGGATCGAGGACCTGATCTCCATTGGGACCATTGGGCTGATCAAGGCGGTCAACACCTTCTGTCCGGCCCGGAACATCAAGCTGGCCACCTACGCCAGCCGGTGCATAGAAAACGAAATCCTCATGTATCTGCGCAAGTTCCAGAATGTCAAAAACGAGGTTTCCATTGATGAACCGCTCAACGTGGATTGGGATGGCAACGAGCTGCTTCTTTCTGACATTTTGGGCACTGAGAACGACACGGTGAACCGGGTTATTGAGCAGGACGTAGAGCGGAGCATCATCCGGGAGGCGGTGAGCCGCCTGGAGGGCCGGGAACGCACCATTATGGAGCTGCGCTTCGGCCTTGGAGGACAGGAGGAAAAGACCCAGAAGGAGGTGGCTGACCTTATCGGCATCTCCCAGTCCTATATCTCCCGGCTGGAGAAAAAGATCATCAAGGGACTGCGAAGGGATCTGGAAAAGGTCTACTAAAAGGCGGCCGTTCCCCCAAAAGGGGGAGCGGCCGCTTCGCCCTGTTACATCCTGCGCTGATAGTAGCCCATCAAAGCCAGTTCCAGGAAGGTCTTGCCCAGGAAGATGCCCACAGCGGTCAGGGTGAGCCACAAGGGCCCGTCCGCAAGGATGGAGACCCAGGCTGCAGCGATGACCACCCACTGGAGGACCAGCCCGGACATCGCCTGGGCCCGGCAGCGGATGACGGCGTTCCGCTCGTCCTTGGCGTCTATCTCGTCCTGGCGTAGCTGCCGGGGATGGGTCTCCTGGTAGCGGCAGAGGGCGAACCTTGCCGTCCCCAGGCCGAAGGCCCCGCTGCCCAGGCCGCAAAGAAGCCCCTCCGTTAAGGGAGAAAGCCCCTCCCGGAGCAGAAGGGTTCCGGCCAGCAGCAGAAGTCCGCAGAGACCCAGCCCCAAAAACAGTACCGTCTTTTTTCTCATAGCGCATCCTCCTCGTAGATAAAAATATCCTCGATCTGCAAACCAAAATACCGGGCCAGCTTAAAGGCCAGAAGGATGGAGGGATTGTACCTTCCGTTTTCTAAGGAGCCAATGGTCTGCCGGGAGACCTCCAGGTCATTGGCCAGTTCCTCCTGCCGGATGCCTCTGGCCTTGCGGAGTTCCTCCAGGCGGTTTTTCATACTGTGTCCTCCTTCCTATGGAAAGTTTGCTTTCCATACATAAGGATACACTATGGGACCAGAAATGTCAAGCGTACTTTCCATAAATTTTCCGGTGGGGTGTTTTCTGTCTTTTTCCGCGTTGACATTGGCCCGAGAAAGCATATAATGAAAAGAAAAACAAAAACGAAATGAGGAAACGCTATGAAGCCCATCATCGGAATGACCGCCTGCCGGGGGGAGGGGGCGGTCTACAAAACCAACGATACCTATGTAAAAGCCGTTATCCGGGCCGGGGGGGTCCCGGTGCTGCTCCCCATCGCCGACCTGCCGGAGGATTGCCCCCGTCTGGTGGAGACCTTTGACGCCCTGCTGGTCCCCGGCGGGGTGGACATCGCCCCCCAGTATTTTGGGGAGGAGCCCCGGGACACGGTGGTTTGTGTGGACCGGGTGCAGGATGCTTTTGAGCTGGAGCTGATCCGCCGGACTGCCGGGGCAGGAAAGCCGGTCTTTGCCATCTGCCGGGGGCTCCAGGTGGTGAATGTGGCCTTTGGCGGCACCCTTTGGCAGGATATTCCCTCCCAATGCCCCCAGGCTCACGGCCATTACCAAAAGACCGCCAGCCGCTCCGAGGAATATCACACGGTGACACTGGTCCCCGGCACCCGCCTTCAGGAGATCTTCGGGGAAAGGGAGCTGCTCACCAATTCCTACCACCACCAGGCGGTCAAGGAGCTGGCTCCGGGCTTTGTGGTTTCTGCCCGGGCCTCCGATGGCATTGTGGAAGGGATCGAAAAGGAAGATGGCTCCATTTTGGCGGTCCAGTGGCACCCCGAGTGTATGGAGGAACGCCACCCTGTTTTCCGAAAATTCTTTGCTGCCCTGATGGCGAAAGCCGCAAAATAAAGGTTCCCCGCCCGGCCTCTCCCGAAAAAAGGGAAAGCCGGGCGTTTTCTTTTCCGCTGCCACTTTCTGGCTGCCGCTTAAACAGAAAGACCATCGTCCATACTCCAAGGGAAAACAAAGGAGAGGATGATGGCCGATGTACCAAAACAGGGTGGAGATCTGCGGCGTCAACACAGCCAAGCTGCCGGTTCTGGGGGAGGAGGAAAAGATGGAGCTGATCTATAAGGCCCAGGCCGGGGACGAGGCCGCCCGGGAGAAGCTCATCAACGGCAATCTGCGCCTGGTGCTCAGTGTCATCCAGCGGTTCACCGGCCGCGGAGAAAATATGGATGACCTGTTCCAGGTGGGGGTCATCGGGCTGATCAAATCCATTGACAACTTCCGGCCGGAGTACGGTCTGCGCCTGAGTACCTACAGCTGCCCCATGATCATCGGGGAGGTGCGGCGGTACCTCCGGGACCACGGCATGGTGCGGGTGTCCCGGAGCATCCGGGATACCGCCTACAAGGCCATGCAGACAAAGGAGGAGCTGACCCGGGAAAAGCGCCGGGAGCCTACGGTAAACGAGATCGCCAGCGCCATGGGCTGCCCCAAGGAGGATGTGGTCCTGGCCCTGGAGGCCATTGTGGAGCCCGCCTCCCTCCAGGAGCCGGTGTATTCGGACGGAAGAGACACCATTTATATTATGGACCAGGTAAAGGACAGCTGTACCGACAGCGACTGGCTGGGGGAGATCTCCTTCCGCCAGGCCATCGAAAGCCTGGGGGAACGGGAAAAGAAAATCCTTTCCCTTCGCTTTATGTCCGGCAAGACCCAGATCGAGGTGAGCCGGGAGGTGGGGATCAGCCAGGCCCAGGTCTCCCGCATTGAAAAGGGAGCTCTGGAACGGATCAAGAAGCAGCTGTAGCACAGCCAAAGGAAAACAGCCCGGCGGGAAGGACCCCTGGGCTGTTTTGTCAAGAGGAAAAGCCCCCGCCGCATAGAATAGGGCAGGGGAGGTGGGGATTATGCTTTGCAGGCTCAGCGACCTGCGGGACAAGGAAGTGGTGAACATCAACAACGGCAGCTGCATGGGATGTGTCTCCGATGTGGAGATCGACACCTGCTGCGCCAAGATCACCGCCATTATCATCTACGGGCGGGGGCGGCTGTTTGGCCTGCTGGGCCGGGAGGAGGACACCGTGATCTGCTGGGACGAGATCCAGTGCATCGGGGAGGACACTGTCCTGGTGAAGTACTGCCCGCCCCCGGGAAGCAGCTCCTGCCGCAGAAGGGATTCCCTTCTGGACCGGCTGTTTGGTTAGGGTCACGACCTAAAGGGAAACGGTTCGAAAAAAACAGTTGCATTTCCAAATGGATTGTGCTAAAATAATACGGCACATGGAGAACACACGCGGCCTGATCCGGCTGTGGTTGCCCCTGTGGGGTAACAGCCGGAGGTGAGGGCCGCGGCGGCTCAAAAACGAAAGGAGTAAGAAAACATGGCAGTCGTATCTATGAAGCAGCTTCTGGAAGCGGGGGTCCACTTCGGCCACCAGACCAGAAGGTGGAACCCCAAAATGGCCCCCTACATCTTCACCGAGCGCAACGGCATTTACATCATCGACCTGCAAAAGACCGTCCGCAAGCTGGAGGAGGCCTACATGTTCGTCCGCGACCTGTCCACCGAGGGTGGCGAGGTCCTCTTTGTCGGCACCAAGAAGCAGGCCGCCGATTCCATCCGGGAGGAGGCCGAGCGGGCCGAGGCCCACTATGTCAATTCCCGCTGGCTGGGCGGTATGCTGACCAACTATAAGACCATCCGCAAGCGCATCGCCCGCCTGGAGCAGCTGCGCAAGATGGAGGCCGATGGCACCTTCGACCGTCTGCCCAAGAAGGAAGTCATCAAGCTGAACCTGGAGATCGAGAAGCTGGAGAAGTTCATGGGCGGCATCAAGCACATGGATAAGCTCCCCGGCGCCCTCTTTATTGTGGATACCCGCAAGGAAAAGATCGCCGTGGCCGAGGCCCACAAGCTGGGCATCCCCGTTGTGGGTATTGTGGATACCAACTGCGACCCCGACGAGATCGACTACGTCATCCCCGGCAACGACGACGCCATCCGCGCTGTAAAGCTCATTGCCCAGACCATGGCTGACGCCATCATCGAGGGCCGCCAGGGCGCCCAGGGCGCTGCCGAGGCAGAGGCTGAAGCCGCCGAGGCTGCGGAGGCCTGAGCTTTTCCAAGGGAAGAAAAACAGCTGCCCGGATCCCTGTGATCCCGGCGCGCTGCAAAGAGGAACGTATAAGGAGGAATCCAGAAATGGCATTTACCACACAGGACGTTAAAAATCTCCGGGAGACCACCGGCTGCGGCATGATGGACTGCAAAAAGGCCCTGACCGAAACCGATGGTGATATGGAAAAGGCGGTCGAGCTGCTGCGGGAGAAGGGTCTTTCCAAGATCGCCAAGAAGGCCAGCCGCATCGCCGCCGAGGGCATCGTTCTTGCTGCCCAGGATAAGGAGAAGAAGGTGGGCGTGGTCATCGAGGTCAACTCCGAGACTGACTTTGTCGCCAAGAACGCCGTTTTCGTCCAGTTCGTCGAGGACTGCGCCAAGACCGTTATCGCCGAGAACCCTGCCGATGTGGATGCCCTGCTGGCCTGCAAGATCGCCGGCGGCACCGGCACCGTCCAGGAGGCCCTTCAGGAGAAGATCCTCACCATTGGGGAGAACCTGAAGATCCGCCGCTTTGCCCGTTACGAGGGCGCCCTGGAGACCTACATCCACGGCGGTGGCCGCATTGGTGTTATGGTTCGGTTTGCGGTGGAGGGTACCCCTGACGCCGCTGCCTTCCAGAGCTATGCAAAGGATATCGCCATGCAGGTGGCTGCCGCTACCCCCACCTACCTGGACAAGGACTCTGTTCCCGCCGAGACCATTGCCAAGGAGAAGGAGATCCTCACCGCCCAGGCCATTAACGAGGGCAAGCCTGCCAACATCGCCGAAAAGATGGTGATGGGCCGCATCAACAAGTACTACAAGGAGGTCTGCCTTCTGGAGCAGCCCTTCATCAAGGATGGGGATATTTCTGTCGCCAAATTTACCGAGACCACCGGTAAGGAGCTGGGCGTCAAGATCACCATTCTGGAGTTTGTCCGCTTTGAGAAGGGCGAGGGCCTGGAGAAGCGCGAGGACAACTTCGCCGATGAAGTCGCCAGCATGGTAAAGGGTTGATCAGCAGGTCCAATAAAGCATGATCGGAGCGCCGGGAAAACCGTCACAGGGGAACTTCCGGCGCTCTTTTTCTGTCTGCGGAGGGGTTCCTTTTTTCTGACAGGAAACAATTTATTCACCAAAATATACTTTACAGAACCCCAGGGTTATTGTAAAATAAGAATAAGTGTTTTGACCAGGCCGGGGAAACCATTTCCTTTGGCCCCAAAAGATTCCGAAAGAGTAGGACGGTTGAATTTATGACGCCAAGTTATCGCAGAATCATTTTGAAGCTCAGCGGGGAGGCCCTTGCGGGAAAAAACGGCTTTGGCATCGATTATGACACAGTGGTCACCATCTGCAAAAGCATCAAAAAATGTGTGGAAATGGGGACCCAGGTGGGGATCGTTGTAGGGGGCGGCAATTTCTGGCGGGGCCGTACCAGCGGAAAGATGGATCACACCCGGGCAGACCATATGGGGATGATGGCTACCGTCATCAACTCCCTGGCCCTTGCCGATGCCCTGGAGGGACTGGGTGTCACGGTGCGGGTCCAGACCGCCATTGCCATGCAGGCCATTGCGGAGCCCTACACCAGGGGAAGGGCCGTGCGCCACATGGAAAAGGGACGGGTGGTCATCTTTGGCTGCGGAACAGGAAGCCCCTTCTTTTCCACCGATACGGCGGCCGCCCTCCGGGCGGCGGAGACCGATGCGGATATTATCCTGAAGGCCACCATGGTGGACGGGGTCTACGACAAGGATCCCCATAAGTTCACCGACGCCAGGCGGTACGATGTGGTCTCCTTCAGCGAGGTGCTGGGCCAGCAGCTTTCGGTAATGGATATGACCGCCGCCTCTATGTGCCGGGATAACAGGGTGCCCATCCTGGTATTTGATCTCAGCGACCCGGAGAATATCTGCCGCGCGGTCTGCGGTGAAAATATTGGAACCATTGTCAAGGAGGTTTAAATCATGAGCCCTGAACTGAAGATCTACGAAGAAAAGATGAACAAGACCCTCAGCGTCATGACCTCGGAATTTGCCAGTATCCGGGCGGGGCGGGCCAATCCTGCCGTTCTGGATAAGGTGCTGGTGGACTACTATGGCACCCCCACCAAGATCCGGGAGATGGCCTCTGTCTCGGTCTCCGAGGC
>JAAWEO010000087.1 GCA_022794295.1 Angelakisella sp. | reverse complement strand
GCGTCCGGGCTTTCGCGGCCGGAGGCTCGTTGGCCGGATAAGGTGATTTTCGCTGCGGCGAAAATCGGAGCCCTTCGGGCTAATGGCCTGCGGGCCAGGTTGGGACGGGTTTGGTGCCTCCGGCGGAGATCTTGAAAATTCTTTTCGGGCTTTCTGCACTGCGCCAAAAGAGAAAATTCCAACCAGTTTGTTAGACACTGTACACAAAAAAGGGGGCGCTGCGGGAAAAGAATAAACCCCCAAAATCCTCTTTTTTCTACCCTTCGTCTTGCACCCAAATCCCCCATGTGATATACTTAATTATCAGAAAACCCATTTGTAAGGAGGCTTGAGCAGTGGGAAAAATAATCTCGATTGCCAACCAAAAGGGGGGCGTTGGAAAAACTACAACGGCGGTTAATCTGGCCGGTGGATTGGGGGAGCTTGGGAAAAGGGTCCTTCTCTGTGACCTGGACCCCCAGGGTAATGCAACCAGCGGCCTTGGAATCAACAAACGGGAGGTGGAGCTTTCCTGCTATGATGTCCTGATCAACCGGGCGGAGGTGGGAAAAGCTGTTGTAAAAACCGACTTTAAAAATGTTTCTGTCCTCCCCAGCCATATCTCCCTGGCTGGTGCGGAGCTGGAGCTGGTGGAGCTGGAAAACCGTACCATGGCCCTTCGGGCGGCGCTTCTCCGGGAAAAGGACAATTACGATTTCATTTTGATCGACTGTCCGCCTTCCTTGGGCTTGCTGACAGTCAATGCGCTGGCGGCGTCGGACACCATCCTGATCCCCTTGCAGTGCGAGTATTATGCCCTGGAGGGTGTCAGTCAGCTGATTTCTACCGTTCGAACAGTAAAGCGGATGTATAATGATCAGCTGGATATTGAAGGGGTCCTTCTTACAATGTACGACAGCCGGCTGAACCTCACGGTCCAGGTGGTGGAGGAGGTAAAGAAGTACTTTGCCGGGAAGATTTTCCACACCGTGATCCCTCGGGCGGTGCGGATCTCGGAGGCTCCCAGCTTTGGGCAGCCAATTATGTATTATGACCGTTCCTCCAAGGGGGCGGAGGCGTATCTTTCCCTGGCCAAAGAGCTGGTGAAGGGCAGCCGGTGATAATTCGTGTTTCACGTGAAACAATAGGGAAGGGGGTTGCTGTATGAAGAAAGAATGGAAATGCTGTCTCGCTGCTCTGGGGCTTGCTTTGGTTCTGGGGGGATGCTCTAAGGCAATTACCGCAGAGGACCTGGCCGGGAAAACCTATGAGTATGAAAAGGAAGGCTTTGGCGGGAATTTTACCATCCAGCTGAAGGAAGACGGAACCTTTACCTATTACGAGGGTGGCCTGAGCAGTTACATCGGAACGGGGGATTGGAGCCTGGAAGGGGAGACCCTGACCCTCCAGGAAAGAACCAGACACTTCACTTTCCAGGTAGAAGAAGATAACCTGGTGTTTCAAAAAGAAGATTCCGGAGAATTTTCTTACCTGACAGTAGAGGATGGAGAAAAATTTACCGCAATGACGGAATGAAAGGAAGAAAAGGATGGCAAAAAAAGGCGGGCTGGGGCGGGGCTTGGATGCCCTGTTCCAGGACAATGACGCCCAGGTAGGGGAGGGGCTGATGAATCTGCGCATTTCCACCATCGAGCCCAACAAGGACCAGCCTCGGGACCGGTTCGACCAGGGGGCCCTTAGTGAGCTGGCAGACTCCATTCGGGAGCACGGGGTGCTGCAGCCTATTGTTGTGCGGTCTATTCCCGGGGGAAGCTACCAGATCGTAGCGGGGGAACGGCGGTGGAGAGCCTCCCGAATGGCCGGGCTTTCGGAGATCCCGGCAGTGGTGGTGGAGGCCAGCGACGACAAGGTAATGGAGCTGGCCCTGATTGAGAACCTACAGCGGGAGGACCTGACCATTATTGAAGAAGCGATGGGTTACCGGACACTGATGGAGACCTATGGCTTTACCCAGGAGCAGGTAGCCAAACGGATGGGGAAGTCCAGGCCGGTCATTGCCAATGCCCTGCGGATCCTGAATCTTTCCCCCGGGGCTTTGGAAAAGCTGGAGAAGGGGGAGATCACTCCGGGACACGGACGGGTGCTGGCGGGTCTGGAAAGCCACGAGCTTATGGACCGAATGGCGGCGGAAACGGTAAAGGCGGGGCTTACCGTGCGTCAGCTGGAGAAGCTGGCGGCCCAGGCCAAGCAGGAGGTGAAAAAGCCTGCTGCGGCAGAAAAGCCCCAGGAGGAGGACAGCGCCTGGGGGGATAGTGGATACCGGGAGGTAGAGATCAGCCTGGGGGAGACCCTAGGGCGGAAGGTGAAGGTAAAACGCTCCCCCCGCGGGGGGGTATTGGAAATAGAGTTTTATTCCCTGGAGGATTTGAAGCGTTTGGCGGAGCATATCCACTGGAACTAAAAGCAAGCAGTGGACCGGTGCCCGCATTTTGAAGAAACAGCCTCAGCGTTTCGGAAAAGGAGGGCTGCGGAGATGAACTATCGCCAAAGCAACCGCCTGGAAGGCATCGCCCTGGCAGTTGGACTTATCATGGAAGGAATCGGAATTCTGGTACAGCAAGAGCTGCTCCTTCTCTTTGGAGGGATCATCGCCCTGGCGGGGATTTTCCAGACAAAATTCTTCTGCCGTTGTCCCAACTGCAAAAAGCCGCTGGACACCCGGAACGGGATGCCCCGTTGCTGTCCGGCCTGTGGGATTAGACTGGAAGGATACTAAGAGCCCATTCAAATCTTCCCGCACGACGCCAAGGAAGGAGGACCGCCGAATGAATTACCGCCAAAGCTGCCGCCTGATGAAGATCGCCCTGGGGATCGGGGCAGCGGCAGGATTTTTGGGTGCGCTTTTGGAGCTGGGAGCGATGACGTCCCTGGGGGTTGCCGCCGCCATTGCCGGGGTGGTTCAGGCGATGTTTTTTTGCCGCTGTCCCTACTGTGGGGAAAGCCTGGAGATCCGGGGCGGTCTGCCGAACTACTGCCCGGTATGCGGGAAAAAGCTGGTATAAAAACCGCCCAATAAAGCGAAACAGTGATAAATTCCAATCACTATATCACAGAGGAGAGAAAAATTATGCTTGATATGAAATTTGTACGCAACAACCCGGAGATCGTCAAGGAAAACATCCGCAAAAAATTCCAGGACCAAAAGCTTCCCCTGGTGGACGAGGTCATCGAGTTTGATAAAAAGTTCCGGGCCGCCAAAACCCGCTGTGACGAGCTGCGCAACCAGCGAAATGTCATCTCCAAGCAGATCGGTGCCCTTATGGCCCAGGGCAAAAAGGAGGAGGCCGAAGCCGCCAAGGCCCAGGTAAAGGCCATGGCCGACGAAATGGCCCAGCTGGAGGAGGACGAGAAGGTCTATGCCGAGGAGGTCAAGTCCCGGATGATGGTCATTCCCAACATCATCGACCCCTCTGTTCCCATTGGCAAGGACGACAGCGAAAATGTAGAGATCCAGCGTTACGGCGAGCCTGTGGTCCCGGACTATCCGATCCCTTACCACGTGGATATTATGGAGACCCTGGATGGCATCGACCTGGACAGCGCCCGCCGGACCTCCGGCAACGGCTTCTACTACCTGAAAGGAGATATTGCCCGCCTCCATTCCTCCATTCTCTCCTATGCCCGGGATTTTATGATTGGCCGGGGCTTCACCTACTACATCCCACCCTTTATGATCCGCAGCGATGTGGTAAAGGGGGTCATGAGCTTTGCCGAAATGGAAAACATGATGTACAAGATCGAAGGGGAGGACCTCTACCTGATCGGTACCTCGGAACACTCCATGATCGGGAAGTTTATTGACACCATCAACGACGAGGCAGCCCTGCCCCAGACCCTTACCAGCTACTCCCCCTGCTTCCGCAAGGAGGTCGGCGCCCACGGCATCGAGGAACGGGGCGTCTACCGCATCCACCAGTTTGAAAAGCAGGAGATGATCGTGGTCTGCAAGCCGGAGGACAGCATGGCCTGGTACGATAAGCTTTGGCAGAATACCGTGGATTTCTTCCGCACCCTGGATATTCCCGTCCGCACCCTGGAGTGCTGCTCCGGGGACCTGGCAGACCTGAAGGTGAAATCCTGCGATGTGGAGGCCTGGAGCCCCCGGCAGCAGAAGTACTTTGAGGTTGGCTCCTGCTCCAACCTGGGAGATGCCCAGGCGCGGCGGCTGGGTATCCGGGTGCGCAAGGAGGGAAGCAAGGAGTTGTACTTTGCCCATACCCTGAACAACACCGTGGTGGCGCCGCCCCGGATGCTGATCGCGTTTTTGGAGAATAACCTCCAGGCGGATGGAAGTGTCCGGATCCCCAAGGCACTGCAGCCCTACATGGGCGGCCAGGAACTGCTGCAGCCTTCAGTCCGCTAATTCAGACCCTACCCGCCGCTTCGCGGCGGCCTGATGGCCGCTGACGGACCCTATCCGCCGCTTCGCGGCTTAACGGTGTGCGGGGGCTTAGTGAGTGCCTGGAGTCCGAACGGGTACAGGGCGAGACGATTCCCCGGCCTTTGACGGACTGGGGAATCCGCCGCACCTGCCGGCGCAGGACTGGGAGCAGGCGCCAGGACAAGTACCGGTTAGCCTTTCTGTCACCGGACATCAGTCCGGTCCGGGTCCAGGGCGAACAGCGCCTGGTCGCCCGCCGCACTGCGCCCGCAGGCGCGTTTCGAAGCGCAACCGAGCGTAGCGAGGCTCTTAGCGCGGAGATCGGGCGAAATTCTCCAGCATGTGGCAGCATCTTTCGATAAAGGCCGCGGCTAATAATATGGCGGTAAAAAGGACGGATTGTTTTCCGTCCTTTTTTGCGTCTATGCGAAGTGACAAGCCGCGGCCGGTAACGAGACTGACCGTTACCCAGCCGCGGGGAGCGCCAGGCGCTTTCGGTTTTTGCTGTCTGTCCTTCAAGACAGGCCCGCAGGGCCGCTTCTTGAACAAACAGCCCCCCATTCAAAATCCAAAGCCCCCCAAGGCCAACCCCATCCAAAACCACCGCGCAACATACCAAGCCATCCCTGAAAAGCTCCATCACTTTTCAGCATAAAACAAGCTAAAATACAGTATCTACACAGCTTTTTATGTCCATTCCATGTGCAATCCAACAACCGCCGCAAGCCAAAACACCGCCAAAGCAAAGCAAAGCCTCACCCACCAGCAAAAATACCAGCCTGCGGCACCAAAATCCCAACCGCAATATGCATTTTGCCAATCAAAAGCTGAAAAGCTCAATCACTTTTCACTATAAAACAGGCTAATATCCAGTATCCATATAGATTTTTATGTCCATCCCATGTGCATCTAAAATCCCCAAAAACCACCCCCCACCAGATAACACCCCCTCCTAGCCCCAGGCAAAAGCTTCCCCTGTGTCTGCCCCCGCGCCTCACTGCATTCGGGCCGCCAGCCGCTCTTTCCTTTTCTCCACAAATGTGTTATAATGCACCTATACCAAACACCCAGAAAGGAAAAGCGCCTTTATGAATTTTAACGAGCTTACCGGCGTCTCCCCTGAAGTCCTTCGCGCTGTGGAGGATATGGGCTTTTCCCAAATGACCGAGGTCCAGGAAAAAGCCATTCCGGTTATGATGTCCGGCAGGGAGATCATTGCCAAAGCCCCCACCGGCACGGGAAAGACCTGCGCCTTTGGCATTCCCCTGATCGAACGGGCCGATCTCCAGAATTCCCCCTGGATCCAGTCGGTGGTCCTTTGCCCCACCCGGGAGCTTTGCACCCAGATCGTGGACGAGCTCCGGGCCCTGGCAAAGTACAAGGAGGGCCTCCGTGTGGCTGCCGTCTACGGGGGCCAGCCTATGCGCCCCCAAATTGACGCCTTGAAGAAAAATCCCCAAATTGTGGTGGCTACCCCCGGCCGCCTTTTGGACCACATGAAGCACCGCACCATTCAGATAAGCAAGGTGACCACGGTGGTCCTGGACGAGGCGGACGAAATGCTGGACATGGGCTTCTTTAAGGACGTGCGGAGGATCCTGGACAGCCTGCCCAAAAAGCAGCAGATGGTGATGTTCTCCGCCACCATCAGCCGGGAGGTCATGGACATCGGCTGGCTTTACCAGCGGGACGCCGAGGAGATCACCGTCCGCCCTGTGGAGGAAAGCCGCCCCCGCATTACCCAGTACTGCTGCCGCACCACCGGGCGGAAGCGGTTCGAGGACCTGCTGTTCATCCTGAAAAAAGAGAACCTGGACCGGGTGCTTATCTTCTGCAACACCAAATACAATACCTCCATGATCTGTGACATGCTTACCCGCCGGGGCATCCCTGCCCAATGCATCCACGGGGACATGATCCAAAAGGACCGCAACCGGGTGATGGCAAGGTTTAAAGAAGGCGGCATCCCGGTGATGGTTGCCACCGATGTAGCCGCCCGGGGGATTGATGTTACCGACATTGACGCCGTGATCAATTACGACTTCCCCCAGGATAACGAGACCTACGTCCACCGCATCGGCCGCACCGCACGGGCCCGGAAGGAGGGCATCTCCTACCTGTTCTATTCTGCCGATGAACGCACCCACCTGAAAAACCTGATCCGCTATACACGCTTTGAGATCAGCCCTGTTGCGGTTTCAGAGGATGGGGTGATCTCTCCGGCGGAGGAGCTGTAACAGGAAGGGAAGGGAGCACAATGCAGCACATTTTCTTAGATTTTGAAATGAACCAGGCCCCGCGGCGGGGGCATCCCAACACCCCCGCCCCCCTCCTTCATGAAATTGTAGAGATCGGGGCAGTAAAGCTGGATGGGGAATACCGGCAGGTGGACAAATATTCCGCCTATGTAAAACCCCAGCACTTTCCCATTGGGGCCCCCTGCACCCGTGTCACCGGGATCACCGACGCCACGGTAGAAAACGCCAAGCATCTCCCGGAAGCCCTGGCGGATTTCCTCCGGTGGATCGGGGAGGAGCCGACCCGTGTTTACGCCTGGAGCGACAGTGACCGAAGCCAGCTATTTCAGGAGTGCCGGGAAAAGGGGCTTTGGGAGGAAAAGCCTCCCAAGGTGTTCCGGCGCTGGATCGATTTCCAACGGATCTACACCCGGCTGCTGGGTCTTTCCAAGCGGAACCGCATTTCCCTGAAAAACGCCATTGGGGGGATTGAGGTCAACTTTGCGGGAAGCCAGCACAGTGCAGCGGATGATGCAGAGAACTCGGCGGTGCTTCTGACACTGCTTCACGACAAGGAGGCATTTGCAGAGCGGACGAGGATCACTCGGGAGCTGATGAATGCGGCCAGTGCACCGCCGCCGCCAGCGACAACGCTGGGGGACCTGTTTGGGGACGCATTGAGCCAGTGGGAATTTGCAGAAGACGAAGAAGAAACAAAAGAGCCAGTAACAGCGGGCTAGGCGGGCTAGGCCCGCTGCCAGGCCCTACCCGGCGCTACGCGCCTTGACGGTGTGCGGTCCCTTAGTGGGTGCCTGGAGTCCAAACGAGCACAAGGCGGAGCGATTCCCCTGCCTTTGACGGACTGGGGCGGGCGAGGTTTCTGCCGGCGCAGCACCATACCCGAAGCCCAACGCCCAGTACCGGTTAGCCTTTCTGTCACCGGACATCAGTCCGGTCCGGGTCCAGGGCGGACAGCGCCTGGTCGACCGCCACAGCGGGCGAAATACTCCGGCTAGAGGCAGCATCCTTCGACCAAGGCTGCGGCTAACAACATGGCGCTATAGAAAGGATGGCAGAGCTGTCCTTTCTTTTTGCGTTTGTGCGAAGTGACAAGCCGCGGCCGGAACGAGACTGGCCTATACCCACTCGCGGGGAGCGCCAAAAGCCTAACGCCCCATACCATCTACCCTTCAAGACAGGCCCGAAGGGCCGCTTCTTGAACGTGTCTGCCTCTCGGTCCTGGATATGGGCTTCTGTTATTGATAGCACCGTTTTCCTTTGACTGCCACGCGCCAGTCAGGCCCTTCGCACTCCTGTCTCGTTTTAAAGACCTATTGCCTCGTTTCGCCTCCCCGGCGGGGGGTCACTTTCTGTTGCGACAGAAAGTAACCAAAGAACGCCCAGGGGTTAGGCGCGCGGACCTTCTGCGGAAG
>JAAWEO010000086.1 GCA_022794295.1 Angelakisella sp. | reverse complement strand
GGAGGCTCGTTGGCCGGATAAGGTGCTTTTTTCTGCGGAAAAAAGCGGAGCCGCTTCGCGGCTAATGCCGCACGGCGGCAGGTTGGAACGGCTTTGGTGCCTCCGGCGGAGCCCTGCGGGCGAATGCCGCTTCGCGGCTAAGTGTGGGGGGGCTTGGCTGGGGGGGAATCAATATTTTCACATTAGGAGGGGTTGTTATGGTTGGTTGTGGGCTTTGTCCCCGGGAGTGCGGGGTGGAGAGGGGGGTGGGGGTTGGGTTCTGCGGGGGCGGGGGGGTGCCTCGGGTGGCGCGGGCGGCGTTGCACCGGTGGGAGGAGCCCTGCATCAGCGGCGAGGACCTGGCCAGGGGGTCCGGCACGGTATTCTTTTCCGGGTGTCCCCTCAAGTGCTCCTTTTGCCAGAACCATCTTCTGAGCCACGAGAATTTCGGCCGGGAGGTCACGGTCTCCCGGTTGGCCGGGATCTTTTTGGAGCTTCAGGAGGCCGGGGCCTGGAATCTGAACCTGGTCACCGCCACCCACTACGCCCCCCAGGTTGTGGAGGCCCTGGAGCTGGCTGGGGAGCGGCTCACCATCCCGGTTTTGTGGAACAGCGGCGGGTACGAAAAGCCGGAGACCCTGAAGCTGCTGGAGGGCCATGTTGACGTCTACCTCCCCGACCTGAAGTTTTACGACCCCGCCCTGGCGGAGGACTGCGCCGGGGCCCCCGACTACTTCTCCCGGGCCAGCGCCGCCATTCTGGAGATGTACCGCCAGACAGGACCCCTCCGGCTGGACGGATCGGGGATGCTTTGCCGGGGGCTGATGGTCCGCCATCTGGTGCTCCCCGGGGAGCGCAGGGACTCGGAACGGCTTCTCCGGTGGCTGGCGGAGCACCTGCCGGTGGATGGCTTCTACCTCAGCCTTATGAGCCAGTACACCCCCTGCCGCCCCTGTAGCCGCAAGGCCCTGAACCGCCGGATCTCCACCTTCGAATACCAGTGGGTCCGGGAGCTCGCCCAGGAGCTGGGCTTTTCCGGCTACGGCCAGGACCGCGCCTCCGCCCGGGAGGAATACACCCCGCCCTTTGACCTGACCGGGGTGGAAGGACCGGAGGCCCCTTGACACCCCTCCCGCCCCCATGATACAATAGGGTACGCTCATGAGGGAGTAGTTTCCGGACCCCTTTTTTGGGACCGGGGCAAGTCAACATACTGGTGAACGCCTCACCTGGCTTGTCTGTGAAGCCGCACCGGCTGCCTTGTCTTGGCACCGGCTGCTGTCTCTGTAAAAAAACGAGACTCATGTATCGCCGGAAAGAGGGATACATGGGTCTTTTTGTACGCCCTTTTCCGGCTGGGACAAACAAGGAGGATGGACAAAATGGAGCTTTGGGAGCTGTTTTTCATCGCCGTGGGGCTGTCGATGGATGCCTTCGCCGTTTCGGTCTGCAAGGGCCTTTCGGCCAGGCGCGTCACCCCGGGGAGCTGCCTTGCCGCCGGGGCCTGGTTCGGGGGCTTTCAGGGGCTGATGCCCCTGGCGGGGTATCTGCTGGGGGCCCGCCTGGAGCGCTTTATCACCCGGGTGGACCACTGGATCGCCTTTGTGCTGCTCTGTCTCATCGGCCTGGGCATGGTGCGGGAATCCCGGGAATGCGGCGCCTGCAAGGAGATGGACGCCTCCTTCTCCCCCGGGGCCATGCTCCCCCTGGCGGTGGCCACCAGCATCGACGCCCTGGCGGTGGGCATCACCTTCGCCTTTCTCCGGGTGGAGATCCTCCCCGCCGTGGGGTTCATCGGCGGCGTCACCTTTCTTCTTTCCGCCCTGGGGGTAAAGGCGGGCAGTGTCTTTGGCGCCCGTTACCGGGCCCGGGCAGAGCTGCTGGGGGGCGTGGTCCTGGTCCTTATGGGAACCAAGATCCTGGTGGAGCACCTGAGCGGGGCCGCCTGACCCCCGCTTTTCCCCTCTCCCCTGCCCCCTTTCCCCCGCCCCGGGACAGGCTCTGGTCATTTTTACCAAATTTTCAGGACAATTTTTCTCTCCTTTCCACTGGCGTTTCGGGTAAAAAAGTGCTATCATAAAGAAAAAGGTCTTTCCGCAGGCTCCTCTCCTCCCGCCTCACCGCGGGCAGAGGGGGCCGGGATGTGCCTTTTTTTGTTTTCTTCTGCTTTGCGGAGAAAACAGCGTGAGAAAGAGAGGAATCGTTTATGGAACTTAGCTTGATCCTTGCGGCAGTAGCGGCAGTGGCCTTTGCCCTGATCCAGGGGATGGATGTCCGCCGCATCCAGATCACCGACCCCAGGATCACCGAGATCGGCGGGTATATCCACGCCGGGGCCATGGCCTACCTGGGGCGGCAGTACCGGGTGCTGGTGGTCTTTGTGGCTGTCCTGGCGGCAATCATCACCTTCACCCCCGGCCTGGGGCTTTCCACCGCCCTGGCCTTTGTTCTGGGGGCCCTGTTCTCGGTGGTCGCGGGCTTCTGCGGCATGAAGGCCGCCACCGCCGCCAATATGCGCACCGCCCAGGCGGCGGGGCAGGGCCAGGCCCAGGCCTTCCGGGCCGCCTTTTCCGGCGGGTCGGTCATGGGCCTGATGGTGGTGGGCCTGGGGGCCCTGGGCATCGGTATCGTCTATCTGCTCAACCCGGGGAACCTGGGCATCCTCACCGGCTTTTCCCTGGGGGCCAGCTCCATTGCCCTTTTCTGCCGTGTGGGCGGGGGCATCTACACCAAGGCCGCCGACGTGGGGGCCGACCTGGTGGGCAAGGTGGAGGCCGGCATCCCCGAGGACGACCCCCGCAACCCCGCTGTCATCGCTGACAACGTGGGGGACAATGTGGGGGACGTGGCCGGTATGGGCAGCGACCTGTTTGAAAGCTACGTGGGGTGCATCGTCTCCGCCCTCCTTCTGGCCGTGGCCTGGGGCGGGACCACCGCCCTCCCCTATGTTCTGGGCCTGGTGGCCGCGGGCATCCTCAGCTCCATGCTGGGCATCCTGGTGGTGAGCCTGGTCAAGACCAAGGATGCCCAGCTCACCCTGAACCTGGGCACCTACCTCAGCTCCATCCTCCTGGTGGCCGACGCCTTCCTGCTGGGGGGGCTGCTGCCGGAGGGGGATGGCACCCGGGCCTTTGCCGCCGTGGTCAGCGGCATCGCCGCCGGGCTGCTCATTGGCAAGCTGACCGAGACCTACACCTCCGACCAGTACAAGGCGGTAAAGGAGATCGCCGGGGCCTGCACCACCGGGGCGGCCACCAACATCCTCACCGGCCTTTCCTACGGGATGCTATCCACCGCCTGGCCCATTCTGGTGCTGGCAGGGGCCACCCTGGCCTCCTACGCCTTCTGCGGCACCTTCGGCATCGCCCTGGCCGCCGTGGGGATGCTTGCCACGGTGGGAATGGTCATCAGCGTGGATGCCTACGGCCCCGTTGCGGACAACGCCGGGGGCATTGCCGAAATGAGCGGCCAGCCCGATTCGGTCCGGGAGATCACCGACCACCTGGATTCGGTAGGCAACACCACCGCCGCCATTGGCAAGGGCTTTTCCATCGGCTCGGCGGCCCTCACCGCCCTGGCCCTCTTTGCCAGCTACGCCCTGGCGGTGGAGCTCACCGTCATTGATATCCTCAACCCCAGGGTGATGGCAGGGCTGCTCATTGGGGGGATGCTCTCCTTCCTTTTCTCCGCCCTGACCATCTCCTCGGTCTCCCGGGCCGCCAACAAGATGATCGACGAGGTGCGCCGCCAGTTCCGGGAGTTCCCCGGCATTATGGCGGGCACCCAAAAGCCGGACTACGCCAAGTGTGTGGATATCTCCACCCAGGCGGCCATCCGGGAGATGATCCTCCCCGGGGTCATTGCCATCGCCAGCCCCATCGCCGTGGGGCTGCTGCTGGGCAAGGAGGCCCTGGCCGGGCTGCTGGCAGGGGCCACAGTCACCGGCGTCCTTATGGCGGTGATGATGGCAAACGCCGGCGGGGCCTGGGACAACGCCAAGAAATACATCGAGGGGGGCTCCGGCGGCGGCAAGGGCAGCGAGGCCCACAAGGCCGCTGTCATTGGTGACACCGTGGGCGACCCCCTGAAGGACACCGCGGGACCCTCCATCAACATCCTGATCAAGCTCATGAGCATGGTGGCCCTGGTGTTCGCCCCCCTGTTCCTGTGACCCCCTCCCCTGCTTGAAAAACAAGGAAAAGGAAAAGGACCCTGCGCGGTAGGTGCAGGGTCCTTGTTTTTTTGGGGCAGAATGGGGGTCAGGAGGCCTCCTCCCCCTGGAACTGGCTTTGATACAGCTGGGCGTAGAAGCCCCCCCGGTCCATCAGCTCCCGGTGGCTGCCCGTCTCGATGATATCCCCGTCCCGCATGACCAGGATCTTCCCGGCGTCCCGAATGGTGGAAAGGCGGTGGGCGATGACAAAGCTGGTTCGGCCCTCCATAAGGGTGTTCATGGCCTTCTGGATCAGCACCTCGGTGCGGGTGTCCACGCTGCTGGTGGCCTCATCCAGGATCAGGATATCCGGGTCGGAGAGAATGGCCCGGGCGATGGTAAGGAGCTGGCGCTGGCCCTGGCTGATGTTGGAGGCATCCTCCCCCAGGGGGGTGTCGTAGCCCTGGGGAAGGGCCCGGATGAACTTGTCTGCCCGGGCAGCCCGGGCGGCGGCCTCCACCTCCTGGTCGGTGGCGGATAGCCTGCCGTACCGGATGTTCTCCCGGATGGTGCCGGAAAAGAGCCAGGTGTCCTGGAGGACCATGCCGATACGGGCCCGCAGCGCCTTCCGGGGCATTTGGGCGATGTCCTCCCCGTCCAGGAGGATGGTGCCGCTGCTCACCTCGTAGAACCGCAGGATCAGGTTCACCAGGGTGGTCTTTCCCGCCCCGGTGGGCCCTACGATAGCCACCGTCTCCCCGGGGCGGATGGAAAGGCTCAAGTCCTTCATCAGGATGCGGTCGGGGCTGTAGCCGAAGCTGACCCTCTGAAAATCCACCCTGCCGGGACCCCGCCGGGGGGTGCTGTCCCCCTCCGGCACCGCCGGGTCGGGGAGCTCCTCCTCCTCGTCCAGAAACTCAAAGACCCGCTCCGCCGCCGCAATGGTGGACTGGAGCATATTCGCCAGGTTGGAAAGCTGGACCACAGGGTTGGAAAAGTGGCGGATGTACTGCATAAAGGACTGGATGGACCCCACCAGGAACTTCCCCTGGATAACCCACACCGCCCCCAGCACCGTAACGGTGATATACCCCAGGTTGCCGATGAAGGTGCTGATGGGCATGATGATGCTGGAGATGAAGTTTGCCTTCCAGCTGTACCGGTACAGCTCCTCGTTCATGGCGTCAAAGGCGGCGATGGTGTCCTGCTCCTTGGAAAAGACCTTGACCACGTTGTGGCCGGTGTACATCTCCTCGATGTAGCCGTTCAGGCTTCCCAGGGTGTCCGCCTGGCCCTTGAACAGCTTTTGGGAGACCTTGACCACGTTCATCGAGGCCAGGAGGGTCAGGGGCAGGGTGAGAAGGGCCACCAGGGTGAGCAGGGGGCTGATCAGCAGCATCATCACCAGGACGGTGACCAGGGTGAAGGAGGCGGTCACCACCTGGTTGATCCCCTGCTGGAGGGTGGTGGCTACCGTGTCCACGTCGTTGGTCACCCGGCTGAGCACATCCCCCACCGAGCTGCGGTCAAAGTACCCCAGGGGCAGCCGCTTGATCTTTTGGTCCACCGTTCTGCGCAGGCTGTAAATGGTCTTTTGGGAAACCCCGGAGACCAGGAAGTGCTGGAGATACCCGAACAGGGCGGAAACGGCGTACATCCCCCCCATAACCGCCAGGATCCGCACCACGGCCCCAAAGTCGATGCCGCCGGTGCCCTGGAGCATCCGCTGGAAGCCCAGCTGGATCTCGTTGGTGGCAAAGCCCAGCACCAGGGGCCCCAGGGAATCAAAGACGGTGCTGAAAACGGCCAGCACCACCACGGCCCCCAGGCCCAGGTGAAAGGGCTTCATAAAGGCCAGCAGCCGCCGGAGGGTGCCCCCCAGGTTCTTGGGGCGCTCCAGGCCGGGCCCCCTGCCGTGACCCCCCATGGGGCCGGGGCCTCTCATAGGTCCGCTCATGGCTCCACCTCCTCTGCTGCCATTTGGGAATAGACGATCTCCTGGTAGACGGGGCAGCTCTCCAGCAGCTCCCGGTGGGTGCCCATCCCCACGCAGCCGCCGTTATCCAGCACCAGGATGCGGTCGGCATCCCGTATGGTGCTCACCTTCTGGGCCACGATCAGGACGGTGGCATCCCCCACCCGCTCCTTCAGGGCGGCGCGCAGGGCGGCGTCGGTGCGGGCATCCAGGGCGGAAAAGCTGTCGTCAAAGATATAGATCTCCGGCCTGCGCACCAGGGCCCGGGCAATGGCCAGGCGCTGCTTCTGGCCGCCGGAGAAGTTCTGGCCCAGCTGGGCCACCGGGGAATCCAGCCCCCCGGGCTTTTGGCGGATAAAGTCCAGGGCCTGGGCGGTCCCGGCCGCCTCCCAAAGCTCCTGGTCGGTGGCCCCGGCCTTGCCGTAGGCGATGTTCTCCCGGATGGTCCCCCGAAAGAGAAGGGCCTTTTGGGGCACGAAGCCGATCCTGTCCCGAAGCTGCCTTTGGGTCATCTCCCGGACATCCACCCCGTCCACCAGCACCTGTCCGCCGGTGGCGTCGAAAAACCGGGGGATCAGGTTCACCAGGGTGGACTTGCCGCTGCCGGTGGAGCCGATGATGGCGGTGGTCTCCCCGGGGCGGGCAGTGAAGGAGATGCCCTCCAGCACCGGCTTTTCCGCCCCCTGGTAGGTGAGGGAGACGTCCCGGAACTCCACCGTTCCCCGCAGGGAGGGCTCCCTGGCGGGGGTCACAGGGTCAGCGATGGCCTCCGGGGTCTCCAGCACCTGGCTGATCCGCCGCCCGGAGGCGATGGCCCGGGGCATCATCACAAAGATCATGCTGAACATCATAAAGGACATCATGATCTGCATCACGTACTGGATCACCGCCATCATATCCCCCACCAGGAGGTTCCCGGCGTCGATCTGGACCGCGCCGGACCAGACCAGGAAGATCTGGGTGCAGCTCATAAGCAGGGTGATGCCGGGCATGAGCACCGCCATGGTGCGGTGCATTTTGACGCTTACCGCGGTAAGGTCCCGGTTGGCCCTGTCAAACCGCTCCTCCTCGTACTCCTCGGTGCCGAAGGCGCGCTCCACCCGCAGGCCGGTGAGCTTTTCCCGCAGGATCAGGTTCACCCGGTCCACCGACCGCTGGATGGTGGTGGAAAGGGGCAGGGCCAGGCAGGAGACCACCGCCACAATGGCAATGAGGGTGGGCACCGACAGCAGCACCACCCGGGAGAGCTGGCTGCTGGAGGTCATGGCCATGGTGACGCCCCCCACGATCATCAGGGGGGCGCGGATCAGGATGCGGAAGGCCATCATCACGAACATTTGCAGCTGGTTGATATCGTTGGTGGTGCGGGTGATGAGGGTGGCGGTCCCGAAGGAATCGAACTCGGTAAGGGAGAGGCTGGCGGCCTTGCGGAACACCGCCGCCCGCAGGTCCCGGCCAAAGCCCATAGAGACCCGGGACCCCAAGGCGCCGCTGGCCACAACGCACAGAATCCCCAAAAAGGAAAAGAGGAGCATCTCCCCGCCGGTGGCGAGGATGTAGCCGTAATCCCCGGAGGAGACCCCCTCGTTGATGATCCGGGCCATCAGGGTGGGCAGATAAAGGTCGGCGTAGACCCCGGCCAGGGTGGCAGCCGCCAGGAGCAGGAGGGGAAGCCAGTACCGGCGCAGCTTCCCAAGGACCTTCAGCATGGGGGTTCACATCCTTTCGGAGAAAAATCGGGGGGCGGGGGGTCGGAGATCTTTTCCAGCAGGTCCAGAAAAAGGGCCGCTTCCCCCGGGGCAAGGCGGTCCAGCAGGGTCCGGAAAAATTCCAGCTGCCGCTGGCGGTTTTCCTCCAGGAACTCCCGGCCCTGGGGGGTGATGGCAAGGAACACCTGCCGCCGGTCCTCCCGGGAGTGGGTCCGGGACAAAAGCCCCTGGTCCTCCAGCCGCTGGAGCAT
>JAAWEO010000085.1 GCA_022794295.1 Angelakisella sp. | reverse complement strand
AAGCGCGGTGTATGTACTGCCATCAGAACATCCACCCCCAAAAAGCCCAACTCCGCTCTCCGTAAGGTAGCCAGGGTGCGCCTTTCCAACGGGATCGAGGCCACCAGCTACATCCCCGGCATCGGCCACAACCTGCAGGAGCACAGCGTGGTGCTCATCCGCGGCGGCCGTGTCAAGGACCTGCCCGGTGTGCGTTACCACATCATCCGCGGCACCCTGGACGCCCAGGGCGTTGCCAAGCGGATGCAGGCCCGTTCCAAATACGGCGCCAAGCGGCCCAAAAAGGCCGGTGCCGGAAAGTAACAAACCCCCAGCAAACCGTTTTTGATCTGCATAAGATCTGCCAAATTTGGCAGTTTATCCATAGGGGCCTCCGCCCCGGCGGATATCGCCTCGTTTGGCCGGCGGGAGTTTCGTGCTTTCGAGTACCGATGATCTCATACCAAATATGAAGGAGGGAAGCGAAGTGCCAAGAAGAGGTAATATCGCAAAGAGAGATGTATTGCCGGACCCCCTGTACAGCTCCAAGCTGGTAACACGGCTGGTCAACAGCATTATGCTGGACGGCAAAAAGGGCGTTGCCCAAAAGATCGTTTACGGGGCCTTTGACATCGTCCGTGAGAAGACCGGCAAGGACCCCCTGGAGGCTTTTGAGCAGGCCATGGAGAACATTATGCCTGTGCTGGAGGTAAAGGCCCGCCGCGTGGGCGGCGCCACCTACCAGGTGCCCATGGAGGTGCGCCCCGAGCGCCGGCAGACCCTGGGGCTGCGGTGGCTTACCACCTATTCCCGGGCCCGTTCCGAAAAAACCATGCGGGAGCGGCTGGCCGGGGAGATCTGCGACGCCCTCAATAACCAGGGCGGCGCCTGCAAAAAGCGGGACGACACCCACAAGATGGCCGAGGCCAACAAGGCCTTTGCCCACTACCGCTACTAAGAGCCGGAGGCATCCCTGCCGGGGGGCCTTTCTCCCCGGGATGCGCCGCCGGCTCCGGGAGCCCCTCCGCCCTGCGGAGCCGCTCCCCAAAAGCCAACACTCTCCCCTCCCCGCCCTCTGCGGCGGGGGCGGGAGCAGCATTTCTGATTTTTAGGAGGGCATTATGCCAAGAGAAGTATCTCTGGAGATGACCCGGAACATCGGCATCATGGCGCACATCGACGCGGGCAAGACCACCACCACCGAGCGGATTTTGTTCTACACCGGCAAAACCCACAAGATTGGTGAGACCCACGACGGTACCGCCCAGATGGACTGGATGGCGCAGGAGCAGGAGCGTGGCATCACCATCACCTCCGCCGCCACCACCTGTTTCTGGACCCACTCCGAGCTGCAGCAGGATCCGGCCCTGGCCAAGAAAAACCGCCACCGGATCAACATCATCGACACCCCCGGCCACGTGGACTTCACCGTGGAGGTGGAGCGTTCCCTGCGCGTTCTGGACGGCTCTGTTACCGTTATGTGCGCCAAGGGCGGCGTGGAGCCCCAGTCCGAGACGGTTTGGCGCCAGGCGGACAAGTACCGTGTCCCCCGGATGATCTACGTCAACAAAATGGACATCATGGGTGCCGACTTCTATAATGTTCTGAAGATGGTCCACGACCGTCTGAAGTGCAACGCCGTTCCCATCCAGCTGCCCATCGGCGCCGAGGAGACCTTCCGGGGCATCATCGACCTGGTGAAGATGAAGGCCGAGATCTACTACGACGACCTGGGCGTGGATATCCGCGAGGAGCCCATCCCCGAGGATATGGTGGAGCTGGCCGAGGAATACCGGGGCAAGCTCCTGGAGGCCGTTGCCGAGCAGGACGAGACCCTGATGGAAAAATACCTGGAGGGCGAGGACCTGGACGTAGCCGAGATCAAGAAGGTCATCCGGGCTGCCACCCTGGCAAACCAGATGGTTCCCGTCACCTGCGGCACCTCCTATAAGAACAAGGGGGTCCAGAACCTGCTGGACGCCATTGTGGACTATATGCCTGCCCCCACCGATATCGAGGCCATTAAGGGCGTCAACCCCGAAACCGAGGAAGAGGAGGAGCGTCCCTCCAGTGACGACGCCCCCTTCGCCGCTCTGGCCTTTAAGATCATGACCGATCCCTACGTGGGCAAGCTGGGCTTCTTCCGTGTCTACTCCGGGACCCTGTCCGCCGGTTCCACCGTCTATAATCCCGATAAGGATGTGGACGAGCGTATTGGCCGCATCCTGATGATGCACGCCAACAACCGGACCGATATTCCCCAGGTCTACGCCGGGGATATTGCCGCCGCGGTGGGCCTGAAGAACACTACCACCGGCGACACCCTCTGTGACGAAAAGCATCCCATTATGCTGGAGTCCATGGAGTTCCCCGAGCCCGTGATCCGGGTGGCCATCGAGCCCAAGACCAAGGCCGGTCAGGAGAAGATGGGCATCGCCCTGGCCAAGCTGGCCGAGGAGGACCCCACCTTCAAGACCTACACCGACGAGGAGACCGGGCAGACCATTATCGCCGGTATGGGCGAGCTCCACCTGGAGATCATCGTGGACCGCCTCCTCCGGGAGTTCAAGGTGGAGGCCAACGTGGGCAAGCCCCAGGTGGCCTACAAGGAGACTGTCCGGCGCCTGGCCGACGTGGATATGAAGTACGCCCGTCAGTCCGGCGGTAAGGGCCAGTATGGTCACGTTAAGATCAAGCTGGAGCCCAACGAGAGCGGCAAGGGCTACGAGTTCATCAACGCCACTGTGGGCGGCGCCATCCCCAAGGAGTATATCCCTGCGGTAGACGCCGGTATCAAGGGCGCCATGATGAGCGGTATCCTGGCAGGCTACCCTGTGGTGGACTGCAAGGTCACCCTCTACGATGGCTCCTTCCACGAGGTGGACTCCTCTGAAATGGCCTTTAAGATCGCTGGCTCCATGGCCTTTAAGGAGGCCATGAGAAAGGCCGATCCCGTTATCCTGGAGCCCATTATGAAGGTGGCGGTCATCGTCCCCGACGAGTATATGGGCGATGTCATCGGCGACCTTAACTCCCGCCGCGGTCAGATCCAGGGTATGGAGGCCCGGCCCGGCACCCAGCAGATCAACGCCTTCGTCCCCCTGTCCGAGATGTTCGGCTACGCCACCGATATGCGCAGCAAGACCCAGGGGCGCGGCCAGTACACCATGGAGCCCAGCCATTACATCGAGGTGCCCAAGAGCATCGCCGAGAAGATCATGGCTACCCGCGGCAAGGGCGGGGAGAACTAAGGGCCTGCAAGGGCAGCCCTTATGAATCCGGGGCCTAAACTTCCCCTTGCTTTTTTGCTGGGAAGTTGTTACAATACGATTATACAGACCGCCTGCGGGCGGAAAACAGAAGCGATCCTATGTGAAAAGGGAGGAACAAAGAACAATGGCTAAGCAGAAATTCGAGCGTACCAAGCCCCACGTAAACATCGGGACCATCGGTCACGTTGACCACGGCAAGACCACCCTGACCGCCGCCATCACCAAGGTTCTGGCGATGAAGGGCCAGGCTCAGTACGAGGCCTATGATATGATCGATAAGGCCCCCGAGGAGAGAGAGCGCGGCATTACCATCAACACCGCCCACGTGGAGTACGAGACCCCCAACCGTCACTACGCCCACGTTGACTGCCCCGGGCATGCCGACTACGTTAAGAACATGATCACCGGTGCTGCCCAGATGGACGGCGCTATCCTGGTGGTTTCCGCCGCCGATGGCCCCATGCCCCAGACCCGTGAGCACATTCTCCTGGCCCGTCAGGTGGGCGTGCCCTACATCGTGGTGTTCCTGAACAAGGTCGACCAGTCCGACGATGACATGATCGAGCTGTGCGAGATGGAGATCCGCGACCTGCTGTCCAGCTATGATTTCCCCGGCGACGATACCCCCATCATCAAGGGTTCTGCCCTTCAGGTGCTGGAGTGCGCCAGCAATGATCCCGCCGATCCCACCTATGCCCCCATCCATGAGCTGATGGCGGCTGTGGACGATTTCATCCCCACCCCCGAGCGTAAGGCTGACCTGCCCTTCCTGATGCCCGTTGAGGACGTCTTCACCATCACCGGCCGCGGCACCGTTGCCACTGGTCGTGTGGAGCGTGGTCAGGTCAAGACCGGCGACGAAGTGGAGATCATCGGCCTTACCGACGAGCGGAAGAAGACCGTTGTCACCGGCGTTGAGATGTTCCGCAAGACCCTGGATTACGCCGAGGCTGGCGACAACATCGGCGCCCTGCTCCGTGGTGTGCAGCGCACCGAGATCGAGCGCGGCCAGGTTCTCTGCAAGCCCGGCTCCATTCACCCCCACACCAAGTTCCGGGCCCAGGTGTACGTCCTGAAGCAGTCTGAGGGCGGACGTCACACCCCCTTCTTCAACAACTATCGTCCCCAGTTCTATTTCCGTACCACCGACGTGACCGGCGTCATCACCCTGCCCGAGGGCACCGACATGTGCATGCCTGGCGATAACGTGGAGATGGACGTTGAGCTGATCACCCCCATCGCCATCGAGGAAGGTCTCCGTCTGGCTATCCGTGAGGGCGGCCGTACCGTTGGTTCCGGCGTTGTCATCAAGATCAACGAGTAATTCCGGCGGTTGTCCTGTCTGAACTCCAAAAGGCCCCCATGCTTCGGCATAGGGGCCTTTTCTGTCCGGCGGATCTTTCTTGACTGGCGGCGACCAATGTGCTATGATAGGGACAAAGAGGGATGGGGAATGAAGCAATGAGAACAGAAGCAGAAAGACAGGACAAAAGAAAAGCAATGGCCTTCGATCTGTGCAAAATCATCGATGAGGATCCTTCTCAAGAGACCTATACAAAAAGATTATACAGATGTTCGTTACCACAGAAGAACAGAAGTGAATCGAAAAAGGCCCAACGCTTTCGCGCAGGGCCTTTTCTCGTGGGACAGCAGTTACCGGTGGGGGAACAAAGCCCTGTCGTCGATGGAACAGCCGTAGGGCTGTTGTTCTAGGTAGAAGATGTCTGCCACCACCGCCCGGGAGACCGGCATTTCCCCAAAGCCCATGGGGTCCAAAGGAGTGTCCGCCTCCCCAGCGGTGGGCAGGGAGGGCTGGGTGAACTCCTGGCCGCCCTCCGGGACCGGGAGGACCGCCAGTTCCACCAGCCAGGCGTACCCCCTCCCGCCGGGGGCGCGCTTGGCCATATGCTTCCTGTACAGCTCCTCCGAGATGTCGTAGATCTCGTTGCGGAGGGGGTTCCCCGCCGCGTCCTGGGTATCGATGACCAAGCGCCAGGGGCCGGGATACCTCCTGCTGCCCCCCTGGCCGATGGCCCACAGCACCCCAGTCCGGGCCACCAGCTCCCCGGCCACCATCCGCCGGACGTCCTTGGCAAATAGCCGGTTGCCCCAAAAGACCATCAAGGAAACCAGGAACAGCACCAGGGTGAAGCCCAGGAACCAGGGGTCGTGAAGATCCTCGATGAACTCCAGAAACCAGGGGTCAGGAAGACCCTCCGGGACCTTCTCCGGGGCGGATCTGCCGGAGAAAAATATGGCAAAGGGCACGGCGGCGATTGTCAGGGAGATCAGAATATCTTTCAGAAGACTGGAGACGTAAACCGTGGCCTTTCGCTCTGTCCCTCGAACGGGGACCGTTTCAAAGTGTCCAAATAGTTTCATGGACGGCGCCTCCTTCCTAGATCAGTATATCACAAACAGAAGCGAAGAGAAAGGGGTGTCCCGTCGTGAACGATACCGCCTATCAGCAGGCCTTGATTCGCGTTGTAGGGCGATACAAACGCCGCCAGGTCCTTCATTTTGTGGTCCTGGCCCTTTACGCCGCCGTGATTTTAGGGCGGCCCCTTTGGGCCTGGGTCCGGGCCCAAAAGGGGCTGGGGCAAAGGGCGATTCCGCTTCTTCTGCTCGCCCTGGTTTTTTTGCTGCCGCCGTTCCTCTTTTACTGCTGGTTCATCTGGAAATACCACCAGGCCATCATCCGGCTGGCGGCGGGGAATTGCTTGGAGGTCACCGGGGAAATTACAGAGCGAAAGGGCCAAAGGTGTACCCTTCGGGAAATCCTGCCGGTGGGGGTGCGAAAAAGCAGCTTCCAGCATTTGACCCGGAACCGTACTTTCCGTCTGCGGGCTGACAGCCAGGAGAAGGAGTTTCAAGTGGGGGAGGTTGTGACGGTGCGTTACCCCGCCTCCCGGATCCTTTGGCAGGGGATGCCGGAGGCTGTTTGGGCGGTTTCAAAACCCCGGCGGCGTTGATATCAGCCATAGGAGGCTGCGTCACGGTTTGCCTTTGCCCGTGATCTATGGTATCATAAAAGAAAAACCAGGAAAGGGAGTGTTCCTATGGGAAAACAAATCATCGCCCTGCTTTTGATCGCTGCCCTAACAGCAGGTCTGGCTGCCTGCGGGGTCCGGCCTGGGGAGGGCTCCCAGAGCCTGCCCCCGGAGCCCTCCCCGGCATCCTGGGAGGAGCCCCCGGCAGCCTCTGTGCCAGAAGCGTCGGAGTCCCAGCCAGGCGGCCCTTCAGCCAACCAAGAGGATGCCCTGGTGCAGGAGATCATCAAGACCTATGGCGGGGAAGTGGTCACCCAGAAGGACGGGATTCCCCGGCTGATGCGGAAAAGCTACAGTCTTTTTGACATGCGTTACAGCTGGACCCGCCCCCAGGAGATTCCCGCCAGCTTTTATTACCACTGGTTCTTTTCCACCCTTCTGGAGGAGGATCCCGCCTATCTCAAGGAGCACTACACCAACCCTGTCCTGAAGGAGCGGGACCTGGACAGCTGGTTTTTCCCCCAAGAGGAGTACGAGGCGAAGATCCAAACCTACTTTGAGATCTCCACCGATTACCTTCGGCGGGGGGAAGAATACGATCCGGAGCTGAAGGGCTACTGGTCGGCGGGGGATGGGGCTTGCGGCACCGGCCGGGAGGAGATCGCCTACACCTACACCCGGAACGATCCTTACCTTACCATTGAGCTAGAGCTGGAGTACCCATATGGGACCATCCTTGCGAACCACTTTACCTTACAGGTGCTTCTGGAGGAGGATGGCGGCTGGAAGTACCTGGGGTGCACCTGCCAGCCCAACGAGGTTCCTCAGGTGGAGGTTCCCCGGGAGCAACGGGACCTGCTGCCCCTTACCGGGGAGCAGTGGGCGCTGGTGGACCGGGCCCAGGAGCTGATAAGGGTTTTCCAGGTCGATAGCTCCGTTTTCCCCGGGGATGACCGCACTGGCTATGACTTTACCAAGGTCCAGGAGCTGGACGGGGTAACGTATACCCTCTACCAGGGGACACTGTACCAGGGCTGGGAGGACTTCGAGGCGGATATGCTTCGTGTTTTCACGCCGGAATTTTTCCGGGAGCTGAACCGCAGCGGCCCGGGGCCGCGGGGGACCTTTACCGAGCACCAGGGGAAGCTGTACTTCCTGGACGGGGCCCGGGGCACTAACCTTCGCTATCTGGCCGGAGAGGACCGTTTTTCCGCTGTTGTGAAGGAGGACAAGGTCGACCTGATCTGGTACGCCTACTACACCGGCGGGGAGGCCTTTACCGAAGGCGCCAAAGCTGCTTCGGTGCGGGCGTGTCCCATTCATTTGGATCTTACCCCGGAGGGGTGGCGGGTATCGGAATTTATTCTGCCCTACTGATTTTAAATAGGCAAAGGCTCTTGTTCTTCCGGTTTATTGCGGTGGGGCAAGGGCTTTTGGTTTTTCTTTTTTGGGGAAGATGGGGCTGGTTTGGTGCCTCCGGCGGAGATGCTTTGCGGCGATTTTCTTACAGCTTGGACTTCTTTCTGGGGTTTGCCGGTTTGATGATGTAGTGTCGTTCTTTTTGACTGCCACGCGGCAGTCGGGCCCTTCGCAGTCCTGTCTCGTTCTAAAGGCCATTTGCCTCGTTTGCCCTTCCGGCGGACCTTCTTTCTGTAGCGACAGAAAGAAGGCAAAGAACGCCCAGGGGGCCCCCCTGGACCCGGGGGACCGGCCAAAGGCTCCGGCCTTGGGCGGATGACCCACGGGGCCGCCTGATCTCACCCACGGGGCGGGGTCCATGGTAGGCAGTACCTTGATCTATTACCTGTATTTTCCTACTGATAGCGCCAGGCGG
>JAAWEO010000084.1 GCA_022794295.1 Angelakisella sp. | reverse complement strand
GCCAAAGGCTCCGGCCTTGGGCGGTTGACCCACGGGCCGCCTGATCTCACCCACGGGGCGGGGTCCATGGTGGGCAGTACCTTGATCTATTACCAGCGTATTCCTACTGATGGCGCCAGGCGGCTGGGGTGTGCTGGCATCTTGGATTTGTGCTGCCGCTTACCAGCATCCGGGCTTTTGCGGCCGGAGGCTCGTTGGCCGGATAAGGTGCTTTTTTCTGCGGAAAAAAGCGGAGCCCTTCGGGCTAAAGCCGCTTCGCGGCAAATGCCGCACGGCGGCAGAGGGGGAACGGCTAAGGTGATTTTCGCTGGGGCGAAAATCGGAGCCCTTCGGGCTATGGCCTGCGGGCCGGGGGGGGGACGGCTTTGGTGTTGCTGGGGACAGGCTTTCGGAAAAGTGCTCTTAGGAGCGTGGACGGGGGCGGATGCGGGTGACTTTGGTGCTTTCTAGGTACTTTGTTACGGCTTGGGGCCAATCTTCCGGACGGTCGATGGGGGGCAGGGGGGTTACGGCTACTTCCTTGGCGGCAGCGGCTCGGGAGAAGGCGGGGGTCATCTCTCCGGCCAGAAGGAGCGCCCCTTTGCCGATGCTCCCTAAAAATTGCCCGGCGTCCACCGGGGGGCCCTGCCACAGGGGGGCGTTGAGCAGGAGGCCCTCCCGGCAGACCGGGTGGGGGAGGACCAGCGTCCCGCAGAGCCAGAGCACGTCCCGGAAATCCCGGGCAGTGCGGACCTTGGGGGAGAGGAGGGGCCCTTCCAGGAACATGGTGTACACCTCCCACCGGCCGGTGTCCGCCAGACCGTTAGCCAGGGCTGCCTGCTCCAGTCCTCCGCCAAGAAGACCAATATTGTGATTTTTCATCCCAAACCCTCCTTTTCATGGTGCCATATCCTATGAAAAATGGGGGAAAGGGGTGAATCCATAAAAAAGGAAGGAGATGCCGAAATGGAGAAAAAGGGCTTGAAGCTTTTGGAAGCGGTGAAATTTGTCGGGATGGGCCTGCTGGTGGGCGTTGTCCTGTCTGCGGTGTTTGTCCTGGCCTCTGGTGGGAACAAGGCCCCGGATAAGGACGTCACCCATATTACCCAGGTGGACCCGGGAGCCGGGGAGAGCAAGGAACAGGAGGTTACCATTGAGTACATCGACAGAAGGCTGGAGCATGTTGCCGACCTGTCCACCGCGGAGCTGATCTATACAAACCTGTACACCGTCACAGAGGGAAAGATCCCCTTCCTGACCCAGAAGGGATTTTCTATGGTGTACACTGCCAATGTTCGGGCAGGGATCGATATTTCGGCGGTAAAAACAGAGCTGGATGAAAAAAAGGTCATTGTCACCCTGCCCCCGGCGGAAATCCAAATGCTGAAGGTGGACCCGGAGAGCATCCAGTTTTACGACGAAAAACACGCCCTGTTTAACTGGGATAAAAAGACCGATGTCACCACCGCCATTACCCTGGCGGAAAACGATGTGAAGGAAAGGTCCGACACCGATGGCCTTTTGAAGCAGGCCTCCCAGCGGGCCGAGACTATTGTGGAGGGCCTTCTGGAGGGTGCCGTGGGGGACCGGGTCATTGTGGTAAAGCATTCCTAGCCGCCTTTTATGCTGATAAAAAGCCGGAGCCGCATCAAAGCGCAGCTCCGGCTTTTTCTGTTATCGTTGAAAATGATTTGGTTTTCCCATCATCAAAATGACGAAACAGGCAGTCAGCTGTCCTGGCCCACCGTCCGCTCGGCCAGAGCCTATTACAAGATCGCGGCTGCAAAACCAATAGCCGAAAACAAGTTGCATAGACAATGAAAATAGATGCTGATATACAGATTCTTTTTCTTATACGCCACATATGCAGCCGGTGCAAATGCTAGGATACGAAATAGATTATTAAAAGGCAGCCAGAAATGATAAAGTGAAAACAAAACAGCCATAAGGATTGGGAGAAATGAGCCTTGCTTTTGATAGTGCGAGGTCAAATATCCTCTGAAAAATAACTCCTCTGTTATTGGTGCGATCAGGCCATTGAAAATACTGTAATAAACACAGGTCAATATCAGTATCGGCCTTGAAAATGATCTCATATATTCAAAATTGGTCCAATCAAAGCCCATTGGCAGGCGATTCAGGAGAGCAGCTCTCATTTGAGCAAAAATCTGGTTTTCCAAAGGGGCAGCAAATGCTGAAAGCAATCCTGCCATTCCGAAGAAAACAAATGCAGGGAGCAGTATTTTCCATAGGGGCAGCTTCTCTTGTCCGGCAAATGCACTTTTAAGGGAATACACGCCGTTTTCCCTTTTGCTTGCGCATAGAATGATGCCCAATTCCATTGGCACCAGGATCACTGTTCCTAAAATGCAAAACAGCAGGATATGTGGAAGGCTGCAAAAATATCCCAATAATAAATAGCTCAAGCTTAACACAAGGGTAGGTGCAAAAATCCTTATGAGAAGCCCTTTGAAGTCAATTTTTTCCACAATAAAACCCCCTTTGGTCAGTCTCGATTTACCAAACCAATAATACCACGAGCAGCGTGCCATTTCAAGAAACCGGCGGTCAAAGCCGTCAGTACAAAGAATTTTACAGAGCTAGAATCATGACCAGTCCGTCCACGTACTCTCCCCCTACATGAAAGAACTGGGGGTAACGGCCCAGCTGGGTGAAGCCGTACCGCCGGCAAAGGGCCGCGGCCCCGGCGTCGCTGGCGGAAACCGTTGCACTGAGGGACCGGAGCCTCCGCCCCTTTTTGGCGTCCCGGATCAGGTATTCCAGCAGAGAGCTTCCAATGCCCTGCTTCCCGTGCTCCCGAAGCACCGAAAGGCCGATCTCTGCCGTGTGGGCGATGGGGCTCCGGTGCCCCGCCCGAAGGTCCGCCGCCCCTACGATGCGGCCATCCAGCTCCGCAATGATCAGGCGGTCGCTGCCCCGGGTACAGTTTTTGATGATCTCCTCCCCGCTGCGCCCGGCGTCCCCCACCGCCTGGGCGCCATAGGAGAGGAAGTTGTTTTCGCTCCCCACCAGGTTCAGGTAGGTGAGAAGCGCCACAGCATCCCCGGCCACGGCGGGCCGGATCACCGGCTTGGCGGGATGGGCTGCCCGGTAGGCGTCCTCCGAGGCCTTCCGCAGATGGTTGCGGATGATCTTGCCGGAGGTAGTCTTTTCCAGGTGATCCACATATTCCACCACCCGGGGGTATTTGTAGGGGGCGGTCATCCGCTTGACAAAGTTCTGGATCTCCTTGGTGAGGGCATCGCTGGCCTGATATCCCTTTTCCAGAACGATGGTCGCCTTGACCACCTGGCCCCGCATGGGGTCCGGGGCGCCGGTGATGGCGCACTCGTGGACCGCCGGGTGGGTCAGCAGCACCGATTCGATCTCAAAGGGTCCGATGCGGTAGGCAGAGCACTTGATGATATCATCGTTGCGGCCGATGAACCAGTAGTAACCGTCCTCGTCCATCCACATCATGTCCCCGGTGTGGTAAACATGGTTCTGGTCCTCGGCAGGGACCAGGCGGTTCCCCACCCAGTACCCCCGGAGAAGCCCCTCGGGGTAGTACCGGTCCAGATTGCGGACCACCAGCTCCCCCTCGTCACCGGGGGCCACCGGCTGGCCATCCTCCCCGATCAGGGCGATGTCGTAAAGGGGGCTGGGCTTGCCCATGGAGCCGGGCCGGGGCTCGAACCAGCCAAAATTGGCCACCAGAACGCTTCCCTCCGACTGGCCGTAGCCCTCGTGGATGGTCAGGCCGGTGATCTCGAAAAACTCCCGGGTGATCTCCGGGGAAAGGGGCTCCCCGGCGGTGCAGCAGTGGGTGACGCTGGCAAAGTCCTCCGCCGTAAGGCCCTCCCGCATCATAAAGCGGTAGACAGTGCCGGGGACACAAAGGGTGGTGGGCTTCTTTTCCCGGATGACCTGGATCATCCTCTTGGGATCGAATTTGTTGTCCACCTCGTAGCCCAGGATGGCGGAGCCGCCGGTCCACTGGCCGTAGATGCACCCCCAGCCGAATTTGGCCCAGCCGGAATCCACCCCGGTCAGGTGCAGGCCGTTGTTCTGGACCTTTTGCCAATAGCAAGCAGTGACAATGTGGCCCAGGGGATAGGAGTAGTCGTGACAGACCATTTTGGGCATCCCAGAGGTGCCGGAGGTGAAGTAGATCAGCATCATGTCCCGGGCGGTGATGGCGGGATCCGCCACGAAGCCGGCAGGGCCTTCCTCCAGGGCGGCGGAGTAATCCAGCCAGCCCTTCCGGGGGCCGTTTACCAGGGCCTTGCCCAGGGGCTTCCCGGCGCACTTTTTCAGGGCCTCCTCGCACTGGACGGTGATCCAGTCGTCGTTCAGGGCAATCAGGAAGCGGATCTCCGCGGCATCGATGCGGTAGGCGATATCCTTGGCGGTAAGCTGGTAGGAGGCCGGGATCACCACCGCCCCGATGCGGTGGAGGGCTACAGCGGTGATCCAGTACTCCCACCGGCGCTTCAAAAGACACATGACCCGGTCCCCCCGGCGGACCCCCTGGCTCAGCAGCCAGGCGGCGGCGCGGCGGGACAGGAGGGAGACCTCCCCAAAGGTAAGGGTGAGGCTGTGACCGTGGTCGTCGCACCATTCCAGGGCCCGCTTTTCCGGCTCTGCCTTTGCCCAGGCATCTACCACATGGGTGGCAAAGTTAAAGTCCTCCGGGCAGGTCACCCGGTAATTTGCCTTAAAATCCTCGTAGGATTCAAACTGGGTCCTCTCCACAAATCGTTCCAGCATCTTCACATACTCCCTTTCGTCGGGCAAACTAAAAGCGCCCTGTATTCCAACAGGACGCTTCCAAAAATCGGTCACGCGGTACCACCTGATTTCGCGCGGGTCTGCCGCGCGCACTCTGCCGGAGCGGAGGGGCCGAAGGACACCCTCGATTCCGTCCCCCGGATAACGCCGGGGCCCGCGTCGGAGCCTACTTGCCGGGAGAGACCCCCGGGTTCAGTCCGCAACTCTGAGGCTACGTTCCCCCGGCACCGAGCACGGCATTCCCAGCCACAGCCGCTCTCTGTGCCCCGGACCCTCCGGGGTACTTCTCCTCGTCACAGTCTTTGGTGATGTTTTGAATTTTTCTTATGATAGCATAAGGGGGAAGACTTTGTCAAGACAGAAGATGCAGGTTTTCGAGGCAGAGATCTTGTCCGGAAAAAACAGCTTCTTACTTTGTAATTTTCCCGCAAATCACCTATAATAAAGAAAAAGCCATTTTGCAAAGGAGGTCCCCTGATGAACCATCACCCCCACGCCCTTTCCCCGGAAGACCTGGCCCAAAAGCTATCCTCTTCCCTCCGGGGCCTTTCCTCCCGGGAGGCAGAGACCCGGCTGGAACAGTACGGCCCCAACCGTTTGGCCGAAAAAAAGAAAAAGAGCCTGCTCAGTCGTTTTGCTGCCCAGTTCAAGGATGTCATGATTCTTATTTTGCTGCTGGCTGCCGCCATCTCCTTTGTGACCGCCCTGGAGGAAGGGGAGCCCTCGGCCTTCTTTGAACCGGGGCTGATCCTTTTGATCGTGGTTTTAAACGGGGTGGTGGGGGTCCTCCAGGAGAGCCGGGCGGAAAAGGCCCTGGATGCCCTTCAAAGCCTTTCGGCCCCCCACGCCCGGGTCCTCCGGGATGGAACGGAGCAGCTGGTGGACAGCTCGCTTTTGGTCCCCGGGGACGTGATCCTCCTGGAGGCCGGGGACCTGGTCCCTGCCGACGCCCGGCTCCTCCAGTCCTCCTCCCTGAAGGTGGAGGAATCGGCCCTCACCGGGGAATCGGTCCCCGCCGAAAAGGATGCCGCCGCCCAGGTCCCCGAGGACGCTCCCCTGGGGGACCGGCGGACCATGGTCTACACCGGATGCAGCGTCACCTACGGCGGAGGCAGGGCGCTGGTGGCCGCCACCGGCATGGACACCGAAATGGGGAAGATCGCCGGTCTTTTGGGCGGCGAGGCGGAGGCACGGACCCCCCTTCAGGAAAAGCTGGCGGGCTTGGGCAAGACCCTGGGTTTCCTTGCCCTGGCGGCCTGTGGGGTCATCTTTGCTGTGGGCCTTTGGGATGGGATGCCGGTGATGGAAATTTTCATGATCTCGGTTTCCCTGGCGGTGTCTGCCATTCCGGAGGGCCTTCCCGCCATTGTCACCGTAGTGCTCTCCCTGGGGGTGCAGCGGATGGTGGAACGAAATGCCATTATCCGGCGGCTGCCTGCGGTGGAGACCCTGGGCAGCGCCTCGGTGATCTGCTCTGACAAAACAGGGACCCTGACCCAGAACCGCATGACCCTCACCAAGGTCTGGGGAGATGGAATGGCAGCCCCGGAGGCCCCCGGCGCCCTCTCCCCCCAGGGGCGGCTTCTGCTGGAATATGCCGCCCTTTGCTGCAACGGGGCGGTGACCTTCCCCAACGGGGAGGACAAGTCCCCTGTCCACATCGGTGACCCCACCGAGACCGCCATCCTCCTGGCCGCCCACAAAGCGGGCCGGGGAAAGGAGGCGCTGAACCAGGTGTATCCCCGCCTTTTGGAGCTGCCCTTCGACTCTGACCGGAAGCGGATGACCACCGTGAACCGCACCGGGGAGAGCCTGACCGTGATTGTCAAGGGCGCCTTTGACAGCATCGCCGGAAGATGCACCGCCGGGGATTTGGCTGACGCCGGAAGGATGGTGGAGGAAATGAGCCGCCAGGCGCTGCGGGTGTTGGCGGTGGCGGTCAAGACCATCCCCGCCCTGCCGGAAAGCCCGGATATTGACAGCCTGGAAAGCGGCCTTACCCTTTTGGGTCTGGTAGGGATGATCGACCCGCCCCGGCCCGAGGCCAAGGCTGCTGTGGGGGTTTGCCGCCGCGCCGGTATCCGTCCGGTGATGATCACCGGCGACCACGTGGTCACCGCCTCCGCCATTGCCGAGGAGCTGGGCATCCTCCGGGAGGGGGACGGGGCCATTTCCGGTCAGGAGCTTTCCGGTCTTTCCCAGGAGGAGCTGGACCGCCGCGTGGAGGGGATCTCCGTTTACGCCCGGGTCTCCCCGGAGGACAAGATCCGCATTGTAAAGGCCTGGCAGCGCCGGGGGGCGGTGGTTGCCATGACCGGAGACGGGGTCAACGACGCCCCCGCCCTGAAGGCCGCCGACATTGGCTGCGCCATGGGCATCACCGGCACCGATGTAGCCAAGGGCGCTGCGGACATGACCCTGACCGACGACAACTTTGCCACCATTGTAGAGGCGGTTCGAGAGGGCCGGGGGATCTACGACAACATCCGCAAGGTGGTTGGATTTTTGCTGGGCACCAACATTGGGGAGGTGCTGACGGTATTCTTTGCCATGGTGCTGTGGCGGCAGAGCCCGCTCCTTTCCATGCAGCTGTTATGGATCAACCTGGTCACCGACAGCTTCCCTGCCATTGCCCTGGGGGTAGAGCCGGTAGAGGATGGGGTCATGGAGCGCACTCCCAAGCCCCGGGAGGAGGGGATCTTTGCCCGGGGGCTGGGGGCACGGGTAGCCCTACAGGGGGGGATGTTTGCGATACTGTCTCTGATTGCCTTCCGGATCGGTTTTGCTTACGGGGGTGCTGAGGGGGGACAGACCATGGCATTTCTCACCTTAGGGGTATCCCAGCTGGTACAGGCTTATAATATGCGGTCCCACCGGTCTTTGTTTGAGCTGGGGATTTGGGGGAACCGGACGCTGAATTTAGCTTGCGGGGCATCGTTGGCGCTGATGCTTTTGGTAGTCTTTACGCCAGTGGGGAGGGCTTTTGGGCTGATCTGGCTGGGGGCTGGGGAATACCTGATGGCATTTGGGTTATGCTTGGTACCGTTTTTTGTGATGGAGTTGGCCAAACGCCTGGGGTTAGTAAAAGCCTAAGACCCTACCCGGCGCCTTGCGCCTTGACGGTGTGCGGGGTGGGTAGTGGGTGCCTGGAGTCCGAATGAGTGCAGGGCGGAACGATTCCCCGGTCTTTGACGGACTGGGGCGGGCCAGGTTTCTGCCGGCGCAGCACCATGCCCGAAGCCCAACGCCCAGTACCGGGTAGCCTTTCTGTCACCGGACATCAGTCCGGTCCGGGTCCAGGGCGGACAGCG
>JAAWEO010000083.1 GCA_022794295.1 Angelakisella sp. | reverse complement strand
GCAAAGCCTCTCCGCGCTAAGAGCTGCCCCTTCGGGGCAGTTGCGCTCCGAGACGCCGCTGCGGCGGCAGAAATGCTCACTCCGTATAAGGAGTTTCGCCCGTTGCGACGGGCGACCAGGGCGCCGCCCTGACCCCGAGCCCTTGGGGCACGTGGGCTACGCCCAGCCCTTTGAAAAGGGCGGCCCCAAACTTTAGACCCTACGAGGGGTTGTGCGGGGCGAAAGGTTGTGCCTGGAGACTTGGGCTGACAGAAGCTGCCCCCATCCAGCCCGGCAAAGGTAAGGGAATCGCTTCGCCTTGTGCTCGTTAGGACTCCAGGCACCCACCAAGTATTCGCACACCGTTAAGCCGCGCAGCGGCGGGTAGGGTCTGGCAGCGGGCCCTGGCCCGCCGCGCTAGGTTAGTTTCTTTACGTTTTCGTTTCCTAGGGTTATGCCAAGCTCTCTTAGGAGGACGGGGTTGGGGTCGCACCAAAGGGTCCGGGGGGCGCGCAGCAGCTTGCCAGTGTCGTCTGCCTGGAAGTAAACAGGATAGTTCCCGTCAAAGATCTGGAGAAGAAGGCGCACCCGGTCCGTCAGGGGGGCCTCCATGGAGCTTACATGGAGGTAGACGCCTGCCCGGGCGCTGGGGGCGGCAGGGGCGGTGGTTCCAGCGGCTCCGGCGGCTCCGCGGCCGCCCGGGGTGTAGGGGGGCCGGTCCTTCATGGGGCCCTCGGCCCGCTCCGGCAGGGTCATGGCGTCCTCCAGGATCACCTTGGCCGCCTCGTCCTCCTTCAGGGAAACCCGCCCCCGGAGGAAAACCGGCGCCCCGGCGATCAGCCGCCCTGCGTGCTGGGCGTAGACGTTGGAGAATACCAGCACATCAATGCTCCCGGTCATGTCCTCCAGGGTAAGAAAGGCCATGTTCTCCCCACTTTTGGTCATTTTCAGACGCTTGGCGGTGATCATTCCCATCAGGTAGACGCTGGCGTTGTCGTAGCTTTGGTTTGTGTCCGGGTCGGTAAGGCGGATCAGCTTCACCGCCCCGTACTGCCGGTACAGGGGCTCGTAATGGGACATGGGGTGGCCGGAGATATACAGCCCGGTGACCTCCTTTTCCCCCGCCAGCAGCAGGGAGGGGTCGTCCTCGTCAATGAGGGGAAGGGCCAGCTCCTCCTCGTCGGGCTCGTCCCCGAACAGGCTGATCTGCCCGGAGCTCTGCCACCGCTCCCGGGCGGCCAGCACCTCCCCGACCCTGGGGTAGCCCTCCAGCATCTGGCGGCGGTTGGCCCCCAGCCCGTCCAGGGCCCCGCTTTTGATCAGGCTTTCCAGGCTCCGCTTGTTCAGCTCCCCGCCGTACAGCCGGCGGTAGAAATCCAAAAAGCTCCGGAAGGGGCCGTTTTCCTCCCGCTCGGCAATGATCTGCCGGATGACCCCCGCCCCGATGTTCTTCACCGCCAGCAGGCCAAAGCGGATCCCCTCCGCCGTAACGGTAAAGCCCTCGCGGCTTTCGTTAACCTGGGGGGGCAGCACCGGGATCCCCAGGCGGGTGCACTCCTCGATGTACTCAATGACCTTGTTGGTGCTGTCCAGGACGCTGGTAAGCAGGGCGGCCATGTACTCCCGGGGGGCACGGTTTTTCAGGTAGGCGGTCTGGTAGGCCACCAGGGCGTAGGCGGCGGCGTGGGATTTATTAAAGGCGTAGGCGGCAAAGGAGCTCATTTCATCAAAGATGCGGTTGGCCGCCCCGGCGGGGACGCCGTTCTCCTGGCAGCCCGCCAAAAAGTGGGTGCGCTCCTTTTCCATTACATCCGCCTTTTTCTTGCTCATGGCACGGCGGACGTTGTCGGCCTGGCCGTAGCTGTACCCGCCCAGCTCGCGGCAGATCTGCATCACCTGCTCCTGGTAGACGATGCAGCCGTAGGTCACGTCCAGGATGGGGCGCAGCTTGTCGGTGTGGTAAACGGCGTGCTCCGGGTGGTGGCGGCAGTCCACATACTTGGGGATGGATTCCATGGGCCCGGGGCGGTAAAGGGAAACAGCGGCGATAATATCCTCGATGGAGGTGGGCTGCAGCTGGGAGAGCATCCGGCGCATCCCCCCGGACTCCAGCTGGAACACCCCGGTGGTCTCTCCAGCGGAGAGCATGGCGAACACCCCGGGGTCGTCCAGGGGGATCCGGTCCAGGGAAAAGTCCGGGTCCTCCCGCCGGATGGCCTTTTCCGTCTCGTCAATGACGGTCAGGTTCCGCAGGCCCAGAAAGTCCACCTTCAGCAGCCCCAGCTCCTCCAGGGTGGGGGCGGGGTACTGGGTGACCACGGCCTCGTCGTTTTTGGCTAGGGGGACATAGCTTTCCACCGTGTCATGGGTGATGACCACCCCGGCGGCATGGGTGGAGGCGTTTCGGGGCATGCCCTCCACCTGGCGGGCTAGCTCCACCAGGCGCTTCACCTGGGGGTTGGCCTCCATCAGCTCCCGCAGCTCCCGGGAGCCGTCCACCGCCTTCTGGATGGTGATCTTCAGCTCCTTGGGGATCATCTTGGCTACCTGGTCCACCAGGGCGTAGGAGATGCCCAGGGCCCGGCCCACATCCCGGATAGAGGCCCGGGCGGCCATGGTGCCGAAGGTGACGATCTGGGCCACATGGTCGGAGCCGTACTTGCGGACCACGTAGTCGATGACCTCCTGGCGGCGGTCGTCGCTGAAGTCCACGTCAAAGTCGGGCATGCTCACCCGCTCCGGGTTAAGGAACCGCTCAAAAAGGAGGTTCAGGCCCATGGGGTCGATGCCGGTAATGCCGATGCAGTAGGCGGCAATGGACCCGGCCCCGGAGCCCCGCCCCGGCCCCACAGGGATGCTCTGGCTGCGGGCGTAGTTGATGAAGTCGTAAACGATCAGGTAATAGTTCACATACCCCATTTTGTGGATCACCGACAGCTCGTATTCCAGCCGCTCCCGGTACTCCGGGGGGGCGTTTTCGCCGTAGCGGCGGACAAAGCCCTCCCGGCAGAGGCGGAAGAAGTAGTCCACGTTGTCCTCCCCGCCGGGGGCCTCGAAGCGGGGGAGCTTGGTCTTGCCGAACTCGAATTCCACATTGCACCGCCGGGCGATCTCCACCGTGTTGGCAATAGCGGAGGGAAGGTCCCGGAAGGTCTCTGCCATTTCATCTCCGGATTTCAGGTAGAACTCCTGGGTGGGGAATTCCAGCTCCAGCTCCTCCTCCACCGTGTGGCCGGTCTGGATGCAAAGGAGCAGGTGCTGGAGGCTGCTGTCCTCCCGGCGGAGGTAATGGGCGTCGTTGGTAGCCACAAGGCCCACCCCCAGCTCCTCCGACAGCTTCACCAGCTGGGGGAGAATCCGCATCTGGTCCTCCATGCCGTGGTTCTGGACCTCGATGAAGTAATTTTCCGGGCCGAACTGGTCCCGGTACCAGGCGGCGGCCTCCTTGGCCCTTTGGTACTCCCCGGCGGAAAGGGCACGGGGGACCTCCCCCGCCAGGCAGGCGGACAGGCAGATCAGTCCCTCTGTATGGCCGGGGATCAGCTCCCGGTCGATGCGGGGCTTGAAGTAGAAGCCCTCGGTGTAGGCCCGGGAGACCAGCCAGGAAAGGTTCTGGTACCCCACGTTGTCCTTGCAGAGGAGGACCAGGTGATAGGGGCGCTTGTCCTTTCCAGGGTCCCGGTCGCCCCGGCCCCGGGGGGCCACGTAGACCTCGCAGCCGATCACAGGCCGGATCCCCGCTGCCTTGGCGGCCTTGTAGAAGTCCACCGCCCCGTACATCACCCCGTGGTCGGTAATGGCTACCGCCTCCTGGCCCAGCTCCTTGGCCCGGGCTACCAGCTCCTTGATCTTGCAGGCCCCGTCCAAAAGGCTGTATTCGCTGTGAACATGGAGGTGGACGAAATCGGTCATAGCTTTTTGTTCCTTTCGTGTCAGTGGTCAGGTGTCGGGGTTGACGATAGGGGAATCCGCCCCGGTGACATCTACCACAAAGCAGTCCCCATAGCCGCTGGTGTCCAGAAACTCCCGGAGGGCGGGGTGCATCTGGTGGATGGTAATATAGATCTTCCCGGGGGCGGGTCTGTCCTTTGCTCCATAGGTTCCGGAATTGGCAATGAGCGGGTTATCGGTATCCCGTAGGCTCTTTTCCAACGTCTGGAAGGCCTCTCGGGCGGCGTCCAGTCTTGCCTTGGAGGCAGAAACCTCCCAGTACTCCATATCCACAGCCGGGCCGCCATAGGCCGCTACGATCTCCTTGACCCGCTCCACATTGGGGGTCAGGATGCCAAGGCCCTCGTCCCGCCAGTAGATGCTGGTATATTCCTCATCGGTGAGGCTCGCCTCCAAATAGTCGCACATGACAGCCTGGGGGTCCACCGGGGTGGTCGCCGGGGGCTGTTGGTCCGGGGGAAAGGCGGTATCCGGGTTCCGGTGGGAATCGTTTGGATTGGATGCGGGCTCCTCCGACCGGGAGGGCTCGGGCTCCGGCTCCGGGGTGGATTCCGGTTCGGATGCAGGCTCAGGCTCCGGGGCGAGCTCCGACACAGAGGCCGGACTTTCCGGGACCGAAGCAGAGGCCGGGCTGGTCTCGGGGGCCTGCTCCGGCGCCGCGCAGGCGGACAGCAGGAGTACAAGGGCCAGAAACAGGGCAGGGATTGCCTTTTTCATGGGGATGCTTCCTTTCTTCTTTTCCGTCAGGTGTCGGGGTTGGTAATGGTCCCGCCGGCGGTGAGCCATTCACCAGGAGGGAAGCAGAGCATCTCCTCCGGAATACCCATTTCCCGGGCAAGGTCTTTTACCCTTTGGCCCAGCTCGGATTGGCCGTCCACCCACGCATAGATGGCTCCAGAAGCGTAGTATGGCGGGGCGCTAAGGTATGCGTCCATATACACCCCCGGTTCAACCTCTATCTTTTTCAGTTCCGCAACCAAGGCTTTCATCTGTGTTACGGAACAGCGGCCTTTTTCTTTGATCACAGCGTCCCAGGGTTCTCCCTGGTAGGTGGCAAGGGCCTGGTCTACTTTCTCCTCGTCGGTCACCCAAATCTTCAGATACACCTTCATGGTATGCCAGTCCTCGTCTACATCTACACAGTAGCTCTCATAGCTGTCCTCCACCGTCTCCATCACCGGGGGAAGGGCTTTTTCTATGGCAATGACCCGCTCCATCTGCGCAGTAAAATCTGCTTCTTCCTTCTCGCCGGTAAAGGTGCTTGGGTTTTCCTGGGGGACGTTGGGGCAGGGGTTGCTTTCGGGGGGCGCATACTGGGGGGCGGTGTAGCTGATCATCCCCTCCGGGACACCCATTTCCTCGGCCAGGGCCCTGATCTCCCGGGGCATTTCTGCCCAGCGCTCCACTTCCTCCCGGGGGGCCCAAAGGTCGTCCAGCTGGACAGAGATCTGAACCCCCCGCAGGTCGAAGGCTTCCATCTCCGCCGTAACCGCCGAAACACGGACCCCCGGGGCCAGCTCCAGCTTTCTTGCCGCCTCCGCAAAGGCCTCCTGCTGTGCAAGGGAGCAGCTGCACGCCTCCTTTTTCAGCACATCCCAGGGTTCGCCGGTCCAGCTGGCCAGGAGGCTGTCCACCGCTGCCTCGTCCACAGCGCCCACGACCAGCTCCACCTTTTTGGTCGAAACATTGGTGGAGACGTAGAAGTACCCCACGCTCTCCCTGGCGCCGCCCAGCACGGGCTTCAGTTCCTCGTACAGCTTGTTCGCCCGCTCAAAGAGCCGTTGCTGCTCCTCCGGCTGGACCGGCTCCGGCTTCTGTCCCGGGGAGGCGGGCACCGGCGGCGGCTCCGAGGAAGCGGACGCCGAAACAGAGGACGGGCTTTCCGGCGCCGGGCCGGGCTCGGGGGCCTGCTCCGGGGCGGCGCAGGCGGCCGCCAGGAGCAAAAGGGACAGCAGCAGGGCAAGGAACAGCTTTTTCATAAGGGCCTCCTTTCGGTCAGTCCGGGTGATCGCCGGAGGGGGTGTATTGGGGGGGCAGGTATTCCAGGGCTTCCTCCCGGATGCCCAGCTCCGCCGCCAGGTCCTTCACTTCTTGGGGCAGCTGGGACCAGCGGTCCGCAGCCTCCGGGGAGGAAATAGGCTCGTCAAAAGAAAGGTCGATGGTGAACCGTTCCTCGTCAAAGGCGGCAAGGAAGTAGGCGTCCAGGTGGACCCCCGGCTCCGGCTCCAGCAGCCGGACCGCCTTCAAAAAGCGGTTCTGGATCGCAACAGAGTAGAGCCCCGGCTTTTTCACCAGCTCGTCCCAGGGCTCCCCGGTGTAACCGGCAAGGAAGCGGTCCAGGGCGGCATCATCCAGGACGCCCACCTCCAGCCGCAGCTTCCCGCTGCCGGTCAGCTCCACCCGCTGGTAGCTGTAGGCCTCCTCCGGCGCCTCCAGGAAGAACACGTCCACCGCGTTTTTCAAGGCTTCCTCCTGCTTCAAGGCTGGCCCCAGCGTTTCGTCCTCTAGGGGGTTCACCGGGCCGGTGGAGGAGTCCGCCTCCGGTGCTCCAATGCCGAAATCCGGGTTCACCTCCCCCTGGGGGGGCCGGGGCCTTTGGTCCGGCTCCGGGGCGCTCTCCGGGGAGGGGGGCACTGGCGGCTCCGGCTCCGGGGAAGCGGGCGCCGAAACAGAGGACGGGTTTTTCGGTGCCGGGTCGGGCTCGGGGGCCTGCTCCGGGGCGGCGCAGGCGGCCAAAAGGCAAAGGGCAGCAGCCAGGGCTGCCAGAGCTTTGGGTGCGGACATGGCGTACTCCTTTCCCACATTCATCAGACGAAAAAAACGTTGCTTTACTATTATACTACATCTTTCCCGGTTCTTCTACCTTTATTTAAACGGCAAGGGCCCTGCCCGGGAAATTCCCAGGCAGGACGCCTCTTGCTTGCAAAGACCGCTGCTTATTCCTTGGGCGTCAGCTCCTCCGCCAGCTCCCGGATGCGCCCCAGGCGGTGGTTCACCCCGGAGCGGGACAGGCCCAGGCGGGCGCCCAGCTCCCGCAGGGAGGCCTCCGGGCTTTCCAGACGGAGGGCGGCCAGCTCCCGCAGCTCCTCCGGCAGGGCGGAAAGGCCCTGGTCCCCCATCAGGCGCCGGATGTCCCGGATCTGGCCCTCTGCTGCCCCCACCACCTTGTCGATGTTGGCGCTGTCGCAGTTGGCCGCCCGGTTGGCGGCGTTGCGCCGCTCCTTCAGGATCTTGGTGTTCATCACCTCCAGGCTCATCAGGGGGCAGCTGATGAAGGTGAGCAGGTCCTCCATCTGGGTGCTGTCATGGGTATAGATGATGGTGCGCCCGCGGCGCTCCGCCAGCTTGGGAAGAAAGCCCACCTCCCCCAGGAGCCCCGCCAGAATGGGGGCGGTCTCCGGGCGGGGCGGAGCGAACTCCAGGTGATACTTCTTTTCCGGGTCCGCCAGGCTGCCGCAGGCCAGAAAGGCCCCCCCCACAAAGGCGGCGGCCCCCTCGTCCCCCCCCAGCAGCTCGTAGGTGATGCCCTCCGGGTAGAGCATGGCGAAGTGGTTCAGAAGGGCGCGGCGGTCTGCGGGGGCGTCCACCCGCACCCGGAAAGCCGACTGCCCCCCGGAGGTTTCCTCCCGGGTGGTGATGGTACCGGTGAGGGGCACCGCCCGGGAGACCGCGGCGGCGTAGTACCGGGCGACCTCCTTCTGACCGGTGGCTAGGGTGATGCTCCCCACCCCGTAGGTCCGCCCGAACAGCAGGAGGCCATACCCCTGCTGGTTTTTGAACCGGGACCGCAACGGCCGGTTTTCCATGATCTCGTTTTTTGCCTGTTGGGTGTAGGACACAGAGCAGTCCTCCCTTTTGTCAAAGCCTACTCAAAATCTCCGGGCGCGCCGGGGCGTGTCCGGAGGGGTCAAGGGGGCTGGATTTTTGTGGGGGCAGATGTTAGGGCCGCCTGGTGGCGGCCTGTAGAGGGTCGCATGGACCGGCCTGTGGGGCCGGTTCATGCGAGGGGGGCTGTTATTGCAAAACACCCCACTGGGGTGTATTTGCAGGTTGGTTGGGTGCAGGGCGAGCAGGCTTGATCCCTTCGGGATCGTGGCCTACGGCCACTTTCTTTTTTTCTTTCAAAAAGAAAGGAGCAAAGCCTCTCCGCGCTAAGAGCTGCCCCTTCGGGGCAGTTGCGCTCCGAGACG
>JAAWEO010000082.1 GCA_022794295.1 Angelakisella sp. | reverse complement strand
GTTCATGTCGTTGTAATGGGGCAGGGAGGATTCCTTCATGATGCGCTCCCGGATCATCTTGTTGTAGATGATGTGATAGGAGCCCACCAGGCCCGCCAGGTTAAAGGTCTTGGAGGGGGCGTAGACCGCCACGGTGCGCATCCGGGCATCCTCGCTGACGCTCTGGGTGGGGATGTGCTTGTGGCCGGTAAGGATCAGGTCGGACCAGATCTCGTCGGAGACCACCATGACGTCGTGCTTCTTGTACAGCTCCATGGCCTTCTCCAGCTCCCAACGCTCCCAGACGCGGCCGGCGGGGTTGTGGGGAGAGCAGATGATGGCGGCGTGGATCTTGTTGTCCACGATCTTCTTCTCCATATCCTCAAAGTCCATGCGCCAAACGCCCTTCTCGTCCTTTACCAGGGGGCTGTGGACAATGTTGTAGCCGTTGTTGGTCAGGCTCATGGTGAAGCCGATGTAGGTGGGGGAATGGAGAAGGATGTTGTCCCCTCTGGAGCAGAACACATTCAGGGCGCTGACAACGCCGCCCAGGACGCCGTTCTCGTAGCCGATGTGCTCCGGCAGCAGGCCAGTGACACCGTTGCGGGTCTCGTGCCACTTGATGATGGAGTCAAAGTACTCCTTGGTGGGCTGGAAGTAGCCGTAGGCGGGGTGCTTGGCGCGCTCCACAATGGCCTCGGGGATGGTGGGGCAGGTGGGGAAGTTCATGTCGGCCACCCACATGGGGATGGCGTCGAAGCCCTCCTTGGGGGCGTCAGGGGCAAAACCAGGGCGGGAACCCAGGCCATCCACCGCGATGGCGTCCATGCCGTGCCGCTGCATAATGGAAGTAAAATCGTACTTCATGTCTGATCTCCTCTTTCTGTTTCAATTTTTGGGGTATAATTAAGCTGCTTAACTGTGTCCGTCTTTATTATAGGCCCCTTTCCCCTGTTCGTCAAGAGATTTTCTTGCTTGGAGGTGGAATTTCTCTGAAATGTGCAAATTTCGGGACCCTTTTTTGTAAAAAACGCTGCCACAGAAGGGATAAGATCCAACATCAAACCTCCCTTCCGCGGCAGCATTTTCTCTGAAAACAGACGATCGTTTCTTTGGGGCAGGACTTACTTCTCGCTGAGCCACTCCACGGCTACCCGGACGGTGGAGATAGCGCCGGTGCGCAGGATCGATTCGTTAAAGTCGAAGTGGTCGTTGTGGTGGGGAGCGCCGTAGCCCTCGGCCTCGTTCTTGATCCCCAGGAAAGCGAAGACGCCAGGGTATTTCTCCAGGAAAAGGCGGAAGGATTCCCCGGCATACCAGGGCTCGCACTCCACAACGGTGCCCTCGGGGAGGATCTCGTTGAGGACCTTGGAGGCGGAGGCGGAGCGTCCCGCGTCATTCACCACAGGACCGCCGATAAATTTGCGCATTCCCTCGGCCACCTCTGCCTCGCACTTGAACATCTTGGCGGTGTGCTCGGCCACATTGACTGAAATATCCCGGGCCTTCTTCCCTTCCTCCATATCAAAGAAGCGGAAGGTCCCCCGGACCCGGCAGGTCTCGTCAATGACATTGGCAGCCTCGCCGCCGTGGATCATGGGGACAGCCATGGTGACCGTCTGACCGGCGGTGATCTGGTTGCAGAAGGCCACACAAAGGTTGTTCAGGTAGCTGGCACCGGCGAAGATGGGGTTGGCCGCCAGGTCGGGACGGCTGGCATGGCCGCTCTTGCCCCGGAAGGTAACATCCACCATGCTGGCGCCCGCCATACGGGGGCCGGCGTCCACAGAGATCTTGTTCTCCTCCAGCTCGGCATAAACATGGATGCCCCAGCAGTAATCCACGTTGTACTTCTCCAGGGCGGCCAGTAGGGCAATAATGCCGCTGTTGGGCTCCTCCCCCTCCTCGAAGCAGAACAGGACGGTGCCGGAAAGCTGGTCCTTCATCTCGGTAAGGACCTTCATGGCACCCAGGAGCATAGCGCTGTGGGCGTCATGGCCGCAGCCGTGGCAGGTGGCGGGGTCCTCGGAGCGGCAGGTGCGGGGACCCACCAGGTTCTCCGGGTTCTCCACCAGGGGCAGGGCGTCGATATCGGCGCGGAGTGCCACGGTTTTACCGGGGCGTCCGGTCTCCAGCTTGACAATGATGCTGGTGGTGGGGACCTCCTCGTAGGGAAGTCCCAGCTTCTTGGCTTCCTCCAGGATGAAGGCGTGAGTCTTGACCTCCTTCATCGCCACCTCGGCGTAGGTGTGGATCTTGCGGCGGCAGTCGATGATGTACTGCTCATTTTCATCTACCAGCTTCAGGATCTGTTCATTCAGGTTCATATCAAAGGGCCTCCTTTATGCTTCACTCAGCCATTCCAAAGCCACCCGGACGGTAGAAATGGCGCCTGTCCGGAGGATCTTCTCGTTGAGATCGAACTTATCGTTGTGGTGGAGAGCACCATAGCCCTCCGCCTCGTTTTTAATGCCCAGGAAGGCATAGACTCCGGGCCATTTCCGCAGGTAGTAGCCCATGGAATCGCTGGCATACCAGGGCTCGCACTCCACCACGGTGCCCTCGGGAAGGAAGCCCTTCAGGGCCCTTTGGGCATCGGCGGCGCAGGCCTTGTCGTTGACCACCGGGCCGCCCAGGGGGTGCTTCATCCCCTCGGGCATCTCCGCGGTGCACTTGAACATGGCGGCGGTGTGATGGGCAATATTCATCGCCCGGTCACAGGCCGCCTGACCCTCTTCAAAGTCGAAGAAGCGGAAGGAGCCCCGAACATAGGCGGTTTCGTCGATGACATTGCTGGCCTCGCCGCCGTGGATCATGGGAACTGCCATAGTGACGGTCTGGCCGGCGGTGACCTGGTTGCAGAAGGCCACGCAGAGATTGGTGAGGTAGCTGGAAGCGGCAAAGATGGGGTTGGCCGCCAGGTCGGGACGGCTGGCGTGGCCGCTCCTGCCCCGGAAGGTGACATTCACCACCGCGGCACCGGCCATCCGGGGACCGGCATCCACGCTGATCTTCCCCTCCTCCAGACCGGCATAAACATGGATGGCCCAAACGCGCTCCACATTGTACTTATCCAGGGCGGCCAAAAGGGCCTCCTTGCCGCTGCCGCACTCCTCGCCCTCCTCGAAGGCGAAAACAACGGTACCGGAGAACTGGTCCTTCAGCCGGGTGAGAACGTTCATCGCCCCCAGAAGCATGGCGGTGTGGGCGTCGTGGCCGCAGGCGTGGCAGGTTCCCGGCTGCTCGGAACGGCAGGTGCGGGGGCCGGCCAGGTTGTTCTCGTTTTCCACCACCTGGAGGGCGTCAATGTCCGCCCGGAGGAGGATGGTCTTGCCGGGGCGCCCGGTATCCAGCTTGACGATGACGCTGTAGGTGGGGACCTCCTCGTAGGGGAGCCCCAGCCTTTTCGCCTCCTCCACAATAAAGGCGTGGGTCTTTTTCTCGGTAGTGGCTACCTCCGCAAAGGTGTGGACCTTGCGGCGGCAATCAATGATATACTGCTCGTATTCGTCCGCTAATTTCAGGATCTCTGCATTCAGATTCATAATACTGGTGCCTCCTTTGGGTCCTTACTGCTCGCACATCCACTCCACGGCCACGCGGACGGTGGAGATGGCACCGGTCTTGAGGATCTTCTCGTTAAAGTCAAACCGGTCGTTGTGGTGGGGGGCACCGTAGCCCTCTGCCTCGTTCTTGATCCCCAGGAAGGCCAGAACGCCGGGCCACTTATCCAGATAGTAGTGGAAGGATTCCCCGGCGTACCAGGGCTCGCACTCCACCACGGTACCCTCGGGAAGGACCTCGTTGAGGACCCGCGTGGCAATGGCGGAACGCTCCGCGTTGTTGACGGTAGGACCAAAGACGAAGGTCTTCATCTTCTCGCTGCACTCGGCGGTGCACTTATACATGGCGGCGGTATGCTCTGCTACGTTGATGGCGATCTCCCGGGCCTTGATGCCCTCCTCCAGGTTGAACACCCGGAAGGTACCCTGGATGTTGGCGGTCTCCTCGATCAGGTTGCTCACCTTGCCGCTGTTGGACATGGCGATACCCATGGTGACGGTCTCCCCGGCGGTGATCTGGTTGCTGAAGGCGACACAAAGGTTGTTGAGGAAGTTGGCGGCGGCAAAGATGGGGTTGGCTGCCAGGTCGGGGCGGCTGGCATGGCCGCTCTTGCCGTGGAAGGTGACGTCCACAGTGGTGGAACCGGCCATCCGGGGACCGGCCTCCACGGAGATCTTGTTCTCCTCCAGACCGGCGTAAATGTGGATGCCCCAGGTGTAATCGGGCTTATACTTCTCCAGGGCCGCCAGCAGGGCCATAACGCCGCTGTTGGGCTCCTCCCCTTCCTCAAAGCAGAAGATGACCGTGCCGGAGAGCTGGTCCTTCAGCCGGGTAAGGACCTGCATAGCCCCCAGGAGCATGGCGGTGTGGGCATCGTGGCCGCAGGCGTGGCAGGTGTTGGGCTGCTCGGAGCGGCAGACACGGGGACCCACCAGGTTGTCCTCCGGCTCGGCAATGGGCAGGGCGTCAATATCGGCGCGAAGGGCCACTGTCTTGCCGGGACGTCCGGTATCCAGCTTGACAAGAACGTTGGTGGTGGGGACCTCCTCCACCTCCAGGCCCAGCTTTTTGGCCTCCTCCACAATAAAGGCGTGGGTCTTGACTTCCTTGGTTGCGATCTCGGCAAAGGTATGGACCTTGCGGCGGCAGTCGATGATGTACTGCTCGTATTCATCCGCTAATTTCAAAATCTCTGCGTTCAGGTTCACGACGCGGCCTCCTTTTGTTTTTCTGCTTTTTTTCTTTTTCGCTTCAGCCAGCTTCTTCTGCATAAAAAGGCAAGGGCGGCGGCCACCGCGGCAACGATGGCCGCCCCCCCGTTATCACCTGCCAAAAGGAGCTGGAAGGAGCTGACGATATAAAGTGCTGTCAGCCCGCCCCATAAGAGAAACATGGCTTACAGGCCGGTCCAGCCGATGCTGTTGAGGACAAACAGCACGGCCCATTCGAAGACCAGGAGGATGCCCAGCAGCGGGGCGACCCACTTGACCCACTTCTGATAGGGGACCTTGGCAATGGCCAGACCGCCCATGGTCCAGCCCAGGAAGGGGCTGATCATGTTGCAGAAGCCGTCGCCGATCTGGAAGGCCTGGGTGGCCACCTGGCCGTGGATGTTAAGGACCTCAGCCATAGGCTTGACGATGGGAGCCAGGGCAGCAGCCTTGGCGGAGGCGGAGGGCACCATGAAGTTGATGGCCGCAACCACCATGGAGATACCGATGGCGGCAAAGCCGGAACCCAGGTTCTTCAGGGGCAGGCTGGCGTAGTAAGCAACGGTGTCGATGATGTGGCCGTTCTTCATGACCAGGGAGATGGCGCCGGCCATACCGATGATGAAGCAGATGAAGCCCATGCTGCCAACGCCCTTGGCGAAGGTGTTGCCGATCTCGTCGCTGTCCATGCCAGCGATGAAGCCGATCAGAACGCTCATGGGGATCAGGACCGCCACAAGGGCGCCCATGCCCAGGCCCAGGCCCAGGTTGCAGAAGATGCCCAAGGGGAACTGGGCGAAGAAGAGGACGGTAAGAAGAACATCCTTGGGGTTCAGCTCGGCGGCCTTCAGCTCGCCGGCGTCATTGAGGTCGGCCTGCCAGGACAGGTCACCCATGGCGGACTTGCTGGGATCCTTCTCAACGCGCTTGGCATACAGGGTGACAAAAACAGCACCGATGGTGGCGCACATCAGCAGGTTCAGAACGCGGAAGCCGAACCCGGAGTAAGGATCGACGCCCAGCAGGCCCTGGATGATGTAAACGCCGCTGGGAGAGGTGGAGAAGCCCACCATGGTGCCCAGATAAGAGACACCGGCGCCCACGATGGGGTCAAGGCGGAGCTTTTTGGCAACCAGAACACCGATGGGGATCACCGCGATCAGCGCGTCACTGCCGCCGAAGCCGCCCAGCAGAGCCATCAGGAAGAACACAACGGGGATCAGCACAGTAGAACCGGCGTCCTTCATCTTGTAGATCAGACCGTCGATAACCCGGTCAATGGCCTTGGTCGCCAAGCCGATCTGCACGCAGCCGCCGATGGACAGCAGCATTGCAAGGATCATAGCGGAGTTGGCGATACCGTCATAGATATACAGGAACGCCTGGGGAAGACTGACGGGGGTGCGCTCCGCCAGGGGGGTGTAAACGCCTTCCACAAACTCACCTGCGGGAAGGACATAGGTCAGCAGGGTAATGACGATCAGCAGACCCAGGAGCAGGAAAAACAGGTGGGGTAGCTTGAAGGACTTCTTTTCTGCGGCCTTAGTTGCCATAGGGGTTCCTCCTTTTTCACTCTTTACCTCAAAGGGTACGCGAACAATCTCTTTCAGAATCTACTAAAAGCTGGCCAGCTTCTATCCAGAACAGAAGTGATCATGGGACACTTGTCCCATGAAAAGCGCCCCTGGGGCGCTTTGATATAGAAAAAAGTCTATCGCTACATTAAGCTTCTTAAACTTTCTATGTCTGAATTATAAACTTTTTGCACCAGTCAGTCAAGATATTTTCGACAGGTTTCACAGTTTCTGTGTATTGCACAAGGAAAAGACCCGGCTTTTGTGAGATATGTAGAATTTTTAACCGGGTGTGATCCAGATGCCATGACGCCCCAATTTTTCCCAAAGGGACAGGACCGCAGGACAAAAAAAGCCAGAGCCGCCCTGGGGTTTTGGGCATTTTCGAGGCCGCAGCTCCCCTGCCCTTCCGGCATAAAGGAAACCCCCGGTCCTTTCGGGCCGGGGGCGAGTGAGGAGGTTTGGACCCCAAAGGTCCTTTACGCGATGAAAACGTATTTCTTCAGGCGGTCAAACGCTTCCTGGACACGGCTGAGGGGCAGGGCCAGGTTGATCCGCAGGTGGCAGGGGCCGTGGAACATCTTCCCGTCCTGGATGGCGACGCCCACATCCCAGGCGGCTTTCTCCACGTCCTCAATGGTCTTGCCATGGGCCTCACACCACTTGGTGCAGTCCACAAACAGCATGTAGGTGCCTTCGGGCTTGGTGATCTCGACACCCGGGAAATTCTTTTCGATAAAGTCGCAGGCATAGTCCACGTTGCCGGCAATGACCTGGTTCAGCTCATCCACCCATTCGTACCCCTCGGGCTTGTAAGCGCCGATGAGGGCATGCATGGACAGCACGTTCATGCTGTTGTAGTGGCCCAGGGAGGCCTCCTTCACCATCCGGTCCTTGATCCAGGGGTTGTAAACGATGTGATAGGAGCCGATCAGACCGGCCAGGTTAAAGGTCTTGCTGGGGGCGTAAATGGCCGCAGTGCGCATCCGGGCATCCTCGCTGACGCTCTGGGTGGGAATATGCTTGTAGCCGGGGCGGATGATGTCGGACCAGATCTCGTCGGAGACAACATAGACGTCGTGCTTCTTGTAGATCTCCATGGCCTTTTCGATCTCCCACTGCTCCCAAACACGGCCGCAGGGGTTGTGGGGGGAGCAGAACACGGCGGCGTGGATCTTGTTGTCCACGATCTTTTTTTCCATGTCCTCAAAGTCCATCCGCCAAATGCCCTTCTCGTCCTTTACCAGGGGGCTGTGGATGATGTGGTAGCCGTTGTTGTTCAGGCTGTTGGTAAAGCCGATGTAGGTGGGAGAATGGAGCAGGACGTTGTCCCCCCTGGAGCAGAACACATTCAGCGCAGTGACAACACCGCCCAGAACGCCGTTTTCGTAGCCGATGTGCTCCGGACGGAGGCCGGTAACGCCGTTGCGTTTCTCATGCCACTCAATGATCTCCTGGAAGTACTCGGCCCGGGGCGGGAAGTAGCCGTAGGCGGGGTGCTTCAGACGCTCGGCAACTGTCTCCGGAATGGTGGGGCAGGCGGGGAAGTTCATGTCGGCCACCCACATGGGGATGGCGTCAAAGCCTTCCTTGGGGCGCTCGGGGGCAAAGCCGGGGCGGCTGCCCAGGCCATCCACCGCGGTAGCATCCATTCCACGCCGGTCCATAATTGATGTAAAATCGTATTTCATAAGATTCATTCTCCTTTTCAAAATGTCAGAAAGACTGTCATAGGCCAATGGCGTTCAACAGAAAATAGTACCCGAAGGACAAGACGGTAAACACCACCACCATGGGCATCGTCTTGAGGATCATGCTGCCCAG
>JAAWEO010000081.1 GCA_022794295.1 Angelakisella sp. | reverse complement strand
CCGGTCCGGGTCCAGGGCGGACAGCGCCTGGTCGCCCGCCGCGGCGGGCGAAACTCCCCGATATGAGGCAGCATCCTTCGACTAAGGCCGCGGCTAAAAACATGGTGCTGTGAAAGAATTGCAAGGTATTGGTCTTTACAGCGAAAAATCGAAGTGACAAGCCGCGGCCGGAACGAGCCCACCCCACACCCAGCCGCGGCAGCGCAAAAAGCCTGGCGTCTCTGCCAGCCCACCCTTCAAGACAGGCCCGAAGGGCCGCCTCTTGAACCTGCTGCCCGCCGCCCGCGCCCCTTCCAGGCGCGCCCCCCAGCACCCAACAACAATTTTGCGTTCCCCCTCCTTATTTCGGCCCCAGCGCCACTGCCCGGCGCTGGGGCACTTTTACACAACAAAATCAAAAAGGAGCTGTCAATAAGATGAAGATCCAAACAGGCTACCCCTTTTACGGCCAAAACGTCGGTGTCCTGGTCTTTTCCACCGTGACCCCCCGGGTGCCCGGGGACGCAGGCCATGCCGCCAGCTTTTCCTATCCGGTGCGCTACGAGGTGGTCCGGGGGGGCTTCGCTGACCTGATCGAAGGCGGGCCGGAGATCAAGGCAGCCCTCCTGGAGGCGGGGCAGAGGCTTACTGCCCGGGGGATCCGGGCCATTGTAGGGGACTGCGGCATGATGAGCCTTTACCAGGACTGCCTGGGGGCGGAGCTGGGGGTCCTTTTTGCCGGGTCCTCCCTTTGCCAGATCCCCCTGCTGTGGCAGCTGATGGGCCGCCGCGGAGAGATCGGCATTATCACGGGGCATTCGGGGCTGCTGGGGGAGCGCCATCTGCGGGCCTCCGGCTGGACAGAGGAGATCCCCCTGGTCATCCAGGGGATGCAGGAGGAGGCACATTTTTCGGAGATCGTCATTCACGGCGGACTGGACCTGGATGTGGACCGGATGTGCCGGGATGTGCTGGCAGCGGGGGAGAAGCTCCGGGCCAGGGCAAAGGACCTTCGGGGGGTGATCTTCGAGTGCAGCAATCTGGCCAGCTACTCGGCGGATCTCCGGGAGCTTTTGGAGGTGCCGGTGTTTGACACCATTTCGGCGGCCAACCTGGTGGCCTATGGGGTGGAGCCGCCGCGGTACCTGTAACAAGGCAAAAAAAGAAAGCCCTTTTGGCTTTTGTTTGGTTTTCCCGCCTGCCGGGCCGGTATTCCGTCCACCCGGCAGGTAGAGAAATGTATGGGAATTTATGATTCCTTGCTGGTTGGTCCTCAGGCGTCCTCCCCTTTGCACTTCCCCTCTGCCGCCGCACCTTTTTTGGGGTGCGGCGGCTTTGGGGCGTGCGCTGCGAGGAGGAAGCTATGAAAAAAGAAGATAGCTGGGTTGGGGTGAGGGGCTGTGCTTTGTGTTTGGTGTTCTGCGTTCTGCGTTCTGTGCGTTCAAGAGGCGGCCCTGCGGGCCTGTCTTGAAGGGTGGGGTGTACAGGGCGTTAGGCTTTTGGCGCTGCCGCGGCTGGGTATGGGGTGGGCTCGTTCCGGCCGCGGCTTGTCACTTCGAGGCTACAAGGATACAAAGGGAAGCGGTTTGGGCCTTTCCTAGCGCCATGTTGTTAGCCGCGGCCTTTGTCGAGAGATGCTGCCTCTAGCCGGGGTATTTCGCCCGCCGCGGCGGGCGACCAGGCGCTGTCCGCCCTGGACCCGGACCGGACTGGTGTCCGGTGACAGAAAGGCTACCCGGTACCGGGTGTTAGGCTTCGGGTATGGTGCTGCGCCGGCAGAAACCTCGCCCGCCCCAGTCTGTCAAAGGCCGGGGAATCGTCCCGCCCTGTACTCATTCAGACTCCAGGCACCCACTAGGCCCCCGCACACCGTTAAGCCGCGCAGCGGCGGGTAGGGTCTGTCAGCGGCCATCAGGCCGCTAGTTTGTTGTGGGCTTGAATTCGTCTAGTACAACATCTAGGGTCAGGGTGCGTCCATCCCGGATCACCTGTACCTGGATGGTATCCCCCACCGAGTAGTTGTTCAGCTGGCTCTTAATATTGGCTGTGCTGGATACCGCAACATCCCCAATAGCAATGATATTGTCCCCGATCTTGATCCCCGCCTTCTCCGAGGCGCCGCCCTCCGTTACCGACTGGACGTATACCCCCATCCGGCTTACCCGGTATTGGAATGCCTGCTGGGCGGTAGAAATGTCTACCAGAACGACCCCCAGGGCTGCCCGGCCCCGGACGTAGCCGTACTCCATCAGCTCCTGGACCGAGTTCTTCACGGTGTTGATGGGAATGGCAAACCCCAGGCCCTCAATGCTGGTGTCCGCGCTGGTCTGGGAGGACTTGGCGTTGACGATGCCCACCAGCTCTCCCTTTTCATTAAAGAGCCCACCGCCGGAATTCCCCGGGTTGATGGCGGCGTTGGTCTGGAGAAGGGTCATGTTCTCGCCGCTGATGGTCACCTCCCGGCTTAGGGCGCTGATGATCCCGTCGGTGACGGTGCCTCCCAGGTGCCCCAGGGGGTTCCCGATGGCCATAGCGTATTCTCCTACAGAAAGGCTGTCCGAATCCCCCAGAATGGCGGGGGTAAGGCCGGTGGCATCGATCTTCAGCACCGCCACGTCGGTTTTGGAATCGGCGCCCACCAGGGTGGCCTCGTAGCTGGTGCCGTCCGAGGTGCGCACGGTAATGGTGCTGGCCCCGTCCACCACGTGGTCATTGGTGACGATGATCCCGTCCTCCGAGAAGATGACCCCGCTTCCGGCGCCGCTTTGGATGTACTGGCCGAAGAAGTCGTTCCGGGAGACGACCTCTGTGCTGATCTCCACCACAGAGGGGGCGGCCAGGGCGGCGATCTCCTGGACCGAAAGGGCCCCGCCGGTGTATCCGGCCTGGATGCCCTCAGTGGTGGGTTCCGTTCCATTGGGGACGTCCGCCCCGGAGCTGCTGCTCCCGTTGTTCACCGCCTGGTAAAAGACGGTGCCCTCCCGCTGGCTCAGGTAGCTCATTCCGTAGCTCCCCAGGGCCCCGCCTGCTATGGAGATCACCATGCAGGCAGCTACCAGCCCGGCTCCCGCGCCTTTGCCGCTGCGGTGCTTCTTCTCCTTCACCGGGGGCTGGGGCTGGTAGGAGGGCGGAGGGGGCTGTGAGGTGCTGTAGCTCCCCTGGTAGCTCCCCCGGGGCTCCTGAAAAACGCTGTTGTATCTTTGGAAAAATTCCTGCCGGCTCTGATCCCCCTGGTAGGGGTTCCAGCCGCTTCTGCCCTGGGGCTGCTGGGTGCCGCCGTTTTCGTTCCGGCCATTGTTATCAAAGCCTGTACTCATAAAAATGCCTCCTTTGTTATTCCCAAATCCTTCGGAAGCTGCTGGTGCCGCCTCCTTAATTTATGTGAGCCGCCCCTTGGCCTATGCCCTTTTCGGGGGGCTTTCCTTTGGCGTGCTTTTATGATACCCCACCAATATGACATTGATTTGAAGATTATTTTGAAGAAGCGTGAAACTTATTTTAAGAATTTGTGTCCGGCTTTGCCCCAAAAGGGGGTGAAAGCAGCCTGGATCCCCTGGAAAAAGCGTGTATACAGCGGTTTGCCCTGCCGGAAATATCCATATAGAAATGATACGCGCCATAGGCGAAGGTGTCAAGGCGGTTTCTGCTTCGCTTCTTCGGGGAAAAAGAAAAATGCTCCCCCGGTCCCCTTGCATTTCCCCCGGGGATTTGTTATGCTTTTTCCAGTAATATATTAAGGAGGGATCCCCTGATGGATTTTCGCGAGGAAATACTGGCAGCGTGGCGCCAGGCCTACCTGGATCACCCGGGCCTGGAGCAGTTTAAAACCCGGAAGAAGATGCTCCTGTGGGGGGTGATGGGGCTATTTGTCCTTCAAAAGGCGGTGGGTCTGGTCTCCCTGTGGGGGTTCGGGAATCCCCTGGTCCTCCTCTTTGGCGCCGTGGTGGGCCTGGCCCTCCCCGGTATTTTTGCCCTGGCGGTCTGGCGCGGCAGCTGGAAGTTCTCCCTGGCGCTCCTTCTCCCGGCCATCTACCTGGCTGTTGACGTTTTGTGGAACGGCCTTCCGGTCCTTGCCAGCGGGGAACCCTATTACACCTCCTTCTATGTCATTCTGGCGGTGGAGGGACTGATGGCCCTCTACCTGGCGGGGGTCACCATCTGGCTTTCGGTCCCCAAGCGGAACCGGGAGCTGGGGCAGGTGATGAACCAGGTAAACGAACACCTGATCCGCAGGAGCAAAGAGCTGGCTGCCCAAAATGCCGGCAGGGGGAACCGGCCATGAACAAGAATAGAAATGTGTATCCCAAGGAAGACCAGGCCCCAAAGGAGCCCGCCTTCCCATCCCTGTACCGGCAGATCAAGGAGGCCGCCGGGCCGGAGGGCCTTCCCGAGGGCTTTTCCCTGCAAAAAGCGGGGGAGACCGGGGACCAGGGACTGCGCTTTGTGGATGGCGGGGTGGATGGCGTCACCATGTACCACACCAGCATCAAGCCGGGGGATCTGGAGCAGCTCCAGAAGGTGCTGTACCTTGCCGCCGGCGAGAACACCCGGGCCGGGCAGGTGCTGGAGCAGTACTTCCGGAAGGGAAGCGATCTGGGAGGCCCCACCATGCTGTCCCGCATCGATGGCCTTCAGTCGTGGATCATAGACCACAAGGACGAGCTGCCGCCCCAGCCCCTGTTCCGGTTTGCCCGAAAGCTTTTGCAGGAGAGCCGGAACCCGGAATGTGTCAAGTTCGCCCTCGCCATTCTGGAGCTGCTGGACACCTCCGATGACAAGGTCCGGGAGCTGATCACCACCCTGGCCCTCAGCGACGAGTTCACCCTTTTCTGCTCCTATGTGATCCGGGGCTGGGAGGATGGCGGCCAGGTCCTGTTCCGTCTGGCAAAGCAGGTCCATGGCTGGGGACGGGTGTTCCTGGTGGCGGTGCTGGAGGGGAACAGCCCGGAGGTCCGGGAATGGCTCCTGTGGGAGGGGTGGAAGAACAGCATCCTGCCCTCCTATTCCGCCCGGCGGTGCGCCGCCGGGGGCGGCCTTCTGGAGCTGCTCCAAAGGGAGCGGCTTTCCGACCAGGAGTTTGAGGGCATCCGGGGGCTGGTGGAGGCCCTGCTGGACGAGGGCCCGGTGCGGAACATCTCGGCAATGGAGGAGGGGAAGGAGCTCCTGCGGGAATACCTGCGCCACGCCTCCGCCCGGGGCCTGGAGGAGGAAGCCGCCCGGGAAAAGCTGGCGGAGCTGGAGTAAAAACCGGGATCCCCAGGCGGTTCTAAGCCGGGCGCAATTATTTACCCGGATGCCTTGAAAAAACCGGCGCAATCGTGTAGAATAAATACAAGTCCCAAGACACCAAAAACCAAGCCCCAGGGAGCGGATCCTCCCCGGCGGTGGAAAGGAGTCAGCAGTTATGGCAATGAAGCTTAAGGAACAATACCTCGCCCCCTTCGTCTCTCCCCAGGAGCTGGAGGGCATCGCCCCTATGGTCGCCGCCGCTGCCCGTCAGGTGGAGGAGGCATCCGGCCTGGGAAACGATTTTCTGGGCTGGGTACACCTCCCCACCCGGCATGACAAGGAGGAGGTCCTCCGGATGAAGGCCGCCGCCGAGCGGATCAAAAAGGACAGCGACGTTTTGGTGGTCATCGGCATCGGGGGCTCCTACCTGGGGGCCCGCTCCGCCATCGAGCTGATGAAGGGCACCTTCTGCAACAGCCTTTCCGGGGACAATCCCCAGATCATTTTTGCCGGCTGCAATATCTCCAGCACCTATATGAGCCAGGTCCTGAAGCTTTTGGAGGGCAAGGACTTTTCGGTGAACGTCATTTCCAAGTCCGGCACCACCACCGAGCCTGCCCTGGCCTTCCGGGTGTTCCGCAAGCTCCTGATAGAAAAGTACGGGGAGAAGGAAGCGGCAAAGCGCATCTACTGCACCACCGACAAGGCCCGGGGCACCCTGAAGGGGCTGGCGGACCGGGAGGGGTACGAGACCTTCGTCATCCCCGACGATGTGGGGGGCCGTTATTCCGTTCTCACCGCCGTGGGCCTGCTGCCCATCGCTGTGGCCGGGTGTGACATCGACAAGATCCTGGAGGGCGCCGCCGCCGCCGAGCGGGAGCTGGCGGAGCCGGACATGATGAAAAACGACTGCTACCGGTACGCCGCCCTGCGGAACATCCTGTACCGCAAGGGCAAGACCACCGAGATCTTTGTCACCTACGAGCCCGCTTTCACCATGATGAACGAGTGGCTCAAGCAGCTTTTTGGGGAGAGCGAGGGCAAGGACCAGAAGGGGATCTTCCCCGCCTCGGTGGCCTTCTCCACCGACCTGCATTCCATGGGACAGTTTATCCAGGACGGGAACCGCAACCTCTTTGAGACGGTGGTGGATATCCAGTCCCCCGCCGAGGACTTCTTCCTGGAGGAGGACCCGGAGAACCTGGACGGTCTCAACTTCCTTTCCGGCCAGGAGATGTCCAAGGTAAACCGCCGGGCCCTGGAGGGGACCATTTTGGCCCACACCCAGGGCGGGGTGCCCAACCTGGTGCTGGAGCTCCCCGATACCAGCGAGTACGAGTACGGGTACATGGTCTACTTCTTCGAAAAGGCCTGCGCCGTTTCCGGCTATCTGTCCGGGGTGAATCCCTTTGACCAGCCCGGTGTGGAGGCCTACAAGAAGAACATGTTCGCCCTCCTGGGCAAGCCGGGGTACGAGGAGCTACGGGCCGGCCTGCTGGAGAAGCTGAAATAAGACCCCGCCGTACTTTGCCAAGCTTTCTTGCAGTCCATGCAGGAGCGCGGCAAATATCTGGCTGTGCCTGGCGGTGCATATCAAAATACCAACAGGCGCCGAGACATCCCCCCGGGGACAATATGATTTTAGGAGGACACTGAAATGATTCGTTTGATCGTGGGCAACAAGGGCTCCGGCAAAACAAAAACTCTCATCAGCATGACCAACGAGGCGGTGGCTTCTTCCAGCGGCAACGTCGTCTGCTTGGAAAAGGGCCTCAAGCTCACCTATGATATTTCCCACAAGGCCCGTCTGGTGGATACCGACGAGTACGAGGTGGACAGCTTCGACACCCTCTTTGGCTTCCTGGCCGGGCTGATGGCAGGGAACTACGACATCACCCACATCTTCACCGACGCCACCCTGAAGATCGGCGGCCGGGACTACGAGGCCTTCGCCGGCATGGTGGACCGCCTGCTGAAGCTGCCTGCGGCGGCCCATGTGGAGCTGGTGTTCACCGTCTCCTGCGATGCCTCCGAGCTGCCGGAGCGCCTGGCGGAATTCATTGTAAAATAAGCCCTTGTGGGGCAGCCAAAGCAGGCCGGACCGTTTGCAGGTCCGGCCTGTTTTTTGTTTCGGTGCGGGTGCTGCCTGCATATCCCATCCCCCTTTGACCAAAGCTTTTGGACAGGAGGGGATGGAGATGAAGAAAAAAGCGCTGGGCTTTTTGGGCGGGATCGGGGTAGGGGTGCTTAACGGCCTGCTGGGAGCCGGGGGCGGGATGCTCACCGTGCCCCTTTTGGAGGCCATGGGGGTGGAGGGGAAGCGGGCCCATGCCACCAGCCTGGCGGTAATCGTCCCCCTTTCCCTGGTAAGCGCCGGCATCTACTGGCAGCGGGGGTGGGTCACCCTGGGGGAGGCCGCGGTCTTTCTTCCCGGGGGACTGGTGGGGGCTGCGGTGGGGGCAAAGCTGCTGGCGAAGGCCAGCACCCCATGGGTCAAAAGGGCCTTTGCCCTGCTCCTGCTGTGGGCCAGCGCCCGGAGGCTTCTGGGGTGAGGGGGGCGCTGAGCTCCTTCCTGCCGGGGCTGCTGGCGGGGGCATTGGGCTCCATGGGGCTGGGGGGCGGCGGTGTACTGCTGCTCTGGCTCTCCTATGTGGGGACCGGCCAGCTGACGGCCCAGGGGATCAACCTGCTGTTTATTCTTCCGGTGGGGGCGGTGGGCCTGTGGCTCCACCGGAAGAACGGCCTGGTGGACATCAAGGCGGCACTGCCCATAGCACTAGGGGGGCTGATCGGGCTGGTATTGGGGACCGGCCTGGCAGGATGGCTGTCCAACAAAATATTAAGCAAGCTGTTTGCCATCCTAATCGGCATCATGGCCATCCGCGAACTTTCAGACCCTACCCGGCGCTGCGCGCCTTAACGGTGTGCGGGGGCTTGGTGGGTGCCTGGAGTCCTGACGGGTACAGGGCGAAGCGATTCCCCGGCCTTTGACGGACTGGGGCGGGCGAGGTTTCTGCCGGCGCAGCACCATACCCGAAGCCCAACGCCCAGTACCGGGTAGCCTTTCTGTC
>JAAWEO010000080.1 GCA_022794295.1 Angelakisella sp. | reverse complement strand
CGCTCCACCGAGGAGACGGTGGCCCGGGCCCTGGCCGAGATCAAGACCACCCGCCAGGCCATCCTCCAAAGCGCCCGGGAGGCCATCAAGCAAAACGGCCCCCCCGTCCCCGGACAGGGCGGCGCTATGGATTACCGTTAGCAAAAAAAGAGAATTAAAACCACCCCGGGCCATACGGTCCGGGTTTTTTTGGAGCAGAAAAAAGAACATACGTGCCATCCTACAACAAAAGAAACACTTTTTCGTCATTTTGACAAAGATTTCGTCAAACTTCATAAAAGACCGAAAAAAGAACAAAAGTTCATTGTTGCATTTATCCTTTGGATGGGGTATACTTTTCCTTGTAAGTGGTGAGAAGTGGGGGAAAGTGGTTTGTAAAACCTGGTTTTTCCGGGAAGTGGGGTGGAGAGATTTGCTCATTGGTCAATTTGAACATACCATCGACGCCAAGGGCCGGATCAACTTCCCCGCCAAGTTCCGGGAGGATATGGGGGACCGCTTTATCCTGACCAAGGGACTGGATAACTGTGTCGCTGTTTACTCCATGGAGGAATGGAGCCGCTGGGAGGAAAAGCTGAAGGGCCTGCCCGATTCCAAGTCCCGGCAGCTGAAGCGGTTCTTCTTTGCCAGCGCCACCGACGTGGAGCCGGACAAGCAGGGGCGCATCGTCCTGCCTGCGGTGCTCCGGGAATACGCCGGGCTGGAAAAGGAGGTCGTGGTCATCGGGGCCTCTGACCGGGCGGAGATCTGGGACGCCAAGCGGTGGGCCGCCGACAACGAGGACCTTACCTCCGACCAGATGGCGGAGCTGATGGACAGCCTTAATTTCTAAGGGGAAAGGGGGAGGCCGCCATGGAATTTTCTCATATTCCGGTCCTGCTGCCGGAATGCCTGGAGGGCCTTAGGATCCGCCCCGATGGCACTTATCTGGATGGCACCGCCGGCGGGGGAGGCCATTCCGCCGAGATCGCCAGGCGCCTTACCACCGGCAGGCTGATCGCCCTGGACAAGGACCCGGCCGCGGTAAAGGCGGCAGGGGAGCGGCTCCGGGGGCTTCCCGCCCAGGTGGTGGAAAGCGACTACGCCAACATCCCCCAGGTGCTGGACAAGCTGGGGGTGGATACCGTAGATGGCATCCTTCTGGACCTGGGGGTCTCCTCCTACCAGCTGGATACCCCGGAGCGGGGCTTCTCCTATATGGCCGACGCCCCCCTGGATATGCGCATGAGCCAAAAGGGGCCCGGGGCTTACGACCTGGTGAACAGCTGGGATGTCAGCTCTATGGCCCGGGTGATCCGGGAATTCGGAGAAGAAAAGTACGCCCTGGCTATTGCAAAAAAAATTGCCCGCGCCCGGGAGACAAAGCCGGTGGAGACCACAGGGGAGCTGGTGGAGCTGATCAAGGCCGCCATCCCCCCCAGCAGCCGGTACGAGGGAGGCCACCCGGCAAAGCGCACCTTCCAGGCCATCCGCATTGCGGTAAACAGCGAGCTGGACAACCTCTCCCAGTGCCTGGATACCGCCTTCGGGAGGCTGGCCCCCAGGGGAAGATTTGCAGTCATCACCTTCCACTCCCTGGAGGACCGGATGGTGAAGCAGAAGTTTGCCGCATACTGCAAGGGGTGTATCTGCCCGCCGGATTTCCCGGTCTGTGTCTGCGGCCGCACCCCGGAGGGCCGCCTGGTAAACAAAAAGCCCATAGAGCCCGGGGAGGAGGAGCAGCGGCAGAACAGCCGCTCCCGCTCCGCGAAGCTGAGGATCCTGGAGAAGCTGTGAAGAAAAGGCCTCCGGGTTTATCATAAAGGGGAAGGAGGGCTTCTTCCCCCAAACAGGAAGTGTTCAGAGAGACCGGGAAGAAAAGGTCCTCTGAAAAGAAAAGGATCCGGAACAGGAGGGATCATATGCAGAGCAACGCGGCAAGAGTGCTGGAAAGCTATGAGTACAGCCGGGAATACCGGGGCGTCCGCCGGGAGGAGACCCCCAGCCTCCAGGTGAAGGAAGGAAAAAAGCCCCAGACCGGGATCTCCCCCCTGCGGTTCCTTCTCTGCGCGGTTCTTTTGGTGGCCCTGATCTCCCTGGCTATTTACAATAACGTCGTCATGGTGGAGCTGGGGGACCAGCTCAGCGAGGCCAAGGCCCAGCTGGAGGCCCTCCAAAGCGAGGAGGTGACCCTGCGCTCCAAGCTGGAAAGCCAGTCCTCCGCCCAGAATGTGGAAAAATACGCCTCCACCGTTTTGGGAATGGGAAAGGCGGATAAGTACCAGATCACCTATATCAACCTGGCAGGGGAGGGGGCGATCCGCCGCACCGACAAGGCCCCGGACAAGGCCCCCACCCAGGTGCTCCTCCGCGGCTTCGACAATTTGATGGAATACATGAAACTGCGGTGAATAAACTGAATATGGACCAAATTACATTAAGAGGTCAGAGTGCCTCTTAATGTGCTATCAGAGCCTATTCAAGCTCTCCAAGTATGCCGGAAGGGCAGGAAAAGCCCTGCCCTGGCGGCGTGCGGGGAGATTTTGAATAGACTCCCAGGGGCTTAAGGGGGGATATTGTGTCTGTGTCCAATCTGCCGGACAGCAGCGCCAGGCGGCGGCTTCTGATCGTCTGCCTTTGTATTATCCTGGCAGGCTTCGGGCTGGTAATCTATAACCTGTTTAACATCCAGCTGCGGGAGGGAGACTTTTACCAGCAGCGGGCCATTGCCCAGCAGCTGCGCACCACCCCCATCACCGCCAACCGGGGCACCATCTACGACCGCAACGGCAAGACACTGGCCGTGTCCGCCACCGTTTGGACCGTCCTTTTTTCCCCCCACGACATTACCGACGAGCAGGCCGTGATCCTGGCAGACGGTATGAGCGAAATCCTGGGGGTGGACCGGGAGTTTGTCATCGAAAAGGCCAAAAACAAAAAGAACTATTACCAGATCGTCAAAAAAAAGGTGGAAAAGGAGACCGCCGACCAGGTGATCGCCTTTGCAGCGGAGCATAAGATCAACGGCGTCAGCCTCCAGGAGGACAGCAAGCGGTATTACCCCTACGGGAGCCTGGGCTCCAGTGTTCTGGGGTTTGTCAACGAGGAAAACCAGGGGGCCTACGGCATCGAATCCTATTACAACAACACCCTCAGCGGCACCCCCGGCAAGGTGGTGGCGGCCAAAAACGCCTGGGGCACCGATATGCCCTTCAGCTATCAGGAGATGTACGAGGCCCAGGATGGCCAAAGCCTTCTTCTCACCATCGACGAGACCATTCAGCACATGCTGGATAAGCACCTGGAAACGGCGGTGGTGGAGCACAAGGTCCGCAACCGGGCGGCCGGTATCATTATGGACGTAAAAACCGGCGAGATCCTGGGGATGACCACCAAGCCAGACTTTGACCCCAACGAGGCATACGAGATCGCCGACCCTGTGATGAAAGCGGCGGTGGAGGCCCTGAAGGGCGGGGATCAGGAGGAGTACCAGAAGGCCCTTAACGAGGCCCGGTTCCAGCAGTGGAACAACAAGGCCATTTCGGAGCCCTACGAGCCCGGCTCGGTCTTTAAGATCATCACCCTTTCCACCGGCCTGGAGACAGGGGCGGTGGTTCCCAGCGATCACTTCCACTGCCCCGGCTTTTACATGGTGGGCAGTGTCCGGAAGGGCTGCTGGAAAACGGTGGGCCACGGGGACCAGGACCTGGCGGCCTCGGTGCGCAACTCCTGCAACCCGGCCTTTATGATGATCGGCCAACGGATCGGCGGGGAGCGGTTCTTCGACTACTTCAGCAACTTCGGCCTCACCGAGACCACCGGCATCGACCTCCCCGGGGAGGCCATTGGCGCCTACCACACCAAAAAGGCCCTGGCAAACCCCAATGACTACGAAAACTCCCTTACCAGCGCCGCCTTCGGGCAGACCTTCAAGGTGACCCCTCTCCAGCTGGTCACCGCGGTCTCCGCAGCCGTAAACGGGGGGACCCTTTACGAGCCCCATGTTGTCAAGCAGGTCCTGGACGCCGACGGGAACATCGTCCAGACCATCGAGCCCAAGGCCAAGCGGCAGGTGATCTCCGCCGAGACCTCCGCCATCGTCTGCCAGATGCTGGAGACGGTGGTCACCGAGGGCTCCGGTAAAAACGCCTACATACCCGGCTACCGCATCGGTGGAAAGACCGGCACCTCCGAGAAGATCGACCGGTACAACCAAACCGGCGAAATGCGCAACGTCCTTTCCTTTGTGGGGATTGCCCCCATGGATGATCCCCAGATCGCCTGTCTGGTCCTGCTGGATGAACCCACCCTGGTAAATGAGTACGGCTCTACCATTGCCGCCCCGGTGGTAGGCGCCATTCTGGCCGATGTTCTCCCTTACCTGGGGCTGGAAAAGGTCTACACCCAGGAGGAGCTGGAAAAGCTGGATGTTTATGTAGAAAGCCAGGTGGGCAAGGTGGCCCACGACGCCCAATCCTACTGCACCCGCCAGGGCCTGGGGGCCAAGATCATCGGCGGGGGCGGCTCGGTGGTCTCCCAGATCCCGGCGGCGGGCTCCACCGTGCCAAAGGGCAGCACCATTATGCTGTACACCGACGACTCGGCGGCCAGCGATACCGTTATCGTCCCCGATGTAGTGGGCAAAGGGGGGCTGGTAGCCAACAAGCTGATCCTCAACGCGGGGCTGAATATTAAGGTCACCGGCGTGGGCATCGAAAACGAAAACGCGGTAGCCGCAAAGCAGAGCGTAGCGGCGGGGACGGAGGTCCCCCGTGGCACCGTGGTCACCGTGGACTTTGCGGACACCACCCTCCACGACAGCTTTTAACGGTTCAAGGACTTACCTGTGAATGGGAAGCGCAGGAGAGGAACGGTTTATTTATGACACTAAACGAGTATTTGAAGGGGATCCCCTTCCGGACCCGGATCCCGGCGGAGGAGCTGGAGCAGACAGCAGCCTGCTCGGTGACCAACGATTCCCGCCAGGTGCGGGGGGGCAGTATCTTTGTCTGCATCCGGGGCGGGCGGTTTGATGGCCACAGCAAGGCAGGGGAGGCCCTGGCCGCCGGGGCCGCTGCGGTGGTGGTGGAACGGGACCTGGGCCTGGAGCGGCAGATCCTGGTGGAGGACACCCGGGCCGCCTATGCCATCCTTTGCGGCAATCACTTCGGGAACCCTGCCACGGGGATGAAGCTGGTGGGCATCACCGGTACCAGCGGGAAGACCACAGTGGCCTTTCTGGTGAAAAGCATCCTCCAGCAGGCGGGGAAAAGGGTGGGGCTTATGGGCACCATCCACAACGAGATCGGGGAGATGGAGTTCCCCGCCAAGCACACCACCCCCGACCCCTACCAGCTCCACACCATGCTGGAGCGGATGCGGGAGGCCGGCTGCCAGTATGTGGTCATGGAGGCCTCCTCCCATGCCCTGGACCAGCACCGTCTGGAGGGCTGCCGCTTTGCCGCCGCTGTGTTCACCAACCTTTCCCAGGATCACCTGGATTACCACGGCACCATGGAAAACTACTTTGCCGCCAAGAAAAAGCTTTTCTCCATGACCGATCGGGCGGTGGTCAACCTGGATGACCCCAAGGGGGCAGAGCTGGCCGGGGAGCTAGGGGCGGAGGCCATCACCTTCTCCCTGGAGCGGGACGACGCCACCCTGACCGCCCGGAACATCGTCTCCACCGTCCGGGGCAGCAGCTTCCTGATCGTGGGCAACCAGCTGATCCAGCGCACCCGCATTGCCATGCCGGGCCGCTTTTCGGTGAGCAACGCAATGGCTGCCGCCTCGGCCTGCTGGGCCCTGGGCCTTTCCCCGGAGGAGATCGCCCAAGGTCTGGCCGCCTGCTCCGGGGTACCCGGCCGGGCGGAGGTGATCCCCACCGATACCGGCTTTACCGTGCTCCGGGACTTTGCCCACGCCCCGGAGGAGCTGGAGCAGATCCTCGCCACCCTGGCTCCCTACAAGGGGGAAGGGCGGCTGATCACCCTTTTCGGCTGTGCCGGGGACCGGGACCGCACCAAGCGGGCCGCCATGGGGGAGATCACCGCCCGGTATTCCGACCTGGTGATCCTGACCTCCGACAATCCCCGCACCGAGGACGAGGGGCAGATCATTGACGACACCCGCCCCGGCCTGGAGCAGCACAAGACCCCCTACCGCATCATTCCCGACCGGTACGAGGCGGTGAAGTGGGCCCTGGAAAACGCCCGGAAGGATGACGTTCTTCTCCTGGCCGGGAAGGGCCACGAGGACTACCAGGTCCTTCGGGACGAGACGGTTTATTTTGACGAAAAGGTGCTGGTGGGCCAGCTCCTGGCAGAGATGGATAGGAAGTAAGGATGAAAAAACGGTCGTGGGGGCACCTGCTGGTGACAGCGGTTTCTCTTGTGGGCTTTGCCGCCGCCATGGTCCGGGTCTGCTGTGCCGGGCAGATCTGGATGATGGAATCCCAAAAGCGCCAGGTGGAGATCATCGCCCTTTACCCGGAGGGCAGCGGCGCCTTGGCGGCAGAGCTGGGGGAACAGTACGAGGGCCTGTTTACCTTTTCTTTCCCGGAGGATTACCGGGACCAGGCCACCCTGCGGCCCGGGACCATCCTGGAGGTAATGGGCTCCGCCTCCATGAAGATTACCTCCCCCGCCCAGCTGGGCAGAGTGGAGAGGGTGAAGCGAAAAGGGGAACGGCCGGACTTTACAGCAGCCTATTACAGCACCCTGAAGGAGAAGTACCGGAACAGGACACGGGAGGAGCTTTGGCAGGCAGTGGATGCCCTTGAGGACCTGAACCAGGGGGAAAAGGATGGGCTCATGTACCTGCTCGGCGAGATATGACCCCAGCCCCAGAAGCAAACGATTGGAAAAAGGTGGATCAAACCATGGAAAAGCTGACCATACAGGAGATCGCAAAGGCCCTGGGAACCAACTGCCCCCGGGACGGGGAGGTGCTGAGCCTCTGCACCGATTCCCGGCAGATCACCCCCGGCTGCCTTTTTGTTGCCATCCAGGGGGAAAATTTTGACGGTCACGACTTCATCGCCGCCGCCCTGGACCAGGGGGCCGCCTGCGCCCTGGCCCATCATCCCGGGGATTTTCCCAGGGACCGGGTGCTGATGGTGGAGGATACCCTGAAGGCGCTCCTGGCTCTTTCCGCCTGGTACCGGGACCGGATGCCCGCCCGGGTGGTGGGCATCACCGGCAGCGTGGGCAAGACCACCACCAAGGAGATGGTGGCGGCGGTGCTTTCTGCCCGCTTTTCCACCATCAAGACCCAGGGGAACATGAACAACGAGATCGGCGCCCCCAAGACCCTTCTCACCATCGGCCGGGACACCCAGGCGGCGGTGATCGAAATGGGGATGTGCGGCTTTGGGGAGATCCGGGACCTGGCCCTGGCCGCCAAGCCGGAGATAGGGGTCATTACCAACATAGGGGTCTCCCACATGGAGCAGCTGGGCAGCCGGGAGAATATCCTCCGGGCCAAGCTGGAGCTGGCGGAATGCCTCCCCGACAAGGCCCCCCTGTTCCTCTGCGGGGACAACGACCTCCTTGCCCAGATAAAAATTCCAAGACTTTCCATTGTTTTCTATGGAATCGACAACCAAAATAGCGATATCTGTGGTACAATAGAGAACAGCACGCCATACTCCACCGAGTTTACCATCTCCTGGAAGGGAAAACGGTGGCAGGCTGCCATCCCCGGCGCGGGCCGCCATCTGGTCCTGAATGCCCTGGCCGCTTTCGGGGTGGGGGTCACCATGGGGATGGAGCCGGAGGAGGCCATTGCCGCCCTCCGGGACTACGTTCCCTCGGGGATGCGCCAGAGGGTGGTGGACCACCATGGTGTCACCGTCATTGAGGACTGCTACAATGCCAGTCCCGATTCCATGGCCGCCGCCCTGGACACCCTGAGCCGCTTCCCCGCAGAGGGGCGGAGGATCTTTGCCGCCTCGGATATGCTGGAGCTGGGGGCCATTTCCCGCCGCTGCCACCGGCAGGTGGGGGAGCAGGCCGCCCGGGCCGGCATCGACCTGCTGCTTGCCTGGGGCGAAATGGCGGAGGAGATCGTCCTGGGGGCCCGGGAAAAGGGGATGGAAAACGCCCGCTTCTTCCGGGAGAAGGCGGCCTTCGCCCAGGCCCTGGCCGAAACGGTAGCCCCCGGGGACCTTGTCTGGTTCAAGGGGAGCCGCGGCATGAAGCTGGAGGAAGTGGTGCAGGAGCTGTACCAAAGGGTTTAAGAGTCTTTTCAAAAATCCCGGTATGCGGGGAGATTTTGAACGGCCTCTAAGAGCCTATTCAAGATCTCCAAGTATGCCGAAAGGGCAAGGATTTTTCTGTCCTGCAAGGCAAAAAATTGCAGGAATACTTGGTGTATTACAAAATTTT
>JAAWEO010000079.1 GCA_022794295.1 Angelakisella sp. | reverse complement strand
GCAGTGCGGCGGGCGACCAGGCGCTGTCCGCCCTGGACCCGGACCGGACTGATGTCCGGTGACAGAAAGGCTAACCGGTACTGGGCGGTGGGCTTCGGGTATGGTTCTGCGCTCTGCGCTTACTTAGCCCACAAACTCCGCTACACACCGGCGGTAGGCCGCCACCGGGTCCTCTGCCCCTGTAATGGGCCGCCCTACTACAATGTAATCCGACCCGATCTCCTTCGCCTGGGCAGGCGTCATCACCCGCTTCTGATCCCCAGTATCCCCGTCAGCAAACCGCACCCCCGGGGTCACTGTCAGAAACTCCCTCCCACAGGCCTCCTTTACCTCTCCAGCCTCCTGGGGAGAACAAACCACCCCGTCCAGCCCAGCCTCCCTGGCCTTCTTGGCATAGTGCTTTACCACATCGGCCATAGGCGCATGGATCAGCAGGTCCTCCTCCATGCTCTGCTGGTCAGTGGAGGTCAGCTGGGTCACCGCGATCAGCAGCGGCCGGGTCCCGTCAGCCCGGGTCAATCCCTCTGCTGCCGCCTTCATCATGGCTACCGTCCCCGCCGCATGGAGGTTGCACAGATCCACGTCCAGCCCGGACAGCACCCGCATGGCCTTCATCACCGTGTTGGGAATATCGTGCAGCTTCAAATCAAGAAAGATCTTGTGCCCCCGGCGCTTGATCTCCCGGACGATCTCCGGGCCCTCGGCGTAGTAAAGCTCCATGCCGATCTTGACAAAGGGCTTTCTTTCCTCCCCGGCAAACTTGTCCAGAAAGGTCATGACCTCCTGGCGGCTGGGGAAATCGCAGGCGATAATAACATCCTTACCCATGGTGTGCACCTCCAATAATTTCGCTCAGCGAGCGGATCTGGTATTGTTCCATCACACGGGGCAAATCCCCGATGATCTTCTCACAGGCCCAGGGATCGATCAGGTTCATCGTCCCCACCTGGACCGCGCTGGCCCCGGCCAGCATCATCTCAATAACGTCCTCGGCGCTTTTCACCCCGCCCATGCCAATCAGGGGGATCTTCACCGCCTCGTAGACCTGGTAGACCATCCGCAGGGCCACCGGGAAGATCCCCTCCCCGGAATAGCCCCCCATGCGGTTGGCGATGACCGGCTTTCTGCTCCGCAGGTCAATGCGCATTCCCAGCAAGGTGTTGATCAGGCTGAGGCCATCCGCTCCCGCCTCCTCGCAGGCCCTGGCAATGGGAACAATGTCGGTGACATTGGGGCTCAGCTTTATGTAGACCGGCTTGGTGGTCACCGCCTTCACCGCCCGGGTCACCTCTGCGGCGGCCTCCGGGCTGGTGCCGAAGGTCATGCCCCCGTGGTCCACGTTGGGGCAGCTGACATTCACCTCCAGGATGCCCACCTGGTCACAGGCATCCAGCTTCCGGCAGGTCTCGGCGTAGTCCTCCACCGAAAAGCCCCCCACGTTGGCGATGACCTTTTTGTGGAAGTACTCCGCCAGCTCCGGCAGCTCCACCGCCAGCACATGGTCCACCCCGGGGTTCTGGAGACCCACCGAGTTGATGATCCCGGCGGGGCACTCCGCAATGCGGGGGGTGGGGTTGCCAAACCGGGGCTCCCGGGTGGTGCCCTTAAAGGAGAAGCTCCCCAGACAGTTGATGTCATAGCACTGGGCAAACTCCTTGCCATAGCCAAAGGTCCCGCTGGCGGGGATGACAGGGTTGTCCAGCACCCAGCCGGAGAGGGTCACCCTTGTGTCTGCCATAAAATCTCCTCCCTTTCCAGCACCGGACCGTCGGCGCAAACACGCTTGCTCCCGCTTTTGGTCATAATGCTGCATCCCATACAGGCCCCAAAGCCGCAGCCCATCCGTTCCTCAAAGCTCAGCTGGCCGCCGGTTTTGGCGGCCCCGTCCACCGCCCGGAGCATGGGCAGGGGACCACAGGCGTAAAGATAGGTGTAGGCAAGCTCCGGCATCACCTGGGTGACAAAGCCCTTTGTCCCGGCGGAGCCATCCTCGGTGGCAATATGGACCTCCGCCCCCAGGGCGGCAAATTCCTTCTCCAGCAAAATGTCCCCTTTGCTCCGGAAGCCCAGCAGAACGATGGGCTTCTTGTCCTCCTCCCGGAGGACACGGCAAAGGCCGTAGAGGGGCGGGGTCCCCACCCCTCCCCCCACCAAAAGGGGGCGATCCCCGCTTTTAGCCGTGTCAAAGCCGTTCCCAAGCCCCATAAGGGTGTCGATCCCGAAGCCTGCGGGAAGCTTTGTCATGGCCTCGGTGCCGCCCCCTACCACCTTGTACAGCAGGGTGACCTCCCCCTCCCGCCAGTCACAGACCGAAATGGGCCGGCGCAGGACAAAGCCGGGGACGAGCAGGTTCAAAAACTGCCCCGGCCGCCTGATCTCCCCGGTGTCCCCGGTGAGGATCATCCGGTACACATCCCCGGTGAGGGGGACATTCTCCCGGATGGTAAGTGTCGTCGGTCTCACGTGTTTTTCCTCCCTTCCGTTATCCGTCGATGGTGGAAATTTCCATGGTGATCTCCTCCAGCACGTCCAGCAGCACCCGCACCGTGTCCAGGGCGGTAAAGATGGTCACCCCGTTTTCCACGGCGCACCGCCGGATCAAAAGCCCGTCGCTTTCGGTAGCGCCCCCGGAGCTGTAGTCCCGGGTGTTGATGACATAGTTCACGTATCCCTGGCGGATGGACTGGAAGATCTCCTCGCTGTTTTCGCTGATCTTCTTTTTGACCCGGGTGCGGATGCCGTTTTTCCGCAGGAAGGCGGCGGTGCCGCTGGTGGCCTCGATATTGAAGCCCATGTGGTAGAACCGCCGGATCAGGGGCAGGGCCTCCTCCTTGTCCTTGTCCGCCACGGTGACAAACAGGGTGCCGTAGTTCACCACCTGCATCCCGGAGGCCTGGAGGGCCTTGTAAAGGGCCCGGGTCAGCTTGCGGTCATAGCCGATGGCCTCTCCGGTGGACTTCATCTCCGGGGAGAGGTAGGCGTCCATCCCCCGCAGCTTCCCAAAGGAGAAGGCGGGGACCTTTACGTACCACCGGTCCTTGTCCCCGGGGTACAGCTGGGTGATGCCCTGCTCCGGAAGGCTCCGGCCCAGGATCACCAGGGTACCGATATCGGCCAGGCTCCAGCCGGTGGCCTTGGAGAGGAAGGGAACAGTCCGGGAGGAACGGGGGTTCACCTCAATGATGTAGACGTTGTCCTCCTTGTCCACAATAAACTGGATGTTAAACAGTCCCCGGATTCCAATGCCCAGCCCTAGGCGCTTCGTGTAGTCCAGAATGGTCTCCCGGACCCCGGGGGTGAGGGAGAAGGCGGGGTAGACGCTGATGGAATCTCCGGAGTGGATGCCGGTGCGCTCCACCAGCTCCATAATGCCGGGGACAAAGACGTTTTCTCCGTCGCAGACGGCGTCCACCTCCACCTCGCGGCCCACAATGTACTTGTCCACCAGCACCGGGCGGTCCTCGTCGATCTCCACAGCGGTTTTCAGGTACTGGCGCAGCTGGCCTTCGTTTGCCACGATCTGCATGGCCCGTCCCCCCAGGACAAAGGAGGGACGCACCAGGACAGGGTACCCGATTTCCTCCGCGGCCTTTACCCCGTCCTCGATCTGGGTCACCGCCCGGCCCTTGGGCTGGGGGATCCCCAGGGCGGAAAGGACCTTCTCAAAGGAATCCCGGTTTTCCGCCCGGTCGATGGCCTCGCAGCTGGTGCCGATAAGGGGCACTCCGCGGCGGAGGAGGGGCTCTGCCAGGTTGATGGCAGTCTGTCCCCCCAGGGAGGTGATGACCCCATAGGGCTTTTCCAGGCGGACGATGTTGCAGACATCCTCCACGGTAAGGGGCTCGAAATAGAGCTTGTCAGAACAGGTGTAATCGGTGGAGACGGTCTCCGGGTTGTTGTTGATGATAATGGCCTCGTAGCCGTTCTGCTTGATGGTCATAACTGCGTGGACAGTGGAGTAATCGAATTCCACCCCCTGGCCGATGCGAATGGGCCCGGAGCCCAGAACGATGATCTTTTTGCGGCCGGTGACCACCGATTCATTTTCCCCGGCGTAGGTGGAGTAGAAGTAGGGGATGTAGGACTCGAACTCCGAGGCGCAGGTGTCGATCATCTTGTAGTCGGGGAAGATGTCCTCCTTCTCCCGGAAGGCCCACACCTGGTCCTCGCTGGTGTTCCAAAGGCCGGCGATGGTCTTGTCGCAGAAGCCGTATTTCTTCGCCTGGAGCAAGACATCCCGGTCAAAGGGGGCAGCGGCGGTCTCCTGCTCCAGCTGGATAATATGCCGCAGCTTATCAATGAACAGCAGGTCGATCTGGGTGATCTGGCAGATGGTGTCGGTATCCACCTCCCGGCGGAGCAGCTCTCCAATGGCGTAAATGCGGTCATCGGTGCCGGCGGCGATGTACCGGAACAGCTCCTCTGTGGGGACCTGGTCGAACTTTTTCATATGCAGGTGGCAGACCCCGATTTCCAGGGAGCGGATGGCCTTGAGAAGGCTTTCCTCGATGGTGCGTCCGATGCTCATGACCTCGCCGGTGGCCTTCATCTGGGTGGAAAGGCTGTTGCTGGCGTCAGCGAACTTATCAAAGGGGAACCGGGGCATTTTGGTGACCACATAGTCCAGGGTGGGCTCGAAGCTGGCAGGGGTGTTGGCGATGCGGATCTCGTCCAGGGTCATCCCCACGGCGATTTTGGCCGAGACCCGGGCGATGGGGTAGCCGCTGGCCTTGCTGGCCAGGGCGGAGGACCGGGAGACCCGGGGGTTTACCTCGATGACATAGTACCGGAAGGACTGGGGATCCAGGGCGAACTGGACATTGCAGCCCCCCTCGATCTTCAAGGCCCGGATGATCCGCAGGGCGCTGTCCCGCAGCAGGTGGTACTCCTTGTTGGTCAGGGTCTGGCTGGGGCAGACCACAATGGAATCCCCGGTATGGATGCCCACCGGGTCCAGGTTCTCCATGTTGCAGATGGCGATGGCGGTGTCGTTTTTATCCCGCATCACCTCGTATTCGATCTCCTTGTACCCCTTGATGCTCTTTTCCACCAGCACCTGGTGGACCGGGGAGAGCTTGAGGGCGTTTTTCATGATCTCCCGCAGTTCCTCGGGGGTGTCGGCAAAGCCGCCCCCGGTGCCCCCCAGGGTAAAGGCGGGGCGCAGCACCACCGGGTAGCCGATCCGCTCCGCGGCAGCCTCCGCCTCGGGGATGGAGGTGGCGATCTCCGAGGGACAGACCGGCTCCCCGATCTCCTGGCAGAGCTCCTTGAAAAGCTCCCGGTCCTCGGCCCGCTCGATGCTGGCGGAGGAGGTGCCCAAAAGCTCCACCTGGCACTCCCGCAGGACCCCCTTCTTTTCCAGCTGCATAGCCAGGTTCAGGCCGGTCTGGCCGCCGATGCCGGGGACGATGGCGTCGGGGCGCTCGTGGCGGATGATCTTTGCCACATATTCCAGGGTGAGGGGCTCCATGTAGATGCGGTCGGCAATGGCCCGGTCGGTCATAATGGTGGCGGGGTTGGAGTTGGCCAGCACCACCTCGTAGCCCTCCTCCTTGAGGGCCAGGCAGGCCTGGGTCCCGGCGTAGTCGAATTCGGCGGCCTGTCCAATTACAATGGGACCGCTGCCAATGACCATGATCTTTTTCAGGTCAGCTCTTTTGGGCATAGGGGGTCACCCTCCTTTCCTTCTTCTCGGCGGCCATCAGGGCGATGAACTGGTCAAACAGGTACCCGCTGTCCTGGGGACCTGGGGCGCTTTCCGGGTGGTACTGCACCGAAAAGACCTTGTCCCGGGCGCAGCGCACCCCCTCCACCGTGCCGTCCAGCAGGTTCTGGTGGGTCAGCTCCAGGCCCGTCCCCCGCAGGGAGCGGGCATCCACGGCGTAGCTGTGGTTCTGGGAGGTGATCTCCACCCGGCCAGTGAGAAGGTTCTTCACAGGGTGGTTTCCCCCCCGGTGGCCGAATTTCAGCTTGTAGGTCCGCCCGCCGTAGGCCAGGGAGATGATCTGGTGCCCCAGGCAGATGCCGAACACCGGCAGCTGTCCCCGGATCTCCCGCAGCAGCTGGATCACCGGGGCGGCGTCCTCCGGGTCACCGGGGCCATTGGAGAGGAACAGCCCGTCCGGCTTCATCTCCAGGACGGTTTTGGCGTCGGTATCCCAGGGGACCACGGTGACGTTGCAGCCCCGGGCATTGAGGGAGCGGACGATGTTCAGCTTGATGCCGCAGTCCACCGCCACCACATTGTACCGGTGATCCGGGGTCCGGGAGAACCACCGCTTGCGGCAGCTGACCCGGCTGATGGCATCCCGGCGGACAGGGGTCTCCCGAAGGATCCGAAGGCCCTCCTCCAGGGGGGTGTCAATGGCGGTGAGAAGGACCCGGCGGCTGCCCAGGTCCCGGATGCTCCGGGTGAGCTTGCGGGTGTCGATCCCCTCAATGGCGGGGATGCCGTACTCCTCCAAAATCTCAGAGAGGGTCTTGGTGCACCGGAAGTTGGAGGGCAGGTCGTTGTATTCCCCCACCACCAGGGCGCCGATGGTGGGGATCCTGGTCTCGAAATCCTCGTCGGTGATGCCGTAGTTGCCAATCAGGGGGTAGGTCATCACCACCGCCTGGTCGGTGTAGGAGGGGTCGGAGACGATCTCCTGGTACCCCACCATGGAGGTGTTAAAGACGATCTCGCAGATGGCGTCTGTTCCGGCGCCGAAGCCGAAGCCGGGGTACTGGCCGCCATCCTCCAGGATCAGCTTGCGGTCATATTGTCTCATGGGCTGTTTCCTCCCTTTCATACTGATCACCGAGTTTTCGTTCATAGGTTTTTCCGTTCCAGCAGGTCAGCTCCCACCGGCCGTACAGGGTCTCCCCGGCAAAGGGGGTGCTGCGGCCCTTGGTGGCAAAGGTCTCCGGGTCAACCGTATAGGGGGTCTCCACCTCAAAGACGGTGTACCCGGAGTCATCGGGGATGGAGAACCGCCGCCGTGGGTTGTCACTGAGAAGCCGGGACAGCTGCTCTGGGGTGAGCACCCCCGGGCGCACCAGGCGGGTGTAGAGGACCGGGAAGGCGGTCTCCAGTCCTACCACCCCCATGAGGCTTTTTTCCAGCCCCCGGCTTTTTTCCTCCGCCGAGTGGGGGGCGTGGTCGGTGGCGATCATATCAATGGTCCCGTCCAGCAGCCCGGCGATCAGGGCCTCCTGGTCCTCCTTTCCCCGGAGGGGCGGGTTCATCTTAAAGCGGCCCTCCTCCCTCAGGTCCTCGTCACAGAGGGTCAGGTAATGGGGGGCGGTTTCGCAGGTGACGTCCACCCCGGCTGCCTTGGCCTGACGGATCAGGGCAACGCTTTCCTTGGCGGAGACATGACAGACGTGGTAGGAGCAGCCGGTCTCCGCCGCCAGGTTCAGGTCCCGCTGGATCTGGCGGTACTCGCTTTCGCTGGAAATGCCCCGGTGGCCGTGGGCCCGGGCGTAGGCCCCATCATGGATGTATCCCCCATGGAGGAGGCTGTTATCCTCGCAGTGGGCGGCAAGGATCTTTCCCATCCCCAGGCGCTTTACCTCTGTCATGGCCTGGCGCATCATCGCCTCGCTTTGGACCCCGCGGCCATCGTCAGAGTATCCGCAGATCAGGGGGGAATGGAGCCCGGCAAGGTCTGCCAGCTCCTCCCCCTGTTCCCCCCGGGTGATGGCTCCGTAGGGGTATACGGGGATCAGGGCGTTCTGGCCGATCAGCTCCCACTGGGCGCGGAGGTTCTCGGGGCTGTCGGGCACCGGGTCCAGGTTAGGCATGGTACAGACGGCGGTATAGCCTCCCCGGACCGCTGCCATGGTTCCGGTGGCGATGGTCTCTTTATAAGAATACCCCGGCTCTCGGAAATGCACATGCACATCACAAAAGCCGGGGAAAACGAAATAGGGGCCAAAAAAAACGGGAACACGGCCACCGCCGGAAAGAAACTGACGGATGGCGGTTTCCCGCTGGGTATTGGGGTGATTCATTGGGCTGGTATTCAAGCTGCTCCTCCTTTCTGGTGTCGGGGGGGACCGGTCCATAAAAAAGGCTTACCGGTGGTGGGTAAGCGGTTTTTTGGTGGTTTGCATTTCTGCTAGTTTACCATGGGCGGCACAGCTTGTCAAGGGGGAATTTTTGTTTGCCGGTGCAGGACTGGGGGCAGGCGCCGGGACAAGTACCGGTTAGCCTTTCTGTCACCGGACACCAGTCCGGTCCGGGTCCAGGGCGGACAGCGCCTGGTCGTCCGCCGCAGCGGGCGAAATTCCCCTGCTAGAGGCAGCAGCTATCCATAACCGGACGCGGGAAAAAATATGGCATTAAAAAAGGATGGGGCATGTTCCGTCCTTTTTTGCGTCTATGCGAAGTGACAAACCGCGGCCGGTAACGAGATCGGCCGTTACCC